>CALBKP010000021.1 GCA_937895825.1 uncultured Alistipes sp. | reverse complement strand
AACTCAATCGTAACGACCTTCTGAAGTTCCGTAACTTCGGTAAGAAGTCGCTCACAGAGTTGGATGAGTTGTTGGCATCGCTGAATCTTAAGTTCGGTATGGACGTATCTATCTACAAACTTGATAAAGATTAATTATGAGACACAATAAGAATTTTAATCACCTTGGCAGACAGGCCGGCCACCGTAAGGCTATGCTCTCAAATATGGCATCGTCGCTCATTCTGCACAAGCGTATCCAGACTACTGTAGCTAAGGCTAAGGCCGTACAGAAGTTCATCGAGCCTCTCGTAACCAAGTCTAAGGAGGACACTACTCACTCACGTCGTGTAGTATTCTCATACTTGAAGCAGAAGGAGGCCGTAACCGAGTTGTTCCGCACAATTGCTCCTAAGATTATGGAGCGTCCTGGTGGTTACACCCGTATCCTCAAGACTGGCTTCCGTCTCGGTGACGGTGCTGATATGTGTATCATCGAGTTCGTTGATTTCAACGAGACTTACACATTCGGTCGTGAGGCTGCTGCTCCTGCAGCTACTGAGGCTAAGCCTAAGAC
The DNA here is from genome assembly GCA_937895825.1 of uncultured Alistipes sp. Taxonomy (GTDB): domain Bacteria; phylum Bacteroidota; class Bacteroidia; order Bacteroidales; family Rikenellaceae; genus Alistipes. The sequence continues at coordinate 37,829 of CALBKP010000021.1, read as the reverse complement.
ACGTCGTTCACGCAAGAAGTCTACTGATGCTGCCGAGGATGCAACTATCGTTGCTGAGAAGAAGACAGCTAAGAACGCTCCTAAGGCTGCAGCAAAGGCTTCAGCTGCTAAGGGTGCGAAGAAGACCAACGTTGGCAAGAAGATGTAATTTTTTCGGATAGCGCTGCATCTGTGGCACTTCCCTAAAAGTAAGATCCCTCGGGTTGTACTTGATGTACTATCCCGAGGGAATCTTCTTTTAAGCACCACCCATCGTTGGAATTTTTGTATAGAGTAGAAAACGGGGGCCCCTCTAAGAGGTATCATCCTGCGACATCTGCTCTTATCCACATCTTTTATGTATCAGCCTTTTTATCGCATGGAGTTCATCCTCATTTAGAATAAAATACAGATAATAATCGGTAAAAAATTTTGCACTTCGGCCAAAAAATCATATTTTTGTACGATGGATATTGTTTTAATTTAAAAGTATAGGAGAATAGGTGTACAGAAGATAAGAGAATAATATTAACGAAACAATATAATAACCTAATAATCAATCTAAAATTATGAGAAAATTTCGCTGGATGATGATGCTTGTGATGGCCGTGATGCTATCTGCAGTATCTTGTACTGAGACTCCTGACGAGCCTAACAAACCTAACAAACCTGACACTCCCACCGGGCTTACGTTCGATGTCGAGATTTCGGAGGTGACTAAGACCACAATGACCTTCAACGTAACACCTTCAGATTTGGAGGCTGAGTACTTCTGCTTTGTTTACGACAAGGTTTCGGCTGATGACTTTACTAAGGATCAGTACCTTGTATCAGCTATCTATCAGGAGATTACCGAGGAGGCTTCGAACAAGGGTATGACCTTTGCAGAGTATATGCCCACGCTCTTGGACAAGGGCGTTATCGAGGGTGGTTGCTTCGAGGGTCTTGCTCCTTTGACTGACTACTATCTTATCATCTTTGGTGTTGATGCCGAGAACAACTTTAAGGCCGACGCCAACCTCGTGAAGAAGGAGTTTACCACTCAGACGGTATCTATGACCGAGTGTACGTTCGATGTTAGAGTCAACGTTAGTGGTAATGATGTAGAGTTCGTGGTTGTTCCTTCTGATAAGGACACCTACTGGCACTTGATCTCTGTTGAGGAGGCTATGTACAACTACTACGTTAACGACCCCGAGGGTTATATGATGTCTGAGGAGACCTTCTACCTCACATACTTCAACGACGAGATTGGACAGTACCGCAATATGGGTTACACAGATGAGCAGATAATATCAATGATTATCCCTAAGGGTGACCAGAAGCTTGGTGCTAAGGGTCTCTCGGCAAACACGAAGTATGTCTACCTTATTGCAGGTATTACTATCGATGCTGATGGTGCTTACGTTACAACTCCCATTAGCAAGGGCAGTTACACTACGGGTGAGGCAAATAAGGTTGACCTCTCGTTCGACATCTCGGTTACTGATGTTGAGATGATTCGTGCAGCTATTAAGATTACTCCTTCGGATCCAAAGGAGACATTCTGCTGGATGTGCGGTGTGTGGGATGGCGAGCAGACTGCCGAGCAGATTATGAACAATATCGTAGCAATGTACGGTGGCGCAATGAATAGCGGTATGATGCTTTATAAGGGTGTTCAGGATTATACCGGTGGCCCTGGCAGCCCCTACAAGTATAAGCTCGACTCTCCCGATACCGACTACTATGTGATTGCCTTTGGTTATTCTGGCGGTATTACTTCGGATCCCGAGATGGTAACTTTCCGTACTCTTCCTGCTCCCGATCCCGCAACAACAACCTTTACAATGTCTGCATCTGACATCACGCCATATAGCTTCAAGATTTCGGTAGCTCCCTCACACTCTACAACATACTACTCTTACAATGTATGCGCTCCGGGAGAGTATAACGAGGATGAGATCATTGCCGCAGAGAACGAGGCCTTTGACTGGATGCTTGAGCAGTCGAAGATGTTCAATCCCGACACAACGGTAGCTATGGTTCTCTCAAGCTACTATTATCGTGATGCATCAGTAGCTGATGCTACCGGTTTGGCTCCCGAGAGTGACTTTATGGGCTATGTTGTTGTTTACAACCCCGAGGATGGTCACGTGCTTAAGCTCCACAAGTTCGAGAACCTTGCAAGCACTGGCGCGCTTGGCTCGATAGCTCCCACTGTTGAGCTCGTGGGCTACTACTCTGGCGACGAGGAGAATGGTTCTGTATTCGGTCAGCCGTCGGCAACAAGGGGTAAGGCTATCACCGTTGTTAAGTATGACAACTTGGATGGTGCTCGCGGCCTCTTCACTCTGTCGCTTGGTGGAGATCTCAGCAACACGGTAGGTTACCCCGACACAGATATCTGGGGTGAGGGCTTGAAGTATGGTTGGAATAGTTGCAGTGTAGCATCGCCATATACATTCTACGTGGCAGAATGGAATAGTGATCTTACGTGCTTTGCCTATGCAACCGACAACAATGGTCGTATTGGTACAATGGGCCGTTTGCTCACTTGTCCTACTGCTGAGGAGAAGGGCAAGATAGAGGATTTGAAGGCATTGGTTGAAGAGCTCAACGCTGCCGAGAAGAGCAGCCTCGCTATGCCTAAGTCGTTGGTTGTTAACGAGGAGCCCGTTGCTGCACCCGCTGCACGCGTAGCTGTTCGCGAGCAGGTCGTAGAGGCTGAGGCCGAGGTTGCACCCTACACTGTAATGCAGCTCGACTACATTCGTCCTTTCTACCTTCGTAAGTAATCTGTCGTTGCTAAGATTATTGACTAATATTTAGACTTTTACCCCGAGCGGGAGATTTCGTATCTCTCACCCGGGGTGGGTCGTAAGATGGCGAGCAGCCAAGTTGAGGGCAGAGGCTCATAAGTAAGTTGAGGACTGATGTCTTATACAAGTTGGAGGCTGCTATCCTAAAAATTAATATAATTCAGACATATGAGAAGATTTAATTGGTTGATGACCCTATTGGTGGCAGGTGCTATGACCTTTGCTGCCTGCGGTGAGGATCCCACCAAGACCCCCGATAAGCCCGATACTCCCGATACTCCTATCGTTAAGGAGTTGACCTTCAGCGTGGAACTTGGCGATGTTACACGCACGACGGTGACCTACACCGCAACACCCTCGGACCTCGAGGCCAACTACTTGGCAGTTGCCTATGAGGCTGCGGCTGTCGAGCAGTGCGATACGGATGCAGATATCGTGGCGATGATCTATGCCGATATGGAGGAGTATGCCTTGTCTATCGGTAAAACGTTCGACGGCTATGTGGCAGAGAATGTGGCTAAGGGCAAGCGCGAGGGTGTGAAGATCACGGGTCTTAATTCGGGTTCGAACTACTACCTCTTGCTCTTTGGTGTCGATGCGGCAGATGGCTATAAGGCTACGAGCGATGTGTCGCTCACACGCTTCAAGACCGTGAGCGCGGAGCTTAGCCCTTGCACCTTCGCCCTCAAGGCTGAGCCCTATCTCAACAATGCAGCAATCTCGGTTACACCCAGCATCGCGACGGAGGATTGGACGCTTGTTAACGTTGATGTTGAGACGTTGCAGAGCTACACCGCAGCAGATGGCGAGTATGGTTGGACTAAGGAGCAGTACTTCGCTTACTACGTGCAGACAGAGATTGATAACCTTAAGGCTGAGGGCTTTAGCGACGAGGAGATCCGCACGAAGCTCATCTATCAGGGTACACGTACGCTCTATGCTGCTAACCTCAAGCCTAAGACCAAGTATGCATGTTTTGCTGCTGGTGTTCAGCTCGATAGCGAGGGTTTGTGGGTAAGTACCGAGATTGAGGAGTTGCGATACAACTCTGGTGAGCAGGCTGCAAGCGACCTTACGTTCGACATCGAGGTAACTAACATCGGTCACTACACTGCCGATGTTGTCATCACACCTTCGGACCTCAATGCCGAGTACTACTACTACATCGGTTATATCAACACTCAGAAGAGTAAGATGAAGCCTATTGAGATCGCTAACAGCGCGGTTACGGAGTATATCTACTACTGGGATAACTACACCGAGCTTAAGCGTCGCGATCCCGTGAAGGGCGTTATCAACCTTACGGGTGAGAATCAGGTTGAGCTTAATATCGCTGAGACTGAGTACTATATCGTGGCTTTCAGCTTCGAGCCTAATCCTACATATGGTCAGCTCATCAACGAGGAGACTGGCGAGTACGACCAGAACCCCGGTACTATCACCTCGGCTCCTGTCTACGTGTCGTTCGTGACCTCGGAGCAGGGCGATCCTATGACTGCGGAGTTTGAGTTCAGTGTTTCGGAGGTTGGCCCTTACGACTTCACGCTTAAGATCGACGCAAGTGATCCTACAATCTACTATCAGCCCGGCATTGGCTATGCAGACAGCTTTGATCCTAATGTCGCTATGGCCGATGCCAGCACGATGCTTGCTCAGGTTATAGAGATGTGTATGACGGGTCAGAGCCCATCGTTGACTATTCAGGAGGCCTTGGAGGAGAGGTGTAGCCACCTATATCGCAATGGCGATGGTGAGTACTATATCGCTAATCTCCAGCCCGATAGAGAGTATGTAGGCTATGTTTTGGCCATCGACACCGAGACGGGTAAGTTTGCTCGCTGTGTGTATAGCGACATCATCGCTAAGACGACGCTGCCCGGTAGCGTTAATCCCTCTGTGGAACTTCTCGGCGTTTACAACGGCGACGAGGAGAACGGCTCAATCTTTGGCAATGCAAGTCTGACACAGGGTCGTCCTATCGTGGCTGTTAAGCACACCGGTACAGAGGATGCTTCGGCACTCTTTAGCGCGATCACGACGGATGCCTACGACGATGTTGTGGGACTTTCGGACCAGTATATCATTGCGAGCTTCCGCGGCTACTGGCAGGACGTTAACCTCACTGTTCCCTATCACTTCTTTGTGGCTGAATGGGATGCTGAGCAGACCGTTGTGTCGTATGCTCAGGATACCAATGGCTCGGAGGGTAAGGTTGCACGCCTTGCTGTTAAGCCCGTTACGCCTGGAGATATAGAGGAGCTTCGTGGCTATGTCGATGCGGTGAATGATGCTACTCCTAAGGCATTTGCTAAGTCGCTCGTTATTGCCGAGGATGCAGAGCCTACGCTCGAGTGTACTTGGAGCGAGGCAGTGGGTGCTCCCCGTGCGGCAAAGGTTACTCGTCATGAGGTTGAGCCTCTCGCTACGCAGAGTGATCTTATTGAGGTTAAGGTTATCAAGACCTTCCGCCTATAATTTTAGGGCGATAAGCTATGGGGTGTTGGCCTATGGGCTCGACACCCCTTTCTATTATTATACGTAACGATAACGCTATGAAAATAAAGAATTTATGCGCACTATTGCTTGCTCTTGTTGCTACGTGTGCGAGTGAGCTTATGGCTCAGCATAACATCATTACGCCTGCTCCCGCTACTGTTGTGTGGGGTGAGGAGAGCGTAGATATGAGCAAGGGACTTGCCATATATGTGGATGCTGGGACTGAGGATTCTGCGCCACTTGTTGCCGCAGTGCAAAGCATAGGTGTCGACCTACGCAATGTGCGCCGTCCATCACGCAGGGGCTTTCTTAACATGTTGGTTGTTGATGGTGCTGAGCTCGCGGAGATTGCTGATATGTGCTATGCTACGGAGGGTTATGTTATGGATATTACGACGCAGGGTGTAACTATTAAGGCTACGACTGCTGCGGGTCTGTACTATGGTCTCCAGAGCCTTAAGCAGATATACGATGCTACGGGTAAGTTCGTTTGCTGCCATGTGGCTGATGCTCCGCGCTTTGGCTATCGTGGTGTGCTCATCGACATCTCGCGCCACTTCCGCACTAAGGAGTTCCTTATGCGTCAGATAGATCAGATGGCCGCTATGAAGATGAACCGCCTGCATCTGCACCTTACCGATGCTGCTGGCTGGCGTTTGGAGGTGGATAGCTACCCTCGTTTGTGTAGCTATGCCGCGTGGCGTACGCCCGACACGTGGAAGGAGTGGTGGTATGGTGACCGTCGTCATGTTGACGAGGGCACGGAGGGTGCCTATGGTGGCTATCTCACTAAGGCCGATGCCCGTGAGCTTGTGAAGTATGCCGCAGATCGCTATATTACCATTATCCCCGAGATCGAGATGCCGGGCCATTCGGACGAGGTGCTTGCTGCTTACCCCGAACTTCGTTGTACGCAGCTGCCCGAACGCCAGGGTGACCTCTGCATCGGTAAGGAGGCAACGTTTGAGATGATGCAGGCAATCCTCGACGAGGTGATTGAGATATTCCCCTCGGAGTATATCCACATCGGCGGCGATGAGGCTGGCAAGTCAAGCTGGAAGGAGTGCAACGACTGCCGCCGTAGAATGGTGGAGGAGGGCCTGGAGAGCGTCGATGAGCTCCAGAGCTATATGATTCACCGCATAGAGGAGTATCTCAATGCCCGCGGCCGCCAGATTATCGGCTGGGATGAGATCCTCCAGGGAGGCCTTGCGCCTAATGCTACGGTTATGTCGTGGCGTGGTGAGGAGGGTGGTATCGCAGCTGCCTCTGCCGGTCACGATGCCATTATGTCGCCCCACGGCTACTGCTATATTGATGCTCCGCAGGATGCTCCTTACTCGCAACCCGAGAGCATTGGTGGCTATCTGCCACTCGAGAAGGTCTACTCCTACGAGCCTACGCCCGAGAGTATGGACGCGAACGTTGCGCGCCATATCATAGGCGTTCAGGCTAACCTTTGGGCAGAGTTTATCCCTACGGATGACCACTACGAGCATATGCTCTGGCCTCGTGCTATCGCCGTGGCGGAGATTGGCTGGAGTAAGCCAGAGAATCGCGATTTTAAGCTCTTCAGAGAGCGTGCCGTAAGAATTGTGGATGATATGTTAGAGCGTGGTTACACGCCTTTTGACCTTAAGAACGAGATTGGCAACCGCCCAGAGTCGCTCGAGCCCGTTGAGCATCTTGCTGTGGGTAAGCGTGTCAGCTACCTCCACCCCTCGCGCTACTATGCTCCGCAGTATGCAGCAGCGGGCGATGCTACGCTCACGGATGGTCTGCGTGGTACGTGGACCTATGCCGACAAGCGTTGGCAGGGCTTCTTGGGTCGTGGCGGCGTGGATGTGGTTGTGGATATGGGCGAGGTTATGCACATCAAGAGCATCGCTGCCGACTTTATGCAGATATGTGGCCCGGGAGTCTTTATGCCATGTCGAGTGGAGATATGGGGCTCGACCGATGGCGAGAACTATGAGCTCCTTGCGGATATCGAGCATGAGGTTGTTGTCGACGAGCTTCCGTCGTTTAAGAGTTTTGGCTGGGAGGGTAGTGCCGATGTGCGATATATACGCTATAAGGCGCATCGTAGCAAGTTCTCGGGATTCCTCTTTACAGACGAGATCATCGTTCGATAAGTGAGGTTGATGCATACGAAGCGTGCCCGCCAATTTTGGCGGGCACGTCTTTTTTATGCAAGGTGAAGAAATTAGTGCATCATATCAATAAACTCCTGTGCATCGCCACGGCCGTCATACGTGATTGTAATGACATCGCTCTTGAAGAGCTTCGAGGGATTACCCTCGCTATCGACCGCAACAGCCAAGAGTACATACTCGAGACCGTATGCTCGTATGAAGTTTACTGGGCGGAACGTATCCTTTATTGGGCGTTCGAGTATCATCTTGCGCAGATCGTCGTCATCAACGCCCTCGACCGAAGCCTTGGAATACAGACCGTAGTGGATACCCATAGCCTGTGGTGTTGTGATAAACTCGTATGCAAATAGGGCTGCATATGTGCCGACAAAATTCTGGTAGTAATCATACAGTGCCGCGACCTCTTCGATATCATAGTAACCGATGATATTAAGCTCAATGTTTATATTGCTCATCTGCTCCTTGGCCGTGACGAAATCAACTCTAAAGAGCTCCGTTGTCACTACGCCGCCATCGCATCCGAATGCAGCAACGAAGTATTCGGTTTCGGGGGTTAGACCAGTGAATGTGTAGGTAAAACCTCCTGACGTAGGATATAATGGGAACTTAGCAGTGTAATCTGCGATAATCTGCTCGTCTGTCATTCCATTATATGGAGAACTTTCGAAGCAAGCCACGATGAAGGGATCGTCGTTAGAGGGTGTAACCGTGATTGTCGCCTCGCGGGGGAGGATGTTGCTAACGCTGATATCAATCGTGTTGTCCGACATCTCTACGTCCGATGTAGAGAAATATTCTATTGTCGGATAGGCATATATCACACCTGTTGAATCGATAGGCATGGCCGTGACAACATACTCGGTGTTGGCAAGCAGATCGTACGATGCTTGATATTCGCCTACGACCGTGAGGTCGCCGAGAATCATCTCCAATGCGAAGCCATATTGTAGGTATACCGTGAGCGCGTTATACCACATATTCATAACAGCATCTTTTATCTTATCGTCCGTAGCATCGCCGTCGGGACAGAGCGTTGCGACACTCTCCACGATGGTGAGGTAGTTGCCATCGAAGCCGTTGGGGTCGAAGGCTATGTTGGCGTGGTTGCCATCGACAGCAACGTCGATAGCCACAGCATGCTCGACGATCTCTACCTCCTCGGTGCGGTCGCGCACTGTAATAACCTCGGTCGTGGCGCGTACTTCGCCGTCAACGACCTCGGCACCATATGCATATATCACAAACTCATCACCCGGGCGGACGCCGTTAAACGTGATATCCTCTACGTCGCCGGTGTAGATGTAGTAATCCTTAACAAGTTCCTCGACCGTGGTGTCGAAGGTCTCAGCCTCGGAGTAGAATAACCAGTTGTTATAGGCAACAAAGTCCTCGCCTGTCACCACGTTGCTCTCCTCTAAGACGCGGGTTGTGTCGGTGAGGAAGATATACTCCATCGTCTTATCCTTCGGGTATATGTTGAACGTGAAGGAGAGTGTAGTCTTTTCGGTGATAACTATTTCGAAGGCTGCCTCCTCTACGGGGTTGTCGGGTTTTTCAGGATCGTCAGGATTTTCGGGCGTGGGGTTGTTTGCGGGTGGCTCCTTCTCCTCGCACGCAGCAAAGAGCAGTGTTGCGCAGCTAATCAGCATTGCTAATAGTTTGGCAGTTCTCATAGACGTATATTTTTGGTTATTAATATTTACCTTTTCATCTACAAAGGTAATAAAACTTTTTTATTGAGCAACTTTTTACCTAAGCGAATGGGTCATTCTCTCAAACCGCCTCCTGTTTATCTCTCTCCTTTTCCTGCAACAAAAAATCGGAGCCTCCCGTGAGGGAAGCTCCGAAAAGGTTAAGATAGGTATATCTTACTACTTGTTGTGCTTGAAGACGTAAGCTGTACCACCAACAGTGAAGTTGATAGTGATGTTACCGTTGGCATCTACTGATGCAGAAGCATTCGATACATCTGAGTTGCTATAAGTTGTACCATTCACAATAAGCGACTTGTTTATGAATGAGAAACTATCTGTACCCATTACATAAGAAACAGAGCTCTTGAATGAGGTGTACTCGTTTGTCAAGGGCCAGCCATCAACTACTGCACCATCATATGCGCAAACAACAAACTTTACTTCGTTGTTACCAGTACCATCTGACAAGTGGAAATAATCGCTGTAACTGTCAGCGTCGCCTGTACCTACAAATGTATTTACATAGATCACGCCATCCTCAGTCTCGCCAGTGTCCTCACCAGTGTCATCGCCACCCTCCTCGGGAGCACCACCGGGAGCAACCAAACCATCGATAGCACCTGTGTAGGTGTACTCCTCAAAGTTCTGCCAGTCGAGAGTAACGCGGAAATTAATGGTGTAAGCGTCGTTCTCGTATGCTACGTCAGTGTAAGCCCAACCGATTGATGAACCATTCTTATATGCGTAGTTGATATAACCGGGGTAGTAGCCATTTGTGTAGTTTGACCAAGAGTCGGTGTACTCGCCAAGTGTGAGCCAGTTGTTGCCATCTGTGCGGAACTCAATTGAGTAAACGCTCTCATCGCTCATTGTGAACGCTACGGTGTAGTAGTTCATATCGCCACCGGTTGTACCAGCTGTAGCGGCAGCAGAAACTACTGTCACGGGCTCGGGAATCTCACCAAAAGCGTACTCGCCGTAAGCTACGTTAGATATAGAACCGTCAGCAAACTGAACAGCAGCTGCAACAATGTAAGCCTTACCCTCAGTTGCATTGTACTTATAATCAGCAGTGCGTGTTACAGTGAATGGGTTGGTTGTGTAACCGGTGTACATGTAGTTATCTCCGTAAGCAAGATCCTGAAGAGCAGCCTCGTCGCGGACGTAGTATGAGTCTGCATCACCAGTGCATACATAAGCCTTGATAGCAGTATACTCAACGCCCTCAAGACCACCGAGAGTAACCTCTGCAACCTTATCAGCTGTGAAGAACTCAACGTTCTCGATAGTTACAGTTACGTTCTCGTTAACAACAACGGCCTTGCTCTGGAGCTGTGTCCAACCTGTCGAGTAATTACCCTCAGCGTCGATAATCAAAATACCCAAGTACTTTGGAGTAGCAGCTGCGTCAACGAATGTGCTAATCTCATATGTGTAACCATCCTCGAAATCAGTTCTTAGGTAACCGTTATTAAGAAGGTCGGCCTTAAGCTCCTCCTCTGAGAGGAACTCCTCATCGTACCAGCGTGAGTAAACTGCAACAGCAGTCTCGGGAACTGTTACGTTAGCGTAGATGTTGAAGTAAGTTGTATCCTCGGCGTCAAGCTCGATTGTGTACTCGAAAGGAGTAGTGGCTGCCACAACATCCGCAGTTGTGAACTCGAAGATCTTGAGATCCTCATAAGTGTACTCGGTCTTACCATCCTCCTCAGCAAGGATCGCTACGATATAAGTAGCGTTGGGAGCCATCTCAAACCAGTAGGGATACTCCTCACCGTAGTTGATAAGGTCGTTGAATGAGATATTCTCCGCAACAACGTCAGTAACTAAGCGGTGTGAACCGAATGAGCTGCCATAGTTCTGCCAGTAGAAGATATAGTCGTTGTAGTAAGTCTCAAAGTCAGCATACCAGCCGTTGGCAATCTGATTCTCGAGATCTGCCTTGTTATTGATATTGAACTGGTAAGCGTTAGCACCACGCAATGTTGCGTTGAAGTAAGCGTTGTTCCATGTAGTCTCAACAACCTCAACATTAACGTTAACCTGCTTGAAAGGAACTGCAAGAGCCTTATCGAGCATCAATGAACCGTATGCCTGAGGATCGGTAGGAATAACGAGAACCATAAATGAGTTGCCATCGTAAGTGAGCGTGCCATTCCAGTCGAGAATGTCGATGATCTCCTTAACTGTAGCCTTGAACTCCCACTTCTCATTTACGCCCTCAGCATAAGTAGCCTTATCGTAAGTGTTGAACTCTGGGTTTACGTTGTAGAAGAAGTTGTTGATCCAACCGCCTACGCAAGGAACGTTGAACTCATACCAACTTGTGTCGTAAATCTGAGAGAGATCCTCAACATAGTATTCAATAGGCATAACGCATACGTAGTAGTTGTTGAACTCCTGGATGAGCTGCTCACCATACCAATCAGAGTAGAGATACTCGTCAACCCAAGTACTTACAACTGTTACGTTGCCAGCCTTGTCAATGTCCAAGGTGATCTCTGCCATCTCAACAGCGATCTTACCTACCTTACAAGCACCGTTTGTAGAGTTGAAGTGAACGCTGATGAAGCCCTTAGTCTCGGCATAACCTGCGTTGATGAAGTCCTGTGAAGGACCGGTAATCTTCAAAACGAACTCTGTGCCGCCAGCTGCCAAGATGCCCATACCGGGATCTACGTCGTCACCCTCAGACTCGTTGTTCTCGGCGAGAGCAACCTCTGCCTTCCAACCGAGAGGCTGGTTCATAATGTTAACGTCTGCAACAGAATCGTTGATAGTGAAAGGAAGCTCCTTGGTCTCGCCGGGCTTAACATAGAGCTGGCCACGAGTTGTGTTGAACTCGATAAGCTCTGCCAAAGTAACGTCGAATGTCGAGCCGTCGAACAAAGTGAAGGTTACGGTACCGTTGCCGTTGTCCTTAACGCCGGTGAATACCTGCATACCGGTAGCAGCAGCTGACAAACCGCTCTCTGTCCAAGTAGCACCACCGTCGATAGAAACCTCGATGTTGCCAGTCTCAGCATTTACACGGAACTGAGGAGCTACGGGAGCCTCGGGAGTGTATGGATCGTCGCACTCGTCATCCTCGTAGTCGTTACCATCGTAAACGGGAACCATCTCGCCGTTAACGAGCAACCACTCCTTGAACTGGCCCATCTCGTAAACTGCGAAGTAGAGGACGCCGTCCTGCTCTGCGATAGAGATGTAGGTGTTAGTGTCGGTGTCGGTGTCGGTATCAACAACATCGCACTCGGGATAAACGGTGAATGATGAACCGTCAGAGAGGTTAACCTTAGTAGCGTCGCCGTCCTTCTCAAGGCCAGTAACAACTACCTTACCGTTGATAAGAGCTGTGAGGTTAGTAACCTCGTCGGTCAAACGCTGCTCAAGAGCGTTTACGCGCTCTGTCAATGATGCAAGATCCTGCTCAACCTTGTTGATATCCTGCTCAACGCGGTCAACGCGATCCTTGATAGCAGTATCATCATATGAACATGATGCTGCCAATGTCATAGATGCCACGATAGAAGCAGCTACAACTGACTTGAGGGTAGTAAAAAATTTCCTCATAGTGTTAATAATTAATTTGTTAATAAATAGTTTTGAGTGTATAAGTTCAGTGTCTTAGCGTCGCTGCATTTCAACCTCACTCACAATCTTATGCAGCATTGTCTATGCAAAATGAAAGGTTGTGGCATAAACAGTAATGCAAATATATAATAAAAAACTCGAAATGAGAAATTTATTAGAAATTTTTTTGCATAAAATTTATTAATATGGATGTTTATGCATGAAAAATGCAATATATATGCAAGAAAGCAGTTCGGTGAGGTTAGTAAAAAACTACCCGACATCGAGTGTGTCGGGTAGTATCTGTTTTTATTTCAAATTAGCCGATGAGCGCCTCGTATGCAGCAGCATCCAAAAGGGCATCAACCTCAGCAGGATTAGACATCTTGATTTTGATCAACCAACCCTCGCCGTATGGATCCTTGTTTACGAGTGAAGAGTCGGCCTCAACAGCCTCGTTGAACTCCAAAACCTCGCCGCTAACGGGAGAGAAAGCGTCAGATACGGTCTTAACAGCCTCGATAGAGCCGAAAACCTCGTTTGCCTCGATGGTCTCACCAACGGTTGGAACGTCAACGAAAACGATGTCACCAAGCTGTGACTGAGCATAATCAGTAATGCCGATAACGGCAACATCACCCTCTACACGGCACCACTCGTGGTCGTTAGAGTACTTCAAATTAGCAGGTACATTAGCCATAATTTCAGTTGTATTAAGTTGTTATTGTTGTTCTGTCGCAAAGCGGTTATTGCACTTCCGCAACCACAAATATAAGCAGTTTTTCGGTCAAAACAAAAAAAATGCTCACTTTTTTAATCTCTGACCTCCGTCGGTGACTCTTTGTGGCGGAGGCATTTAGCGGATAAAGTTCGTGGCGATGCGCTCCTCGGGCGTAGGTGTGGGCGTGCCATCGGCCGCTATTTTACGCATGAGCCATGCCATATTTCGAGCCAGCGTGCGTAGTGTCTGCATGCCCTCTCCATCCTCCGTTACCTCGCCAGGAGTGCGGCCGTGAGCCATATTCCAATATTGAGATGATACTACTGGCATGTTATTAATAGTAAAGTATTTATTCAGACGATCGAGGGTGGCGGTAGCACCTCCGCGACGACATACCGCAATGGCTGCTGCGGGCTTATATTGCAGGTGGCGACCCGAGGCAAAGAAGAGCCTGTCGAGCAGGGCGCAGAGTGACCCATTAGGGCCTGCATAGTATACCGGTGAGCCGACAACTAAAGCGTCACATTCGCGGATCTTGGCCTCGAACATCTTGTAGAGCGGATCGCCAAAGGCGCACTCTCCCATCTCGGCACAGCTGAAGCAACCGATGCAACCCTGCACGGCACGCGTGCCGATATGCAGGATTTCGGCCTCGATACCCTCACTGCGGAATGTCTCGACCATGTGGTTGAGGGCGGTAAAGGTGTTGCCCGCAACGTGTGGACTACCATTGATAAGCAATACTTTCATAGTTGTAATTATATGTAAGTGTCATTGTTAGCTTTGTGTGGGAGGACAAACTCCACCTCCTTGAATGCGTACTCGTGTATGGAACCGTCGGTATGCTCCAAGCGTAGCTCTCCAGAGGGGCGCACGCCACGTATTGTGGCCACAAACTTCTCGCCCGAGGGGTAGGCGTAGGTGTGGGGCTCGTCGAGGTGGTACATCGTTGCCCGATAGAGCTCCTCGATATGCTGCTTTTTGCCCTGTTCCAGCATGTCGTAGTACCGTAGTAACTGCTGAACGAATAGGTCTAAGACCTCGCGGCGGTCAAATGTCGTGCCACGCTCGATGGCCATAGATGTTGGGTTGGGCAGATCGCCTGGGAAACTCCGTTGGTTGATATTGATGCCGATGCCGACTATCGTGCGGGCAATCTTGTCACCTGAGAGTGAGTGCTCTATAAGAACGCCGGTTATCTTATTATCACCAGCATATATGTCGTTTGTCCACTTTATCTTGCACGCTATGCCGTACTCCTTGAATGTGGCGACAAGGGCTAAGGCAACAACCTCCGAGAGCAGAAACTGCTCGATGATGGGTAGAAACATTGGGGTCAGCACCACGGAGAAGGTGAGATTCTCGCCCTCGGTGCTATGCCAGGTATGTCCGCGTTGGCCTCGACCCGCCGTTTGATGCTCTGCCCAGATAATGTCCATGTGGCCATATTTATCATCGTGAGCATCGTCATTCGTAGAGCTTGTATATGCCTTGTAGTCGATCATATTGTTAAATAACGATTAAATCTCGTTCAAAGGTAGGCAATTTCCCTTAAAAAAGCTATCTTTGTGCGGTATTTATTTATAACTAATGGTATGAATCGAATCGTGCAATACAATATTTTAGCCCTTGCGATGGTTGTGCTGTCGGTGTCGTGTGGTGGCACTAAGAGAAATAATGCGGGGGATCAGGTGGCGGAGAGGAGTGCTGCCGTTGAGAAGGTTGTGCCTGCGGCTTTGTATGAGTATCGCGTCGTTGCGGAGTATCCACACTCGGTGGAGAGCTATACGCAGGGTCTGCAATATGTCGATGGCGTAATGTGGGAGGGCACAGGCCAGGAGGGTCGCTCGCAGCTTCAGCGCGTAGACCTTAAGAGTGGTAAGATAGATATAGTGGCTAAGCTCTCGGATAAGGAGTTTGGCGAGGGTATAACGCACTACAAAGACAAGATCTATCAGCTCACATGGCTTACGCATATAGCACATGTTTATAACGCTGATGGCGAACTCGTTAACTCGATAAAATATCGCGGTGAAGGGTGGGGTATAACCACCGATGGCCAGGAGCTATATATGTCCGACGGCACCTCGACAATACGTCGTGTTGATCCCGAGACGTTTAAGACTTTGGAGTCGATATGTGTCACTCTTGACGGTGCGCCTCTCGACCTTATCAATGAGCTCGAGTGGATCGATGGTCACATTTGGGCAAATATATACCTGACGGATGCCATCGTTGAGATCGACCCCAAGACAGGTGTTGTTGTCGGATATGTCGACCTGCCAGAGTTACGCTTAGGACTTAAGGATAATCCCGAAGCTGAGGTGTTGAATGGCGTGGCATATAACCCAGCAAATGGTCACCTCTTTGTTACGGGTAAGCAGTGGAACAAACTCTTTGAGATAGAGATAATAAAGTAGCAGTATGAGTAGTGTAAAAGAGCGTATTCAGGCGATTCTCGATCGCCATATCATAGTTAAGGATGCCGCCATTGGCACAACCCTCGTAGGCACACGCCGAGACCTTGTACCCGACCTCGTCTCTGTCGACGAGCCTGAGCGCGTGCAGGCGATGTACGAGGCCTCGATTAAGGCGGGAGCCGTGATAATAACAACAAACACCTTCCTTGCCGACCCGCTTATGCTTGCACAGTGTGGCGTTGAGCGTACGACGGATGAGCTGGTCGCAGCCGCCCTATCTGCCGCTCGAGCTGCTCGTGAGAAGAGTGAGAAGGAGGTATTTATCGCTGGTTCTATTGGCCCTTCGACACGTAATATATCGCTTGCCATCGACCTTAAGGAGGATGAGCTTCGTGCGTCGTACCGCACGCTTATCACGGCGCTCGATCGTGAGGGTGCAGATATATTTCTTATCGAGAGTATCACCGATGTCCGCAATGCCGAGATTGCAGCGGAGCTATGCCGTGAGATTGCACCCGAGAAGCCGATAATCTTCTCGGCCGTGCTTTCGAAGATTGGAGGATTGCTCATCTCGGGTCGCTCGGTGGAGAAGTATGTCGAGGATCTCGCTAAGTTTGAACCACTTGCCATAGGTTTTAACTGTTCGCATGGCGTGAAGAATATCGTCGATAATATTGAGCTACTCGCGCGCTATACTTCGCTCCCTACGTATGTTGCCCCCTCGGCTGGTGTTCCTGATGCTCGTGGCCACCATCCTGAAACGGCAAAGAAACACACCGAGACACTGCGTGCGGCAGCCGAGCGCGGCCTGCTATCAATCGTAGGTGGCTGTTGTGGTACAACGCTCGACTTTACGCGTAGCGTAGCACAGATGGCTCGTCACTATAAACCTCGCAAGTAACCTGTTATGAATAGTATAGAATTGCGCCGTGAGCTACATCGTCACCCCGAGCTATCGTTCGAGGAGCATCGTACGCAGCAGACCATAATGGCAGCATTGGGGGCCGAGGGCATCGCGTGTCGTAAGATTGCTGATACGGGCGTGTTGGCAAAGATTGAGGGTATGAGAGGTGGTCATCGTCGCGCTGTAGTGCTTCGTGCAGATATTGATGCTCTGCCCATTGTGGAGCGTAACGAGGTAGATTATCGTTCGGAAAATGAGGGTATTATGCACGCATGTGGCCACGATATGCATGCAGCTATGCTCTTCGGTGTGCTCACAGAGTTGAACCATGAGCGCGACTTCGAGGGTACGCTCTTTGGTATTTTCCAGCCAGGTGAGGAGCTAAACCCTGGCGGTGCATCCAAGGTATTGGCCGAGGATCCATTCGTGGGCTACGACGTGGTAGCTGTTATTGGTCAACATGTCGACGCACGTATGGAGGTGGGCGAGATAGGCATCTGCCCCAGTATGTTTATGGCCTCGAACGACGAGCTACGCTTCTATGTGACTGGTCGTGGTGGCCATGCGGCGCGTCGTGCAGAGATTAACGACACGGTTACGGCTATGGCCGACCTTGTTCTGCGTACTACGGCACTCAATTCGCCCGATGGGGTAGTGTCGGTTGGTCGTGTCATTGCAGAGGGTGCTACGAATGTGATTCCTGATAGGGTCACGGCCGAGGGTACGATGCGCACGTTCGATGCTGCGGAGAGGGAGCGAATATATGCTCACCTCAGAGGTAATGCCAAGGCCGTAGAGGAAAAGTATGGCGTTGAGGTTAAGGTAGATATAAGTAGAGGATACCCCTCGGTTGTCAACGATGTGATGCTATCGTACGAGGCTATGATCGTAGCGGCGGATGAGGGTATCGGCGTAAAGGAGCTCCAGCGTATGACTACGGCCGAGGACTTCGGTTACTATACGGAGCGTTATGCATCGCTGTTCTACCGCTTAGGCGTAGGTCATGCGGCAGGTAGCTCGCATACGGCCACGTTCCTGCCCGACGAGGCGGCTATTGCCGTGGGCGAGAGGATGATGCGCCGTATGGCACTCCACGTATTAAATAAGTAACAATGGGAAAGAAAAAGAATAAGAGGGGGAATAACCGCGATGAGCGTGCGTCGTTTATCGTCGATATGTTTAGGGAGTTCCCCGACACGAAGTTTTCGCTCAAGCACCTCGCGGCAGCCTCGGGTGGCGCGGATAGGGATGGTCGCACGATGACCTTTGCCATAGTACGTCAGCTTATCGAGGATGGCTTCGTTGAGGAGGTGGCACGTAGCAAGTATCGCTTATCGCGTTCGGCAATGCCACGCTATGAGGGTGTGGTCACGGGTGCTACGCCCAGTGCTTTGTATGTCGAGGTTGAGGCGTTGGAGAGCGATGTATATGTTGCACGTCGTAATGGTGCAGGTGCGTTAGATGGCGATAGGGTCATGGTTGCCGTGGCACGTCGTTCGCGTGATGGTGAGCTTGAAGGTACTATTACCGAGGTTGTCGAGCGTAGCCGAAAACCATATATCGGCACAGCGCAACTCACCACAAATTCGATATTTATCACGCCGGACTCACGTCGTATAGGTACGGATATACGCCTTGAGCGTAAGCGTTACCCCGAGGTTGAGGATGGCGATAAGATTGCTGTGCGCGTTATCTCATGGGCCGAGGGTGAGCGCCTGCCCGAGGGAGAGCTCGTTGAGAGGTTGGGACGCGCGGGTGAGAACGATACGGAGATGCATGCCATCTTGGCGGAGTTCGACCTGCCATACCACTTCGAGAAAGAGGTGACGGCGGCTGCCGAGCGTATCGCTGGCGAGATCACAGCCGAGGAGGTGGCCAAGCGTAGGGATATGCGCGATGTGGTAACCTTTACCATTGACCCTGCGGATGCTAAGGATTTCGACGATGCACTCTCGTTGCGAAGGATCAAGGAGGGTGTCTGGGAGGTAGGCGTACATATCGCCGATGTCACGCACTATGTTACGCCTGGCTCGGTTGTCGATGATGAGGCTGTGGAGCGTGCCACGTCGGTATATCTTGTTGACCGTACGGTGCCGATGTTGCCCGAAAGGCTGTGTAACGATCTGTGCTCGTTGCGTCCGAATGAGGATAAGTTGTCGTTTTCGGCAGTATTTACCCTTAACGACGATGCCGAGATTTTGGATGAGTGGTTTGGTCGCACGGTGATACACTCCGACCGTCGCTTTGCGTACGAGGAGGCACAGGTGGTTATCGAGACGGGTGTGGGTGACTATGCCGAGGAGATAACGACGCTAAATCGTATGGCTCAGATACTTCGCAAGGAGCGTTTTCGTAAGGGGGCTATCGCTTTCGAGCGCGATGAGGTGCGCTTCCGCCTGGACGACAAGGGTCGCCCCATTGGTGTATATACAAAGGTGCAGAAGGAGGCAAACCAACTTATTGAGGAGTTCATGCTCTTGGCCAACCGTCGTGTTGCGGAGTTCTGCGCACACCGCATGGTGAATGGCCGCCGTGTTCCGCGACCTATGGTCTACCGTGTCCACGACGAGCCATCGGAGGATAAGCTCGGCCGCTTTCGCGATTTCGCCCTCCGCTTCGGCCACTATTTTAAGGCACAGAAGGGGCGTGCCGTGGCTAAGGAGATGAACAAACTGCTCTCGACAATATCGGGTAGTGCCGAGGCTAATGCCATCACAACGCTTGCGGTGCGTAGCATGGCAAAGGCCGTTTATACGACAGATAATATTGGTCACTACGGCCTTGCTTTCCCATATTATACCCACTTCACGTCGCCCATTCGTCGCTATCCCGACATGATGGTACACCGCATCCTTGCGACATACCTCGCGGGTGAGAAACGCGTGGATAAGAAACACTTAGAGCAGCTGTGCCAGCACTCCACCGAGCGCGAAATATTGGCCTCGGAGGCTGAGCGTGCAAGTATAAAGTATAAGATGGCGGAGTTTATGAAGGATCGCATCGGCGAGGAATTTGATGGCGTGGTCTCGGGCATGACCGACTGGGGTATTTATGTCGAGCTGGATGATACGCACGTTGAGGGTATGGCCTTCTTGCGCGACATCGACGACGATGACTACTACCGCTTTGACGAGGCACGCTATGAGGTCGTTGGCCGTTCGTCGGGCATACGCTTAACGCTTGGTAGCCGTGTGAGGGTGCGCGTGAAGAGTGTGGATATGAACCGCCGCACGCTCGACTTCAAACTGTTGCTTAACAACTAACCTAATAATGTGGTTATGAGTATAGATGCTATATTGGAAAAGGCCTTGGAGCGTGAGTCACTGACACGTGAGGAGGCATATAAACTCTATGATAATGCTCCGTTGCAAACGTTGTGCGGCGTTGCCGATACGTTGCGTATGAGTGCTGTCAACGACCCCACAGTGGTTACGTGGCAGATAGATCGCAATGTTAACATAACGAATGTATGTAAGTCGGGATGTAAGTTCTGCAACTTCCACTGTAAGCCCCATGAGGACGACAAGTCATACATTACGACGATGGCCGAGTATCGCCAGAAGATAGAGGAGGCTCTCGCCCTTGGTGCCGACCAGCTACTCTTGCAGGGAGGCCTGCATCCACGCCTTGGCATAGACTTCTACGAAAAGCTATTCTCGCAGATAAAGAAGGAGTATCCTGCGCTTAGGCTCAATGCCTTAGGAGCTCCCGAGGTGGCGCATATCGCCGCCATCAGTGGCATCACTACGCTCGAGACACTCCAACGACTTCGTGCCGCTGGTCTTGATACACTCCCAGGTGCGGGTGCTGAGATACTCTCGGAGGATGTGCGTAAGCGCATATCGCCGGCAAAGCCCTCGGCAAAGGATTGGGTGCTCGTTATGCACGAGGCGCACAAACTCGGTATCCCAACGACGGCAACAATGATGTATGGCCATGTGGAGACACCACACCAGAGGGTCGACCATCTAATCACTATCCGTGATCTTCAGGCACATAAACCCGAGGAGTCACGCGGTTTTACGGCATTTATTCCGTGGGTATTTTGTCCTAAGGGCACGAAACTCGAGGCTGAGGGCGTGTCTCCGCGCTTTTCGGCTACGGAGTACCTGCGAATTATCGCCATGAGCCGCATAGTGTTGCATAACATTCAGAATATTCAGGCATCGTGGCTCACGGTGGGTAAGGAGGTTGCTGAGATAGCGTTGCATAGTGGCGCTAATGATATGGGCTCGATAATGATTGAGGAGAATGTAGTATCGTCGGCAGGTGCAACCACGCGCTTTGACCGCGTAGCTATGGAGCGCACGATACGTCGTGCTGGCTTCACTCCGCGCCTACGCGACCAGTTATATAATTATAGGTAGCGCGTAACGGTAAAACAATTAGGGTCACTTCAATCGAATCGAAGTGGCCCTAATTGTTTTTATATCACACGATGTTTACTCGTGATCGTGATGGTGGTCATCGTCGTGAACATGCACCACGCCATACTCGTTGACGTTCGTGAGCTTCACACCGTTATACTCGCCTGTAAGCGTGCGAAGGAATGCTACGATGTCCGCAACCTCAGCATCTGTAAGGTCTACGTCTGATTGGTAGCGACCCATATCACGCACTGCCTCCTCCATCGTAAGGCGTGTGCCATCGTGGTAGTAGGGCCACGTCAGCTCGATGTTACGCAAGCCTGGCACCTTGAAGCGGTGGCGGTCACGCTCCTCCTTCGTCTGCTTGAAGCGGCCGTTATCCTCCTCGGTGAGTCCCAAGCCGCGATCCTCGAAGTAGTGACGGCGCAGACCCATAAGCTCGTACGACTCGCCACCGAGATTGATGCCCACGTGGCATGTTGCACAGTTATACTCCTTGAAGAGTGCATAGCCGTTGAGTTCCTGGGCGGTGAGTGCCTCGTTGTCGCCGAGGAGCCACTTGTCGAACTGTGAGTTAGGCGTTGTGAGCGTGCGCTCGAACTCCTCGATGGCATCGGTGATAGTCGCCTCGGTGATGCCCTCCTCGGGGTAGAGAGAAGCGAAGGCTGCAACGTATAGCTCGTCGGCTGAGAGCTTGTCTATGATCTCGTCGAATGATGTTGAGGCCATCTCCACGGGGTTGAGTGGTGGGCCTGCTCAGCGAGGGTGCGTGCACGGCCATCCCAGAACTGAACGAAGTTATAGACGGCATTGTATACCGTGGGGGCATTCACACCTCCCATACGGCCCTCAACGCCATCCGAGTACTGGTGGTTATCCACACCGCCCGTCTCCAGACCGTGGCACGAAGCGCACGAGATGGTATTGTCGACCGAAAGGCGTGTGTCGTGGTATAGGTCGAAACCAAGACGTGCCTTACGTTCGTCGATGTTGGTGGGAGGAATGATGGGACGGATAGGCTCACCCTCACGCTCGCCAACGAGGCCATCATTGTAGTAGGCTGTGCGGTAGTCGCGTGCCCACTCAGCATAGATGTCGGCCTTGGCCTTAGTCGTCTGGCTGCCCCAGTGTACGAGGTAATACTTAGCCTCGGGCATGCTGCGGTCGAGTGCCACCTTCTCAACCTTAGCTACATCCACGGGGTTAGGCATGGTGCCATTCTCGAGAGCCTCCATAAGGGGGGCGATGTCGAAAGCACGGTAGCCCTCGGCTGCATCGGCCTGAACCACATCGCCAGCTACGGGCCATGATGCATAGAAGGGTAGCTCGGGATTTGCCGTGTGGCAACTGATACATCCACCCTCGGCAATCATCTCAGCAACACGCTCGTTGGGGGTGAGCTCCTCTGACGGCGGGCTGACCATCACACGATAGACGATGGCGGCCACCACAGCGACTGCCAATAGGCCTATCAAACAGATCTGTCTTCTCTTCAAAGTCTTCATAGGTTTGATTTTTGGGTTGTTATTGATTATATGTATGTACACTCTCTGATGCCGAGGGAAGGTAGTTTACCCCATACCAGCACATCTGTAACGCAAGGAATCCGAGTATTATAACCACGTAGTATGCTACGTTTTTAGCTCGATTAGTAGCCGTGGGCGCAACGTGTAGTGCCAATAGATATAGTCCCCATGTGGCGGCTGCCCATGCCTCCTTGGCATCCCAACTCCAGTATGCGCCCCATGCCTCCTTAGCCCATAGCGAGCCTGTGAGCATACCGATACTTAGGAAGGCAATGCCACCGTAGATAAGTCGCTCGATGGCGGCGTTAAGGTCGCTGCGTCGACGCACAAGGGCAACGACGGAGAGAAGCGTAGCACAGCCTAATAGGGCGTATGAGAACATATAGACCGAGACGTGTGGTACAAACCAGATGCTCTGCAATGCCGGCATAAGCGTCTGGTCGTGAATCTCGGGCTTTAATATATTTATAAGTATAAATACCGTTGCCAACATCGTTGAGAAGCTCATAATCCAGCGATAATGCCAACGAATATATGTAAACGTGCCCGCTACGAGCAGGAAGAATGAGTACCATAGACGCGTCTCGCCCATAGTGCGTAGCGGCGGACGATTGAGCGTTAGCCAGAACATGACGATAAATGCCAGCATCACGGCGATAGCCGCCACGGAGAAACCGATAGCTAAGCGGCTACGCTCCTTGCGTAGGAGTGCCACAACAGCACCCGCCACCGCCAGCATCACCACCACGGCTGCCACGTAGGGAAATATGTTCCAACCAAGCATCATATCTTACTCTTTTTTTGTGGCTCGACGTTACGTCGTGGCCCACCGATAAACATCATTACTGCGCCAATAATGAGCATCACAATACCCGCTGTTGATAGCCACTGCCACGGCTCGCTGACAATTTCAAGGATGCAGTATGTCTCACTCGTGGGACTCTGTCCGAGGCTTATGAGGTATATCCTCTCGCTCCACGTGAGGGCGTATGGGTGGTTTACGCTGATTGTAGCAAGCGTATCGTCAATCGCCACAATCGCCTCGTAGTGCTCGGGAGCACCACTTTCAGAGTACTCTATGTCGTAATCTTCGAGTCGTAATGTGTGTCCAAGAATATGGGGCGTACCATCGGTATAGTATGCCTCGTCGTTGGGACGCGAGTCTACGGCAATGCGTAGCTGCTCTCTGTCGGGCGCACCCCAGAAGCCTGCGCCTAACGCCAATATAAGGCCGAGGTGGAGGATGGTGAAACGCCAACGCACCCCCTTTGTATTACGCCAGCCACGCATGGTGATAAGCACAAGGTGGCTAAGGATAAAGAGTATGGCTATGATCACTGGCCACGAGTCGCTTGAGGGCTTGCGCTCGAGGCCGAGGAATATGCTGACGGCCGCCATTAATGTAAACGATAGCCACACAGCCCCCTGCGAGAGCATAAAACGTGCAACCGAGGAGCTCTGACGTTGCTTATAGATGATGCTAAGGAGCGTAAGCCATAGCGCAAGTGATAGCACGTTTATCGGGAAGCTAAATATTGCTACGGGGAAGCTGCCGAACACAAGCTCCGCTGCCACGGTGATCACGGCAATCGCCGCAATCCAACATATAGCCTTAATATTTAGACTTTTAACCATATTCTTCCCTGCAATATCTCACAATCTATGCGATAAAGGTAGTATATTTTTCTCGATTGACCAAAAAAATACATCAAAAAATCATATCATTAACCATAAATGTATGAGTTAAGCTCCTTGTTAAGGCAAAAAAATGAAGTGCCGGACCGTCACGGTTGGGCACTTCGGTACATTAACTAACATTTCCTGAAAAAAGAAATGCACCTCTGTCATATCGCTATTGCGACGACATGTTGCTATATATTCTTCTTCAAGCCTATAAAAATCTATTTATCTCGTCGTTATGCTCGCTTTCGGGCGTTGTTCGTGATGTTCGCACCAAAGGAGCATAGCTATTATAACTCTCTTACAGGTCGTACGGGACGAGCCATCGCACGACGACCCTCGAAGTGGAAGTCAGAGGTATTATCACCACCACCTAAGGCAAGACCATAGCCCGTATGGTCGGCGTTGGTGAAGTTTATCTGGTTGCTCCACAAGTAGGCAATTGCAGGGTTGAAGTTACCACCAGCAGGGACAGTGCCGCCAATTGCATACCATCTATGTCCTGTGCCGTACAACACTAAGTAGACACCTGTTGTGGAGGTGTTAACCTTGTAGATGATGGTTCCTCGTTCGTCTCTACCCGCTGTGCCATTGAACTCTAACGTTGTGTCAGAATACTTCTTTCGTGCATTTGTGATCTTCTTAAAGAAGCCAACGGGAGGTACCATATATCCTGCGGGGCATGGATCATATACGGTCTTTACGCCCGAGTAGTGGTAGGCAATTGTAGCACCCGAGGGGTTTGTTTGTGTTGTGGTTGGTGTGCTGGTTGAATTGTTCCACAAATTCTGGTAGTGTGTTGATAGCCAGTCGTTGTATGCAACCTCGGCATTTGCTCCTACGAATAGGGCGTACGGTCTCTGAATACCATCTTTGATTTCCTTGGTCTGTGGGTCAATCTGGTAGGGATAGGGGCCGAAGTTATACTTAACCACAGATCCAGAGTTCATAAATCCTACGATAGGATCCTTGCGGCCAAACTGATAGTATGTATTGTTACCAATCCAGTACTCAATCATTGCCTCGCGCTGTTCGATGTTTAGTTTAGCGACATTCTTGCTATCTGCCTGCTCAAATGAAATGTCACCCACACGTTTTAGATACCACACATTCTTTGGGTCGCACCAACCAAGGTTACGCGGTGCCGCGTAGAATTGGTTATTTGCCACATAGCCGCTATCGTACGTAGGCATGGCTATATCGCCTACGAGTTTCAATGAGCCCTCTTCCGACCAGTGCTCTGTTACCCAAATATGCCAGCTCCAGATGATTAAGCCATTTGCATCGCGTATGGCAATCACGGCGTTACCCTGCTGAAGGTCATCCTGGTTAACCTTGAACGATACTGTGCCGTAGGCTCCATCCGTAGGGTTGAGCTTCACCTCCGAGATAAGGTTGTAGGCATCCTCCCACACGAGCGTTGCATCAACCGCGCCGTTAATCTTGGGGCTGGTGATGGCATTACCCTTGTAGTCTACAAACTTGGTAAGTGACGGATATGTCGCCTGGTTATAGTAGGTGCCAGGTATAGTATAGGTATAGCACGTGCTATTTGTCGCTCCATTCTTTATGGCATTGCCATAGACCAACGGGAACTTGAAGTACCCCGATGCGTTAACGACATAGCAATTGGCTGTATTCAGCGTGCCGTAGATGGTTGATAGATCCACTGGTGCATCAGCCGAGCCATAGGGTGTTCTTCTTTGGAGCTCCGTATCGCCAGGGTAGTCGGTCACGGACATTTGAGGATAAAGTACCATGTTGCACAACTCGCCGCTGATGGATCCGTTACCGCTGAGAACCTTTGTAGGTATCCACTTGTCTGGTTCAAGGTCGGGCTTTACAACATCGTAGTCGAAGTTATCGGGCTCAACGATAACACCCTTGCTTATGTTGGTTACACGCCAAGCTACGGGCTCCTTATCACGTGGGTTGTTGGCTCGCTCACGGTAGCTTATAACCTTATAGTAGCCACCCGTAGTGACCGTCTGATTGAGGATGATAGCGTTGCTGTCGAAGAACTTTCCGCTGGAGGGCTCATCGTTGTTACGCTCCTGCTCGCTACCATAGACCTTAAAGTGGTATGTCCAGTTTGAGCTGCTCGTTGAGATCGTGTAGATATACTCCTTGCCTGGCTCCCACTTGGTGATGTTATTATCACGTATCTTACCGCGTAGTGTGAAGGTCTTAGGATCTATATCACGAGTGAATACAATCTCAATCTCGGCATCGGTTGGAATATCCTGCGGGATAAGCATGAATGTCTTCGATGGCATGGAGGCGTTTAGTATTTCATCGCCCGTAGTCTTATCTGTCGTCTTATAGTTAAATGTCTGAGTATAAGAGTAGTTGGCTTCCGAATAGTTTGACCATACAAACTCGTCGATGGCAGGGTCTGATGTCTTGGTGTATATGCAGTGAGCCTCGCCCGCAACGCCCTTAATGGTTATTCTTTCGATCGTTCCACCAACAACGTCGCGCACGGCAAATTTAATGGCCGAGAGTGCGTGTCTGAAGTTTACGGGCACCTTGCCATCCACGCTTGTAGACTCTCTACATTCGCTAATGGCGAACATTATGTCGGGCTGTATCTCGGCATCGTTGTAGTAGCCATTCTCCACCGTACCCGTGGGTGCCTTGTAGTCGAAGCTGATGCTCTTTTCGGTGTTGTCTGTGGCCATGCCCACTAATAGGCTCTGTGCCGACATGGGGGCGTAGGCGTAGAAGTATAGCAGACGATCATCCACTGGCCAGTAGTATCTCGGTTTGGTGTTCCACACACTCTCTTCGGCATCGAGTGTCATGGGCTTAGCAACGGCATACTGAGGAATGAAATCGAGGCTGTTGGCATCGTAAGCGTGGATATGGAAACCATCGGCTCTATTCTGGCTAACGAAGTCGCTTATGTTATTAACCTCAGCAGCACGTGTGACCACACTCTCCGTAACATCTGCCTCGTTGCGGTCGGTAACGTAGGTGTGAAGGTACATAGATAAATCCTCCTCATCGGATTTAAGCACTAAAGGCTCTAATAGATCCGATGACGACTCTTCTGCACGTGTAGACATATCGGCACTAACACCTGTGATTACATCGAATGTGATGGCATCGGTGGATGTCGCAGGACGTTCTATCTCTGGCAACGAATCCTTAGCGCATGCACCAAGAGAGAGTAGGACAAGCCCTATAAATGTATATTTAAGAGTGTTTCCCATAATTACATGTCAATATGTACTGTTCCACCATAAACCCATTTGTCGACAGATACCAATAGCTGGAGTGGTGTTACGACAACATTGAATCGGTAGATGTTGTTACGCTCGACATTCAGCCTGTTAGCATCTGTATTATCTGCCTGGCCATTAACGTAGTTGGCAAAGTATATCTTGTAGGGCATATCGCCTGCAAACTGGCTTTTGAGCTTTGCCTCGATAAAGCAATAGCCGTCACCTGTGCCTCTGTTCTGGTACTCGGTGAGGTAGGCAATCCACTTTTCGTACTTGCTGTCGCCCTCTACCCACGTGTCGACGTGTAACAGTGGCAGGCTCTTCTCCTCGGGCTCATTATTCTCGTTAACATCGTTCTTGCCATTGACCAAGTGTAACGACTCGGCATAATCTTCGTCCCACTGACCGTTGTGGTCGTAGTCGTCGTGGCTGTCGGCATTTGGCAGGCAGTAGCCACGCTGGTTGTAGCGACACACCTGAAGGGTGTCGAACGTAAGGTGGTGCTCCTGCTCGGACTTTAGTATCACCTCCACCTTTGCTACGGCGCGTAGCAGCGTGATAGGCTCGGTGAGCATCGTTGCTACGTTGGGCATGAAACTCACATTCTCGTACTCACGAACGCCAAAGAAGGGAATCAGCTGGCTGCTATTGAGTGCGAATGATTCGAACTGCTCGAATTGCGACTTCTCGTGGTTACACAAATCCTCGATCGTTGTCTTTCCTCTAACCATCTCCGAGTCCTCGATATAGGTCGGCCAGTTAGCGATGACAACGACTTTGAACTTATCTACCTTGGCAAGCACAGCGGGGGCCATTCCGAGAACGCTGTATTCGGTATAGTCGCTACCCGCAGTTGCCAGCACCTCGGTAGGTCGGAAACGAGCAATGAGCTTGTTCTCTTGGTCAAAGAAGTAGAAGCGGTAGCTCTCTCCAACTACGTCAATGTAGTTTTCGTATGTCTGTCCCGCCTCGTACTCCCCCTCGGCAGCACGGGTGACTATTCTAAATCCAACATTCACCTCTTCGTCATCAAGCGTTATCACATTCTCGTGAATGCTTGAATCACATGATACAAAACCCCACAGGATTACGAATAGAAAGACAATTTTAATAAGATGTTCTCTTATGTCATTCATATTACATTCTTCCGTATCATAGCTCGGTGTCCTGTAACACCACTTTCCATGAGTTTATATAAATATAGGTATCCACCCACCTATTTCCTTCGTCGAGGAAGAAGACCATATCGTATGTGTCCTGGCGGTCGAGATACTCCTGATCATCCATTTCGCGGTTATAAAAACCTTTTACTAACATGGCGTAGTCGATCAACGGAATCGAGAAGACAACCTCTCCCGTTTCGTTGTTGCTCACCGTAAGACGCGCATCCTGTCCCTTGACAAGACGTGCTACGGTAAACTCGGCAATAGCAGCACTAAACACCGAACGTGTAGATTCTGGCTTGCCGTGCTTTGACTCCTCCATTCCAGCCTCGCCGGCGTCAACGTGCCATGCATAGTATGTTATCTGCTCATCATCTTTCAGAGCATTAGTCCAGTCCATCGCGCCATTGTTATCCTCGATGGCAAACGTGAACTTATCCTTATCAACAGCCTCACCCGATAGATGCTGAAGCACTACGCGGATGTTGTTGGTATCCTTGATGAGTGGTACTGTATAGGTGTATGTACCCTCGGTCTCCACGAATTCTTGCTCGGGCAAGTAACCATAAAACAGACGGTCGATATCCTTGTCAATATAAGCACCTCCTTCAGAGTCATACTCTCGGTTGAGCGTACAGCTTAGCTCATCGCCACGTGATGTCTCGGGTATTGTGAACGAACCCTTGTCCGTCGTGCCACACCATGCCAACAGACTATATACTCCTGGGTCCACCTCTACGGTCATCTCGTAATCCTCGGCTGCAAGAGCCGCGCCCTGCTCGGTACGCATCCACACAACGCGATTATCCTTGTCCAGAAGGTATAGCGTTACGCTCTCTACCTCGTGTGCAAATGCGTTGGCATACTTCATGTTGTAGTCGTAACGGAATCTTACCTTATAATTCACCGAACAATCACCCTCATAATCATAGATTACGTTATCACAAGCAGATAATATCAGCATGCAAGCAGCAACCATAAGTACGTGATTGCATCTTTTGATATGAGTCAGTATATTCATAATTTATATAAGTTGTTCTGTGAGTTGCTTTATAGCCCTGCCGCTACGCAAACATTCTCTTTTTGTCGGGAGTTGGACAATCTCAGCCCCTCCCCATGTGTTGATTGTTTCTTCTGTTTTTGAAATAATCCACAGTAGAGCAAACCCGATGTCTGCTCTACTGCAGACGATGTTAGGATGTTAGAGCAGATTATAGCTCAACATTCTGGTTAACAACCTTCCAAGAGAGGATATTGATCTTAGCGCCGATAGCGTAAGTATCCTTGTCGGTGTCATCGGGAACGATCTCCTCCTCAGGAGTGAAGATACCCTTACCAACCTTATCCAACTTGGTGATGTTGATTACGTAGTGGTGGTTACGAACGATACCGTAGTTAGCCTCCTCGAGAGTAGTTGCATCTGCCTCGATGGGGTTCAAGTGCTCGATAGGAATGTTGTAGAACATCTCACCTCCCTTGTAGCCGATAGCGCCAGTGCATGTAGCGCCCAACTTATCGTTGATAGCTGTAACGTCAGCGATAGTCTCGAACTGACCCTCAGCAACCTTTGTATATAATGTCTGACCAGCCTTCAACTGAACCTTAACGCCAGAGCCATTCTTTACCAACTCAACGCCAGTCTCATCCAACTGAGTATAAGTGCCATTCTCGCCAGCTACCCATACGTTCCAGTTGCCGTTTGAGTTCATTACGTTAAGAACGTAGCTCAAGAACTGCTCGTCCTCGAAGAGCACACCATTGTAGCGTACGAGGTCAAGAGCGTTACCCTCTGCATCGCAAACAACAGCCTTCAAAAGGATGCTGGTGATAGCTGCGGGGTTGTTACCCTCGGTGTTCAATACAGTAGCAGTGTTGGTGTTCTCAGCGCAGTATGTGCTCTTGCCAACCTCTACCAAGTTGTCGTTCAAGTTAACATAAGTCAAAGGACAGTTATCGCCATTTACACCGTAAGTGTAGGTGCCAACGCCATAGTTGAAAGACTTACCCCAGAAGCTGCGGAAGTCTGCAGCCTTGTTCCAAGCGAAGCCCAACTCCTGGTCAGTCCATGCAGTGTTGATGTTCTTAACGATGTGTGACTTGTTAGCAGTACCGTTAAGCTTCCAGCCGCGGAACTGAATCAACAAGTTCTCATTTGCAATGGTGGTCTCATCGTTGTCATCACCAGCAACGGTAGAGGTGATAGGATAGAATACGCCATCCTTACCCTCGATAGTCTTTGAAGTAAGCTCGCTGCTAACGCCCAAAGTTACCTTTGCTGCAAGACGCTCTACGTAAACCTCAACGTAGTTTGTGATGTTACCAACGTCAACGGGCTCCAATGTGAAGTTATCCTCGGTGATAGGTGTTACGAAATACTTAGTGTTATCGTCACGCTTGTAGCTTGAGGTACTCATTGTGAAATAAGTCTTCTCGTCAGCAGTTGTAGTGATACCATCAACCAACAACTTCTCCATCTCGTCAAGAGTCTGAGGTGCAGTGAAGTTAGCAGGCTTGTTAAGAACTGTTACCATGTAGTTAGGATAGCCCTTACCCTCCAAGTTCTCCAAAACAACAACAGTGTTGCTGCGGAACTCGATGTTCTCTGCGGGATTCTTATCGCTTGCATTACCACCATTCCATGCGCTACCCTCAGATACGAAGAGACCAGCGTTATCGTAGAAGTAGAAGTGTGCAGTCTTTACTGCGTGCTCGTCAGCCGAACCATACTCGTAGCCACCATCGGTACCACGTGTACCCATCGAGCCAACGTCAGAGAGACGAACGTTGATGAAAGCCTGATTTGCGGGGAATGTGTTGGAAACATTGTTCTCCACACCATCATTCGTACATGCACCTACAAGAGCGCATGCCACCAAACCTAAAAATAAATTAAGTTTTTTCATAAGTGTTTGTTTTTAAGTGTTTATGTAAAAATTTGTTTTGGTTTTTATAGTCTTACGTTACATTATCGTCTGCCTTGCTCAAGCTCGTGGAGGGTCTTCTCGGCCTGCTTAAGTCCGAGAGCCTTGGCCTGTGCCATATAGCCGCGAGCAATGTCGTATTCGCCCTTGCGGATGGCCAATGCACCACGGGCATAGACGGCCTCGGGTGAATCGCCAGCTTTGGTGAGGTACTCTTCCGCTGCCGACAAATCACCGCGATACATCGCGGCATTTGCAGCATTTAAGTTGGCGATGGCATCCTTCGGGAACAGACGCACGGCGGTCTCGAATACGTCGGAGAACTCCTCGCTACCTGGCTCGTAGCTCTGTGCAACGAGGTATAGCTCGTTGAGGCTCAGCTTCTGTGGCTGCTCGAGCATGATGCGCTTAATCTCCTCAATATCGGTATATACGCGGATGGTGTACTCGATGCGGTAGTCCGTATGTCGCAGTGCGGGATAACAGTTTTGCAAAAGGAACTTGTACTCCTTGGGGTATGTGCGCTTGATCTTTGTCTCCTTGGCATCGGGCTGCAGATCGCCATCAATCATGGCGAGGATCTCGGTGCGATGCTCTAAGTTAGACTCCTCGACATATTTGCGTAGGCCTGTCCAATCCTCAGGCTCGTAGTCCGTGGCGATGAGTCCATCTTCAAAGCTGTATAACTGCTTGATGTACTGCTTTAACGCCTCGGTACGGCCGATAGCCAGATCCCTATTATGAGTGTAGGGGCTCTCGGGCGAAGCGTGACCCTTCAACCATACTGAGGTGATGGTTATATCCTGATCGTTCTTTACGGAGTCGATTGTGGCCTGAATCTTGCCAAGCTCGACGGTGTTACGACGGTAGTCGGGGTAGATGATAGTCTTATCCACGGGGAAGTCGATATATGCCGAGCCTGAAAGTGCGAAGAACTTAACGCTATCGGCAGTGGGGCGGATATAGACGAGTTCGGGGAAGAATTCCTCCTTATGTCGGCAAAGAATACCCTCCTGCTCGGCAAGAAGGGTGTTATTACAGCCGTAGACGCTGCGGTGGAGCGATAGCTCCGAGCCGTTCATCCACTCCTCGTAGGGCATGACATAGTGGTATGCAACCTCGCTGGGCTTCTGCGCAGCCCTGAAGCTCTGCTCCTCGTTGCCAGTGAGCATGCTGTTGTAGTTGCGGAGGTAGTAGAAGTAACGTTTTTTGCCGTAGACACCAACCGACTGCAACTCCTTAGTGATAGAGTCGTTCGACAAATGCGGTGTGAGCAGCACGGCACTATTGCTCCTCACATCAAGCTCGTTGAGATCCAAGGTCATATCTACAACGATGAATCGACCAGAACGCTCTATTGAGAGACTGTCAACCGATACACCGTCAACGATGTTTTGCTTAGCAATCTGTGCTTCGGCCGATATGCTAAAACATATAATAGCCAATATTATGCATCCTATCTTCTTCATACTTAACGTAAATTAAAACAGGTAAACTAAATTGATTGCTAACTTGGTAATGCCAACGTAGTGGTGTGGCACGTTTACCTCCACACGCTTACCACATCCAGCACATCGGAAGCGGTCGTAGCGCGTATATGAGTAGCCAACGCCGAGCTCTGCCTCGAGGTTCCAGTGGCGACCCAGCACCCACGCATAGCCGTATGCCACACCAGCGCCAGCGAACCAACCCTGGTAGCGAGAATTTTCGAGCTTGCGGGCATCTGAGCCGAGGAAGTTGATCATGCCGTTGAATCCGCCAACGTTATACTGGCCGCCGTGGAGGTGCAAGCCAAAGAAATGGCCTGCAAAACGGTCACACAGCCAGTAGCGAGCCTCGGGCTGGAGTGCCCAGTGCTTCCAGCGGCGATTGTGCGACAGGTCCCATGCGTTGAACTGTCCCGAAACATCCATAGTCCACTTGGGAGCTAAGCCCACCTCAGCTCCCAAGTTGATATTTAGAAAGGCATCAGATAGGAGATTGCTCTTGATGCCAATCTCTTGAGCTTTTGCACTCTCTGATAGACCAACAACGAACATCGTCAAAAGAATGAGTGTTCGCTTGAAAAAGTTTTTCATCATAAGTCTTGTTACATATTATATACGAAATGTGCGAAGACAATGCACCCATTTTGGGTATGCACTCCTCCACATTCCAAATCACAATATCAAATTATCCTCTGTAATCACACATCTCTCATATTGATTGATTCTACCATAGCAGTACTTGATAATCAATCACATATGGCTCCATCGACACAAAATATAACTGTCGTATTTTCATATTCTCTTTATGAGAGAAATTACCGCTATTGTACAAACCCCCTAAAGGAGCCAAGAGCAACATTGTACAACCTTCTCGCTATGAGAGATATGAACTTAGGTGCAAAGATACGTATTTTTAGACGATTTGCAAGACTTTATGAGAAAAATGTTTTAGAAAATTTCGATTTCGTTGAAAGAAAAACACCAATTGTTGTGCAAATATTCTAATACGAGTTGTAGAAGTGACTTATTATCAATGTGTAAGTTTTATGTAAATCTCTCTCATAAAGAGAGTTTACAGGGAATTTATTATCATACTATTTGCTTTATCAATTGCCATCGTGTCCAAGGATGCGAGGTATATGCGTGTGGTAGCCTCTGAATCATGTCCCATACCCTCGCTGATGACTGCAAGTGGTACATTCTTGCTCTTGGCGATGCTTGCCCATGAATGGCGTGCAACATACATAGTGAGTGAGAGCGGAAGCCCTAAATCTCGGCCGATGATTTTTAGACAACGATTGATGTTATGTGCTGCGTAGATGTACTGTCTGCGTTCCTCAATCTGGCTTCGTGGTTTGATTATCGGGAGTAGATAATTTGATCCATTACTGTCATATTTATCTACAATTTCCTGCATACATTTTTCCCATTTTATCATCAGTTTTTGGCCAGTTTTTCGTCGGTGATAGGAGAGAGTTCCATTCGCTAAATCTCTTTTTTGGAGGTAGGCCATGTCTACGAATGACATGCCACGGGTGTAGAACGAGAAGAGGAACATATCGCGGGCAAAATCGAATGATGGACGTGCGGAGAAATCAAGCTCCTTAATCTGTTTAATGACCTTGAGCGGAACAGCTCGTTTAATGGTCTTATCCACGCCCGTATAGACATGTTTAAATGGGAACTTTTGTGTGGCAAGCCCTTTGTCCACAGCGCGGTTGTAGGCAGCTCGAAGGTTGCGTATATAGAACGATGAACTATTGGCACTCAGCCCTTTATTTCGTAGATGGGCTTCGTAGGCCATCATTATATCTGTGTCCATATCGCTCCAATCCATGTCATTATTCTCGCGAAAATGTTTGAAGCTGCGAAGTGTTGCGGTGTATGTCTCTGAAGTTCGTATCTTACCCATTTTTTTGAGGTTGTCTATCATCCCCTCCATGAACGAGAAGATTGAGCTATTGCTCTTGTTGGAGATAAATCTGCTTATAACATCATCTGATGTGAACTCACAAGCGCATTGCTCTAAATCGGAGATGATGTTTTGTAGGTGCTTGGCATCCTGCTCTACTTTATCGCTAAGCTCTGAGAGATAGAGTCGTCGCAATGTGTTGAATTGGGGTAAAACGATCCTTGATCTTCTCTCGTCCCACTCGTGGGCGTAGAGGTAGTAGTCGGTCTTTTGCTGACGGGCTATGCGTTTGTGAATTACTTGATAGAAAATTGAGCCTACTTCTCCATCAATGGTCGATGGACGAAACTTGATTTTTACTGTTGCCATACTACAATCGTGTTTTTGGTTAATAATTGAAAC
Organism: uncultured Alistipes sp.; assembly: GCA_937895825.1. Lineage (GTDB taxonomy): Bacteria > Bacteroidota > Bacteroidia > Bacteroidales > Rikenellaceae > Alistipes. The sequence goes on along the minus strand of CALBKP010000021.1, from coordinate 2,400 downwards.
TAAATAAAAGATCATTCCCAAATTTGTGTAATGGTGTTTATTTTAGGTTTAACTTACATATAGCCAGGTTATTTTTTTTAGCAGGATGTGTCAATTATCATTTATGTATCTCTATTTTAATATTAATTTAATGTGCAAAGGTTTGGAGGTTCAATCTATCTGAGCTATCTTTGCAATGTTCAATTTGGGTCACACCTTAGGTGTGCAGTAATTTGTGCAGCGACTAATTTAGATAAAACATACACATTTTACTTAATTAAATTTTTGCTTATGAAGAGACTTTTACTTCTGATGTTAGGTCTTGTTGTGGGCTTCGCAGCCTCGGCACAGACTATCGTCACGGGTACGGTTGTCGATGAGAACGATCAGCCGCTGATCGGCGCAACGATCGTAGTGCCCGAAACGACACAGGGTACGACTACCGACGTGTCGGGTGGCTTTGAGCTATTGCTCCGTGATGGTGCGAAGCAGGTGCAGATCAGCTACCTAAACTACAAGACTCAGCTCTTGGATGTTAACACCGCAGGTATGCGTCACAACCTCGGTACTATCAAGATGGAGCAGGATGCTATCGCCATGGATGACGTGGTTATCACGCAGTCGGTGGCTGTGCAGCGTCGTACGCCTGTTGCGGTATCAACCGTGTCGGCTAACGAGATCGAGTTCAAGCTCGGTGGCCAGGAGTTCCCCGAGATCTTGAAGTCAACGCCTGGTGTCTATGTTACCAAGGATGGTGGTGGTTATGGCGACTCGAAGATCAACATGCGAGGCTTTAAGTCGGCTAACATCGCCGTTATGATCAACGGTGTCCCCGTCAACGATATGGAGTGGGGTGGTGTCTACTGGTCGAACTGGGCCGGTCTTTCGGATGTGACACGTTCGATGCAGACACAGCGCGGTATGGGTGCTTCGAAGATCTCGTCACCCTCGGTTGGTGGTACCATCAACATCGTTACAAATACTATCGACGCTAAGAAGGGTGGTACCGTATCTTATGGTGTTGGTAACGACGGTGCAAACACTATGGCTATCAGCCTCTCGACAGGCCTTATGGAGAATGGCTGGGCAATGAGCGTGTTGTTTGCTAAGCGTTGGGGTGATGGTTATGTTCAGGGTACGGGCTACGATGCCTACAACTGGTTTGTAAACATCTCTAAGCGTCTGAACGACCGCCACCAGCTCTCTCTTACCGCCTTTGGTTCGCCCCAGACTCACAACCAGCGTAAGCCCCTCTATGCAGGTCTCTCGATCAAGGAGTGGGATAAGGTTGCTAAGTGGACTGGCGAGGAGAACAAGTATCGCTACAATGCTGTTTACGGTTTCGACAATAATGGCAAGGAGCGTTCGTCAATGGTTAACCACTACCACAAGCCTCAGATCTCGTTGAACCACCAGTGGCAGATTGACTACAAGTCGTCGCTCTCTACGGCTGTTTACGTATCTATCGGCCGTGGTTACGGCTACTCTGGTCAGGGTCGTACATCGGCTGACCGTGCTATGTGGAACGGCTCGTCGAATGGTACACTACTCTACAACTTCCGTAAGTCGGATGGTACGTTCGACTATGGTGCTATCCAGGATATGAACGCAGCAAGCACCGATGGTTCGCGTATGGTTATGTCGAAGTCTTCGAACGACCACATGTGGTATGGTCTGTTGTCGACCTACACTAACGAGATTGCTCCTGGCTTGGAGCTCTCGGCTGGTGTCGACGTGCGTTACTACATCGGTGAGCACAAGAACGAGATTATCGACCTCTACGACGGTGCATACTTCATCGACGATGGTGACCGTAAGAATGTAAAGGCTGAGAACAACGCTGCTGCTGCCGATCCTAACTGGAAGTACGAGAAGCTCGGCGTGGGCGACATCGTATATCGTGACTACGACGGCCACGTACACCAGGAGGGTGTATTTGCTCAGCTCGAGTGGACAAAGAACAAGTTTAACGCCTTCGTATCGGGTTCGGTGTCGAACACTGGCTACTGGCGTGTTGACCGCTTCTACTACGATGCGGCACACCAGCGCTCTGAGACTATGAACTTCGTTGGTTTTACGGCTAAGGCTGGTGCTAACTGGAACTTCACCAAGTCGTCGAACCTCTTCCTTAACGTAGGTTACATCTCACGTGCCCCCTTCTTCTCGGGTGGTGCATTCCTCCAGTCGACGACGAGCCACATGACCAACCCCGATGCCGTAAACGAGAAGGTATTCTCGGTAGAGGGTGGTTACGGTCTGCGTTCGGAGAAACTCGCGCTGAATCTGAATGCCTACTACACGCTCTGGATGGATAAGGCCGACGTTCGTTCGAAGCTTATGTCGAACGGCGACTACGCTCGTGTAAACATGACCGGTGTTGATGCCCGCCACATGGGTATCGAGTTGGATCTGCGCTACAAG
>CALBKP010000020.1 GCA_937895825.1 uncultured Alistipes sp. | reverse complement strand
GACCAATAATATTCTTCGATCTTGAGACTACGGGTGTAGATATGGCAAAGGATCGCATTGTGGAGATCTCGATGGTAAAGATTGCGGTGGATGGCACGAAGACCGTAAAGACACGTCGCATAAACCCCGAGATGCATATCCCCGAGGCGGCAACTGCCGTGCATGGCATAACAGACGAGGATGTCAAGGATGAACCTACATTCAAGCAGATAGCCAAGTCGCTCGCTCAGTTTATCGACGGCTGCGACTTCGGTGGTTTTAACTCCAACCGCTTTGATCTGCCAGTGTTGGTCGAGGAGTTTATGCGTGCTGGCGTTGAATGCGACTTTCGTAAGCGTAAGTTTGTCGACGTGCAGACCATCTTCCATCGTAAGGAGCAGCGCACATTGGTAGCTGCCTACAAGTTCTATTGCGACAAGGACCTTGAAAATGCCCACTCGGCCGAGGCCGACACGATGGCTACGTACGAGGTGCTGGAGGCGCAGATAGAGCGCTATGCCGATATAGGCGATACGGTGGATTCACTCGCTGAGTTCTCGGCAGGAACGCCCACGGTGGACTATGCAGGTCGTATGGTATTCAACGAGAAGGGCGAGGAGGTATTTGCCTTTGGTAAGTACAAGGGGCGCCGCGTGGAGGATGTATTACGCGATGATCCGAGCTATTACTCGTGGATGATGAATGGCGACTTCCCTCTATACACGAAGAAGGTATTAACCGAGATACGCCTGAGGATGAAGTCATAGCTTGCATATAGCTTAAGCATTACTGAAAATTTAGATAGATGATTATGCGACTACGTATATTGCTTACAGCGATATTTGCGCTGCTGGTTGTTGTGGTTGTAGCCATCGAGCCGTCAAATGTCGTTGTGACAAAGAATGGTAAGAGCTACTATAAGCACTTTGTAGAGAAGGGGCACACGCTATACTCACTATCGAAGGCATACAGCGTCACCGAACAGCAGATAATTGATTGTAACGAGGGACTCACGGCCGAGACGCTCAGGGAGGGTGACTTTGTGCTCATCCCCAAGATGGAGGTCGAGCAGGAGCAGCGTACGTCGAAGTCGTTGAAAGGGGCAAAGGGTGATGGCAAGTATATCATCCATAATGTCAAGGCTGGTAATACGATATACTCCATTGCTCGTAAGTACAAGATATCTGTTGATGTGCTCGAAAAGGATAATCCGTCGATAGATGTCGAACATATTGCTGTTGGCGATAAGATCAAGGTGCGTCGCTCGGAGAGTGGTTATGCTACAACTGCGGACATTGAGCGTGAGCGTGCGGAGCGAGCTACAAAGGTGGAACTTGCGCCAGACGAACATAGAGTTGTGGCTGGTGAGACGGTATATTCGCTGTCGCGAGCATATAACATGCCCGAAAGCGAGTTTATGCGTATCAATGGTCTAAATAGCAATCTCGACCTAAAGGTTGGTATGGTCGTGAAGACCACATCGAAAATCTACGCTAAGGATGATACAGAGCAAGCACCTGTATTAAGAGATTCCGCTGCTGATTCGACTAATTTAGTCTCGGCTGATGATGCAGTAGTTGAGCCTACCTACCAATTTACGGACGAGGAGATTGTCGATGGCGTACATCCTACACCCGTTGATGTGGAGTTTACGCCACTTAGCGCCTACCATACGCTCAAGGTGGCTCTTATGTTACCGTTCCATTATAAGGGTAAGGTCAACCCCTATTATGTCGATTTCTATCGAGGTGTGCTGCTGGCCATGGAAGACCTTAAGGCCGAGGGTAAGACTATCGAGTTGTCAGTGTTCGATACTTGTGGTGATAGTGCACGTATAAGCGATATTGTGGATTATGAGCAGGAGTTTATGGATGCTCAACTTATCATTGGGCCGGTGTACGATGGCGAGCTTCGCTATGTCTTGGGTCATGCCGAGGAGAATGAGGTGCCCGTGGTGTCGCCATTGGCAGATATTGAGGGTCTTCAGAGCCCTGTGCTCTTCCAAATGCAGGCCGAAGATGACCATAAATATAGCAAGATGATGGATATCTTCGACGGCAGTCGCGAGGTTGTCACTATCTATGCTGGTAGTGTCGATGGAGGCTTTACGTCGGAGATCGAGCCATTGATGACACAGGCACCAAGGTCAAACCTTAACTTTGTATTTAATCGAGGCTCGTTCTTCTATGTGCGTAATGCCGATGGAACTAATGGCGCGGAGGTCGATATCATAGAGTTTATGCGTAGCCCTATGAGTAAGGCTTTTGTTATCGCCGCAACCAATCAAACGGACGTTGATAGAATACTTACGACACTATCATCTACCAAGGCGGCAATTGTCGGCAAGGGTATGACCTATGGTGACTACGTTGTTATTGGTAATAGAAAGTGGAAGCAGAGTGGGAATATAGACCATCAGTCCTTCTTCCGCAATAATACGATATTTATCGTTCCCTACCACGCAAATCGCAGTAACGACGCTATACGCCTCTTCGATGCACGCTTTATTAAGGCCTACGGTGTACTCCCGTCGATGTACTCATATCGTGGCTACGATGCAGCAATGATCTTCTGTCGGAAGATGTTTACGGGCATCGACTCTTCGTTCCTCGACGAGACGTTTACCCCCTTGTCGACAACATATCGTTTCGGCTTTGAGAATGGACACTATGTTAATACAGAGTGGACACGCGAGGAGTATGATGGCAATTTTAATATCGAGGTAAAGTAACGATCTTTAATTAACTAAGAGCAAGACGATGGCAAATATATCATCACCAATACCAGAAAAGACTATTGAGCGACTAAGCGAGTATCGTCGCACGCTGCTCAAGTGCCATGCGCAGGGTATCACCCATATCTTCTCGCACGTGTTGGCTGGTATGCATGGTATCACGGCGGTACAGGTGCGTCGCGACCTTATGCTAATAGGCTTTTCGAGTGATACAAAGAAGGGCTACGACGTGAAGGTGCTTATCGACTTTATCAATGGCATACTCTATAGCGAGCAACCAATGCATATGGCCATTATTGGTATGGGTCACCTCGGTCAGGCCGTGACAAAGTATTTCAATGGCAAGGGTCTAAAGTTGCGCATCACAGCAGCCTTCGATGTCGATGAGCACAAGGTTGGCTCGACGATTGATAACATCCCGTGTTACCATATTGACGAGTTTGAGGAGCGTGTCGAGGAGTTGGATATAAGCATCGTTATTGTATCATCGCCCACGTCGGTAGCATCTACACTCGTGCTTCCAATCATCAACGCAGGCATTAAGGGTGTGCTTAACTTTACCTCTGCACCGCTCAACTTCCCGCAGGGCATTGTCGTTGAGAACTACGATATCACCACACTTTTGGAGAAGGTCGCCTACTTCGTAAAGGTTGCTGAGGAGAGTAACAACTGATCATGAAGGTAGATTTCAACTTTAACATATCTACACCATCGCGCAGTGTGGTCACTATCGGCTCGTTCGATGGTGTCCACGCTGGTCATCGTGTGTTGCTTGACCATCTTAAGCGTATGGCTGCACGATTGGATGCCGAGAGTGTAGTCGTTACGTTCGACCCGCATCCGCGTATCGCTATGGGGCGTGCCGAGGGCATGCAACTGTTGACTACGGTGGATGAACGCGTGGCACTTCTCGCCGAGGCGGGCGTTGATCGTGTTGTTGTGGCACATTTCGACGATGAGTTCCGCGCGCAGCCATACGAGGAGTTCGTGCGTCGTACGCTTGTCGAGAGGCTTGGTATGGTGGGTATGATTGTAGGATATAATCATCGCCTTGGTCAGGGTAGCGAGGGTAACTACGACCGCCTGCAACCCCTCGCCGTGGAGTGTGGCTTCGAGCTTGAGCGAGTGGCGCAACATACTGTCGCGGGCGATAAGATAAGCTCGACCGTAGTGCGTAACGTCGTAAACGCGGGTGATATGTCGCGTGCTAAGGAGCTACTTGGTGCAGGCTATCGAGTGTGCGGCAACGTGGTTGATGGCGTAATACGTGGCACAGATGACTACAAGCTGCTGCCTCCTACTGGTAAGTACCCCTGCCATGTAGTGCGTGGTAACGCACATGATGAGCAGATTGCCACAATTGACAATCGTAGAATATATATCCCTAATTTGGATGATGGCGAGGTTATGCTCGTCTTCTAAGCTACTTACGCTTCAGGCTCTCTTCTGCCCAATCCCTATTTGACAAATACCAACGCACGGTGCGACGTAGACCCTCCTCGAACGGTGTCTCGGCGTGCCATCCTAAGTCGTGCTGAAGCTTCGATGAATCTATGGCGTAGCGTAAGTCGTGGCCAGCACGATCGTCCACGTAGCTTATCAGTGCCTCGCTCTCGCCCTTCTCGCGGCCGAGCTCCTCGTCGACGATAGCTATCAGCTGGCGCACAAGGTCGATATTTGTCCACTCGTTATCACCGCCAATATTATACGTTGCACCACTTTCGGCATGATGAAATACCGTGTCGAGGGCGCGTGCGTGGTCGCCTACGTATAGCCAGTCGCGAATGTTGAGGCCTGTGCCGTAGACTGGCAGTGGGCGGCGGTTGACAATGTTATATATAAATAAAGGTATCAGTTTCTCGGGATACTGTCTCTCACCATAGTTATTCGAGCAGTTGGTTATGACCGTAGGTAACCCGTAGGTGTCGTGATATGCACGCACGAAGTGGTCCGACGATGCCTTCGATGCCGAGTATGGCGAGTGGGGATCGTAGCGTGTATCTTCGGTAAACTTACCACCATCGAGCTCGAGGGCTCCATATACCTCATCGGTAGATATGTGGTGGAAACGCTTACCGTCGTACTGGCCATCCCACGCCTTGCGTGCTGCCTCGAGGAGTGTGAGCGTGCCGATGATGTTGTTATGAGCAAATACCAGCGGAGCACTTATCGAACGGTCAACGTGGCTTTCGGCAGCAAGATGAAGGACTCCATCAATGGCGTAGTCGCTAAAGATGCGCTCAACGAGTGCGGCATTCGTAATGTCACCCTCGATGAAGGTGTGGTTCTCGAGCTGCATCACATCGGCGATATTTGCCGTGTTGCCAGCGTAGGTTAGCTTGTCGAGTGTGACAATATGGTAGTCGGGGTACTTCGTTGTAAAGAGCCTAACTACGTGGCTGCCAATAAAACCAGCACCACCGGTGATAAGTATATTGCGTCGTGTCATAATCATTCCTTTATTAAATTCATAACTTCACTCAGGCGCTCTCTCCATGGTAGTATCCTTACACCCTCGATATGCGCTATGCGTCTGGTATCAAGCACCGAGTAGGCTGGTCGTCGAGCTTTTGTCTTGCGCTCACTTGTGCTGCATGCCACCACATGGCAACCCTCAATGCCCACACTTGCTACTATCTCTCGTGCAAAGTCGTACCATGTAGTAGCGCCCCCATCCGTGTAGTGGTAAATTCCAGACATGGAATCCATGGAGCCGTTGTCAATGATGTTTACTATGGTCTCGGCAAGAGCGAGTGCTGAGGTTGGTGTGCCGTGTTGATCATTGACAACCCGAAGCTCCTCATTGCCTTCTGAAAGGCGTAGTATGGTGAGCATAAAGTTCTTACCCCACGGAGCGTAGAGCCATGAAGTGCGGATGACAATGCAACACGCAGCACGTAGCGCATCACGTTCGCCCGAAGCCTTACTTGCACCGTAAACATTTATTGGCGATGGGGTGTCATCCTCGCGGTAGGGTGTATCTCGCCCGCTGTCACCCCCAAAGACATAGTCCGTGGAGATGTGGATAAGTTTTATGCCGTGTTTGTTGCAGACGTTGGCTATCGTTGCTACGGCATCACTATTTATGGCGTAGGCACTATCGGCATTATCCTCAGCACCCTCGACATTGGTATAGGCAGCGCAGTTGACGATTGTGTCAATGGAGAGCTCCGTAACGTAACGCTCCAATGCTCCGCCATCCGTTATGTCGAGCTCGGCACGCGTGGCAATGGAGTAAAGGTTATGGCTATCTTTCGACATTACGAATATCGCCTGTCCCAACTGACCGAAGCCGCCTGTAACGAGTATCCTACGCATAGTAGTTGGTGTTATAGTCGAACAACTCGCCACACTCATCGAGCGTAGCGTTTGCTAAGTCCTTATTTGAGAGTATTGCTTGGTCGTGATCTATGCACCAGTCAATGGCAAGTGTCGAATCGTCCCAGCGTATGGCACCTTCGCACTCGGGAGCGTAGAGGCTGTCGCACTTGTACGCCACGATAGAGTCGCATAGTGCAACAAAGCCGTGGGCAAAGCCGCGGGGAATGAATAGCTGTCGATGATTTTCACCACTGAGCACCGTGGCAACATAGCGACCAAACGTGGGTGAGCCACGGCGTATGTCTACGGCAACGTCCAAAATCTCTCCCTCGACAACGCGTACTAACTTAGACTGTGCATGTGGCGGACGCTGGAAATGTAGCCCACGCACAACACCCGCCTTCGAACGCGACTCGTTGTCCTGAACGAAATACGTGTCAATACCAGTTAAACGCGTGAAATCGCGCTCGCTGAACGATTCGAAGAAGTATCCGCGCTCGTCAGCATAGACATCGGGCTCAAAGATAAAAACGCCCTCTATATCGGTGTTTATGATTCTCATAGCTTAAGTAGATATTGACCATACTGGTTACTCTTCATGGGCTCAGCCAGACGGTGCATCTCTTCGCGTGTGATCCAGCCGTTGCGCCAAGCTATCTCCTCCAAGCAGGCAATCTTCTGTCCCTGACGCTTCTCGATGACCTCGACAAAAATGGAGGCCTCAGCTAACGAGTCGTGCGTGCCAGTGTCGAGCCAAGCAAAGCCGCGGTCAAGGATCTCAACGCTTAGCTCTCCGCGCTCGAGGTATGTCTGATTTACCGATGTAATCTCCAACTCGCCACGTGCCGATGGAGTCACCTTAGAGGCTATGTCCAAGACGCTGTTGGGGTAGAAATATAATCCCGTTACGGCATAGTCCGAACGTGGCTGTGTGGGCTTCTCCTCGATAGATATAGCATGGCCGTTATGGTCAAACTCCACGACTCCATACCTCTCGGGGCGATCTACACGGTAGCCAAAGACCGTGGCATGGCCTTCTACCTCGGTACGCTGTGCTGCCTTGCGGAGGATCTCATCGAAGCCTGCGCCGTGGAATATGTTGTCACCAAGGACAAGACAAACAGCGTCGCTACCCACAAACTCACGGCCAATGATAAAGGCCTCGGCAAGGCCGTTGGGCTGTGGCTGCTCGGCGTATGAGAATCGCATGCCAAGTTCCTTGCCCGAGCCTAAGAGTCGTCGAAACGAGGGTAGATCCTGCGGTGTCGATATGATAAGTACCTCGCGTATGCCCGCCATCATAAGTGCCGAGATGGGGTAGTATACCATTGGCTTGTCGAAGATGGGGAGTAATTGCTTGCTTACGCCCTTGGTTATGGGGTAGAGACGTGTGCCGCTTCCGCCGGCCAAAACAATACCTTTCATATATCCTTTTTCTGCTCCGTGTGGTTCTTGTTTATACGTAACGCTTACGCACGCCGCAGCGTATGCGTTTATCACACAAATATACTATTTTTGTGGCGATAATCCAAATCTTGATATCGCATCGACTGTAAATTATGCGGATTGTTGTCTTAAATCAGACGCTTCAAACGTTAATATGAGTGAAATATGTGCTATTGTGAGGAAATGGTGTGTTAGATGTAATGCATTGTCTAACTGTGTGTTAATTGATAGCAGGGGGTTATGTTGGTAAAAAAGTGTAAATATTTTTCAGTAAAAAGTTTGCAGAATTAAAAAAAGTGCTTATCTTTGCACTCGCTTAACCAAGGTTAGGCAGACATAAACGATGGTGCCATAGCTCAGTTGGTAGAGCAAAGGACTGAAAATCCTTGTGTCCCTGGTTCGAATCCCGGTGGCACCACTTGAAAGGGAAGTTGAGAAAATCAGCTTCCCTTTTTCGTTAGGTTGAATTTGAAATTTCGTCCAAGCATCGGTGGCTTATTGGGGCTTATTGGTCAAAATAGCAGATAAATGCGGGGCAGTTTTTGATTATTGGTCAAAATAGTACATAAATGCGGGTGTTTGCCCACATTTTCTACTTGTATTTGAGCTTGAAATACTCGTCTATAAAGAGTGTACTCGCTCAATGTTGCTTTTACGATAAAGTATTTTCCCACCCAGTTGACGGTACGGCAAAATGCCGTGTTCAAACGAATATAGCAAGTTGTGTTTTGGGGCACCCGAAATGTTTTCGGCGTCCCAAAACTACCT
>CALBKP010000019.1 GCA_937895825.1 uncultured Alistipes sp. | reverse complement strand
TATGGGTCGTAAGACCTTCGAGTCGCTCGGCTCACGTCCACTGCCTAAGCGTACGAATATCGTCATCACTCGTACTGAGCGCACCTTCGATGGTGCTCTCACGGCACATTCGTTAGAGGAGGCCATAAAGCTCGCGGGCGAAGATGAAGAGATCTTCATCATAGGTGGCGCTCAGATCTACCGCGAGGCACTCGCTGTGGCAGATAGGATGTATATCACACACGTAGAACACGACTATGCGGGCGACACCGCCTTCCCTGAGATTGACTTTAGCCAGTGGAAGCTATCTAACGAGGAGCGCCACGAACGCGGCGAGGAGTACGAATACCCCTTTGCGTTCCGCACCTACGACAGAGCTTAATTGACCAAATAGTAGAGAGTAATTAGTAATCGAGAGCCCTAACGGGCTCTTTTTTTGTAGATTGGTATGCGAGACCACAAAACGTCTTGTCTGAAGGGTGCCGAGTGCTATACTCGGCAAAAATGCCACCGATGGATAGTACTGAGCGTACGTCCCATTGGTGGCATTTTTTGTTAAGGGCCGCAATCAACCCCTTATCACAAGAAATTAGTAGCTCTTGGCAAACAACACACGATACTTCGACGGTTTGCCAGAGAATACACAAGTACCCTCCTCCTCAACTACATCCATCGGGATACAACGGATGGTTGCCTTCGTAGCATCCTTGATAGCCTGCTCGGTCTCAGGTGTGCCATCCCAGTGTGCGAGGATAAAGCCACCCTTATTGTTAAGTACTTCCTTGAACTCCTCCCAGGTATCAACCTTGGTAATCATCGAGTTACGGAAGTCGAGAGCCTTCTTAAAGATGTTCTGCTGAATCTCATCGAGAAGGTTTACAATACGCTCAGTAAGCCCCTCCTGCGAAACCACCTCCTTAGTGAGGGTATCACGGCGAGCAAGCTCGATAGTGCCATTCTCCAAGTCACGAGGGCCGAGAGCCAAACGCACGGGCACACCCTTAAGCTCATACTCAGCGAACTTAAAGCCCGAGCGTACATTATCGCGGCCGTCAACCTTGACAGATACACCCTTAGCACGAAGCTCTTTGGCCATCTCCTCAAGGCGTGCAACAACCTGCAAGCGCTGCTCCTCGCCCTTATAGATAGGCACCATAACAACCTGAATAGGTGCGAGTTTCGGAGGAAGCACAAGACCGTTGTTGTCCGAGTGAGCCATAATCAAAGCACCCATAAGGCGTGTTGACACACCCCATGATGTTGCCCATACATACTCCTGCTTACCCTCCTTGTTGGTATACTGTACGTCGAAGGCCTTGGCGAAGTTCTGGCCGAGGAAGTGCGACGTACCGCTCTGCAAAGCCTTACCATCCTGCATCAACGCCTCGATGGTGAGAGTGTCGACAGCACCAGCAAAACGCTCGTTAGGCGACTTGTGACCAACGATTACGGGGACACCCATCCACTCCTCAGCGAAGGTCTTATAGACATTAATCATACGCTCGGTCTCCTCCATAGCCTCTTCGGCTGTGGCATGTGCCGTGTGACCCTCCTGCCACAAGAACTCGGCGGTACGCAAGAAGAGGCGTGTACGCATCTCCCAGCGTACGACGTTAGCCCACTGGTTGCAGAGGATAGGCAGGTCGCGATATGACGTAATCCAGTTCTTATATGTGTTCCAGATGATTGTCTCCGACGTAGGACGCACGATAAGCTCCTCCTCGAGGCGTGCGGCGGGATCAACGACAACACCACTGCCATCGGGATCGTTCTTCAAACGGTAGTGCGTAACCACAGCGCACTCCTTAGCAAAGCCTTCAACATGGCTTGCCTCGCGCGAGAAGAATGACTTGGGGATAAAGAGCGGGAAGTAGGCATTCTCGTGCCCCGTCTCCTTAAACATACGATCCAAAACATCCTGCATCTTCTCCCAAATGGCATAGCCATAGGGTTTGATGACCATACAGCCACGCACTGCCGAGTTCTCGGCAAGGCCAGCCTTAATAACCAAATCGTTGTACCACTGCGAGTAGTTCTCGTCGCTCTTGGTCAAATCTTTCAGTTCAACTGCCATTATATCTTGATTTTAATTATTTGCAAATCCACATACGCATCAGTGCCGTATATCGTGGCAAAGGTAGTAAAAAAATTGCGAAATGCGAAACATAAATAGCCCCGACATCGTGGATAAAAGAACTTTATCCCAAAAGAGCGTGACCACGGAAGCTAAAATGCGAGCCACGCGCTATGACGACATGGTCCAATAGGCGAATATCGAAGAGTTTAGCTGCCTCGGCTACTCGATCCGTAAGCACCCTATCCTGCTCGCTCGGCTCTGCACTGCCCGACGGGTGGTTGTGTACAAGCACAATCTGCACCGCAAGGAGCTCCAAGGCTCGCTTGATAATAAGTCTGCAATCGACCACCGTAGCCTGCACGCCACCCTGGCTTATGCGCATGCTCTCCAATACCCTCCCCGACGAGGCGAGGTACAGCGCCCAGCACTCCTCGTGCTGAAGGCCGCCGAGCAACGGCTCCATGATGCGTACCACGTCGCCATCAGAGCTGACAACGTCGCATGACACAGCGCCAGCTCGCGCAACCCTACGACCACACTCAGCCACCGCCTTAAGTCTCAGCGCACGCATGCGCCCCATACCGCCAACCATACGTAGGCGCGAGAGATCTTGCTCAACAACACGCACAAGGTCGCCATCCGACTCGGCCAAGAGACCCGTAGCCGTATCCATAGCCCTATCATCAGCAACGCCATCGGCAATAACCACGGCCACAAGCTCCTCATCCGAGAGGCTCTCGGCTCCACGCGACTGCAACTTATCAACGATATTTTTCATCTAACAACCTATTTTGGATACGAAGGTACAAAGAATTGGGTAACCATCAAAACAAAATCGACCACAAAAGCCCTAAATTTAGACTTTTATGGTCGACTCCTATCTCTAATGTCTCCGTCCTTAATTCGCCATGCGATCAAGCCTATCCAAAAGCTGAGCACTCGTCTCATCGCCTATCGACGTAGTCGAGGTCTGCGACACAGAGAATGCTGCTCTCTGCTCAGCCTCCTTCTTCGAGTCACCAGTGCCATGTCCAACAGCTATACCATCAATGTATACCGTTGAGTGGAATGAGGGGTGAGCTGCCCCTGCCACACTCTTACCATTATCGGTCTTAAACTCAATAGTATAGTGGCTCTTCTGACACCACTCGATAAGGCGGCTTTTGAAGTCGGTCTCCGACTGAAGAACGTCGTCGATTGACAAGTAGCGGCCAAAGATATCGTTGATCAACAGGCGGTTAACAAAGTCATAACCCTGATCCAAGTATATAGCGCCCATCATCGCCTCGAAAGCATCGCCGTAGATATGCTTTTGACCGAAGTTACCCGTTGCATTCGAGATGATATGCTTGTCGAGACCTATGGACACAGCAAGACGGTTGAGCGACTGACGCGACACGATCTTAGAGCGTAGCTGCGTCATAAAGCCCTCGTCACGATCGGGAAACTCTATAAAGATAAAGTCGGAGGTGATGCTCTCGATGACAGCATCACCCAAGAACTCAAGGCGCTCGTTGTTGATATGGCTGCCATCCTCAAGCTCGATGGATGCCGACTTGTGTATAAGTGCGAGTTTATACAACTCAATATTATGCGGAATGAACCCAAACATATCATCTATGATAGCATAAAACTCCTTATCGCTACCAAAACGACGACGCAGGGGACGAATAATGAAATCGAACATAGTTATCCTCAGAAATATATGTAGAAAGAGATTATTCGGCCACACGACGGAAGATTACCGTCGAGTTGTGACCACCAAAGCCGAATGTGTTGCTAAGAGCTGCACGTACCTCGCGCTTGCGAGCTACGCCCAACGTAAGGTCGAGATTGGGATTAACCTCGGGATCGAGGTTCTCGACATTGATTGTGGGAGGTACAATACCGCGCGTAATAGCCATAATTGAGGCAATAGACTCGATAGCTGCGGCAGCTCCCAAAAGATGTCCCGTCATTGACTTTGTAGATGAGATGCTGATAGACGGGAGTATATCGCCAAAGACGGCATCAAGAGCCTTAAGTTCAGCGACATCACCCAACGGCGTGGATGTGCCGTGGACATTAATATAGTCGATATCCGAGGCTACCATGCCAGCATCCGACAACGCCTCCTCCATCGATAGGATTGCACCGGCACCCTCGGGATGGGGAGCCGTCATGTGATAAGCATCGGCCGACATACCTCCGCCAGCCACCTCGCAGTAGATCTTTGCACCGCGCCTTACCGCATGTTCATACTCCTCAAGCACCAAAGCACCCGCTCCCTCGCCCATGACAAAACCATCGCGATCATGGTCAAATGGACGCGAAGCATGCTCGGGATCGTCATTGCGCGTAGAGAGTGCCTGCATTGAGCTGAAGCCGCCGACACCTGCCTGGATAATGGGAGCCTCGGCTCCACCCGTAACGATAACATCCGCCTTACCCATGCGAATAAGGTTAAAGCTATCAATCAAAGCGTGGTTCGACGATGCACATGCCGACGTAACGCTATAATTTGGCCCCATGAAGCCATACTTCATAGCGATATGTCCGGCTGCAAGGTCTGCAATCATTCGAGGAACAAAAAATGGACTAAACCGAGGGAGTTCTCCTCCCTTGGCATAGTCCATACATTCCTGAAAATAGGTCTCGATACCGCCCACACCCGAGCTCCACACAACGCCACAACGACGACGATTTACATCGTCACCAAGGTTGGCATCTGCCACAGCCTCGGCGGCTGCGATTAGAGCAAACTGAGCAAAACGGTCGTACTTGCGTACCTCCTTACGGTCGAAGTATCGTGACCAATCATAATCCTTTACCTCGCAGGCAAAACGCACTTTGAAGTTCGATGCGTCGAAATTGGTGATGGGGGCGGCACCAGATACTCCCGCCTCCAAGTTGCGGAAATACTCCTCGATATTGTTTCCGATCGGATTTATCGTGCCTATGCCCGTTACAACAACCCTACGCAACTCCATTTTACCGCAATTGCCTTCGAGATGGTAAAGAACTATCTATTACTTGTGTGCCTCAATGTAGCTGATAGCATCGCCGACGGTCTGGATCTTCTCAGCATCGCCATCAGGAATCTGAAGATCGAAAGCCTTCTCGAACTCCATGATGAGCTCTACCTGATCCAAAGAGTCTGCACCGAGGTGTGCGGTGAAGCTTGCTTCGGGTACTACCTCTGACTCCTTAACACCCAACTTGTCAACGATGATCTCGACAACTTTTGACTGAATTTCTGACATAATAAATAAGTTTTAGTTAAACATTATAGTAGTAATTTGTATGCTACTGTAATTCGTCTATGATGAAAAAATTTCACCAGACGCTACAAAAGTAACACTTTTTTTATTATCTTTGACATTATCACACAAAAATTTTATTGACAATTTTATAATAACATATATTAAACTCTTAATACTCAAAGTCTTATGAACCTTTTACTAATTTCCAATTCTACCAACGCTGGTGAGCCTTACTTGCAATACCCCATTCAGGAGATCGCCAAGACGCTAAAAGGCGTTACTGAGGTTGTTTTTATTCCCTACGCCGCCGTAACATTCTCGTACGACGAGTATGAGGCAAAGGTACAGAACCGCTTCAACGAGATTGGCATCAAGGTAAACTCTATTCACCGCGCCATCAACAAGCGTAACTTCATACGCCATGCTCAGGCCATTGTCATCGGCGGTGGTAACACCTTCGCACTGCTTAAGAAGATGCAGGAGGAGGATCTCCTCGATATGATCTTCCGCCGCGTAAAGGCTGGCGTTCCCTACGTTGGCTGGTCGGCAGGTAGCAATGTTACGTGTCCCACGATCTGCACCACAAACGATATGCCGATTGTGCAACCTGAGTCGTTCCGTGCCATTGGCCTCGTGTCGTTCCAGATCAACCCTCACTACCTCGACGCTAACCCCGAGGGTCACGCTGGCGAGACACGTGAACAGCGTATCCTGGAGTACCTTGAGGCAAACCGTAGCCGCTACGTTGTAGGCCTTAGAGAGGGTTGCATGCTCCGCATCGACGACAACGGCATCGAGCTTATCGGCAATCGTCCGATGCGTATCTTCAAGAAGGGCATCGAGACATACGAGGTGCAGCCAGGTGACAACATCGACTTCCTTATTCGTCGCACGAAATAGTCATTGGCGGTGGACTTGACAAGCATAGAGATTGGAGCAAAAGGCGAGGAAGCTGCAACAGCATGGCTCAGAGAGCGTGGCTACTATATCGTCGAACGCAACTGGAGAGTTGGGCACTACGAGATAGACATCATCGCTCAGCGTTTCGACACGCTGCACTTCGTGGAGGTTAAGACCCGCAAACTCGGCGGATGGCAATCGGCATACGACAGCATCAATGACCAGAAGATACGCACGCTACGCCGTGGTGCCATGGCCTATCGCGCCCTACATCGCTCACCGCTCGAACTTCAGTTCGACCTCATAGCCGTAACCATTGACGACCATGGGCACTATGCCATAGAGTACACCGAAAATATATTATAACATAGGGGCTGACTCCACCAAGAGGTCAGCCCTAATAACTTGCACGTAGCTAATGTCGCTAACATATAACATAGGTATCGGTCTTTACGATTGCGGCATATCAATCGCCTCGCTCTGGAACACAAAGGCTCGCCTATTACGCGAAGGACGACGAGATACACTATCAAGGATGGCTACACAGATAGCTCATGGCCAGCGTATAGCATGGGTTCATGCCGCCTCGCTCGGTGAGTTCGAGCAGGGGCGACCCATCATCGAGAGGCTAAAGGCGACGAATCCCGACATAAAGATTCTCCTCACCTTCTTCTCGCCATCGGGCTACGAGATACGTAAGAATTTCAGCGGTGCCGACTATATCTACTATCTACCATCGGATAGGCCGAAAAATGTCAAACGTTTTCTTGATATAGTAAACCCAACGTTTGCCATCTTCATAAAGTATGAGTTCTGGCTAAACTACCTCGAAGAGCTACGCCGCCGCGATATTGCTACCTACCTCGTATCTGCCATAT
This sequence comes from uncultured Alistipes sp., assembly GCA_937895825.1. Lineage (GTDB taxonomy): Bacteria > Bacteroidota > Bacteroidia > Bacteroidales > Rikenellaceae > Alistipes. The sequence goes on along the minus strand of CALBKP010000019.1, from coordinate 20,476 downwards.
TTCGTCCTCGTTCGATATTCTTTCAACCCTGGGGTGGTGCGTGGCGCAGAGCACTCAGCGGCTATAAGCGTATATTTGTGCAGAACAATAGCTCGGCACAACTACTACGTGGCATAGGCATCGAAAACACACTCGTGGCTGGAGATACGCGTTTTGACCGCGTGGCAGCAATAGCACGCGATGCAAAGCCCATCCCCATAATCGAGCGATTCAAGGGTCAAAATAGGCTCTTTGTTGCAGGATCTACGTGGGAGCAAGATGAGAAGCTACTCATAGAGCTTGTCAACCACAATCCCGACATACGTTTCGTTATAGCCCCACACGAAATGGATGAGAGCCGTATAGATCGGTTATTGACCGTAGTTAAGGGCGGTGCAATCAGATACAGCTCTGCAACAGAGAATAGCGACCTCAGCAGCGTACAGGTGCTTATCCTCGACACCATAGGCATACTATCATCGGCCTATGGCTACGCCCACTGGGCATACATAGGCGGAGGCTTTGGACATGGCATACATAACACACTGGAGGCTGCGACCTTCGGATTACCGCTTGCCTTTGGCCCCAACTACCACAAATTTCAGGAGGCACGCGAGCTCATTGCACTGGGTGCTGCACAAAGCATCGCTAACGCCACCGAGTTAGAGCAGTGGTTCAGTAAACTGAAGGTTGATAGGAATTTATATGTAGACCTCAGCAACAAGGCGCGCAACTACACAGCAAAGAACTGCGGAGCTACGGAGCTAATCGTACGAACGATAATGAGTGAGTAAGTGAATAAAACCAATCCCCGAAGATTGCTCTTCGGGGATTGGTTTTATAAGTATTGCTAATACTACAAGAAACGCTCAGTAGCAACAGAACGAGTCTCTGTAGCCTCTACCTTAACCTCCTCGGGAATAGCCTTAGCAGTATAGATGCTTGTGATGTTAGGCTCCTCCTGGCTAAGAAGAGTAAGACGCTTCACGCCATTCTCATCCACATCAACAGTTGCCGTATAACCACACTTCCATGCCTCACCATCAGAATATGATCCATTGAGCACACCATCCATAACAGCATAATTACCGCTATAAAGCTCATAGGTGAGCGAGTAGACCTGCTGGTACATCTCAAACGTACCATCCTCGTTGAAGTCCACATATACGTTAAACACTGGATCAGTATCGCTCCATGAAACGAGTGCCCACTCGTCAACGATATCCTTAACGACGCTATTGCCGCCGCCATTGCCAGTACCACCATTATCAGGAGTCTCGCAGCTGGTCAAACCAAAGAACAACATAGCTACGAGTGACCATATCTTCAAACTTTTCATAATCGCATCCAATTTTATTATTGTTTATAACAATCTATTACAACCAACCGCCAGGAATCTGAGGCTGACCATTTTCATCGAGCTTAACACCAGGACGTGCTACAATAGCAAACTCCTTCTCGATACGCATGCCACCGGTAACCATACCGCCACCAACATTCTTACCACCGGCAACAAGACCAACGGTAATAGTGCCAGCCCCAGGCTTCGTACACTCAAGGGCGAGCTTACCGCCAAACGCAGCGTCATAGGTGATACCCAAAGCCTCGCGAGTCTCGTCCGAGATCTCGTAGTCGAGCATCTTCATACTCACCTTACCGTCGCCGATAAATGCATTGAAGTCGATAGTGTTAGACTCTGTTGTCGACACAGGTACACAGCTCACGCCACGGATACCCATAAACAGACGATAAGCATCGATCTTACCTGTACCCATCTTACCACGATAGCTTGCAAGGTTTAGGGTACCGCCCTCGGGATTAGCCTTGAAATCCGCGAAGCGGTCCTCGTCGAAAGAGTTAACCGAAGTGAGAATCAACGACTTAAACTGATCAACCGTGTATGTCTTGCCAAGGTCCAGAGCATACGACAGACCAAGAGCCGCAATACCCGACACGTGGGGGCAAGCCATCGAAGTACCCTGCATATAGCCATAGGTATTATTCGGGAGCGTAGAGTAAACGCAGCCGGTCTCAGCCCAGCTGGCACCTACGAGGTAGTACTCGCCACCAGGAGCCGATATGTTACAGCCCTTATCGTAGCAGGTATAGTAAGCAGGAAGACCATCGGGCGCGTATGCCGTAACTGCGATATAATCGTTGTAGGCACCAGGATAGCCAGCAACGGGCTGACCCTCGTTACCTGCCGCAAAGATTACCAAGCCGCCGTCCAAAGCGTCGCAGTTCTTAGTCTCGATGAAGTACTGGAATGCCTTATACTCAACGCCTGCGATACCCTGGATAAACATATTATCGCCACTGAAGGCGTTGGGCTCAAAACCCCACGAACACTGCAAAATACAAGCACCATTGTCGGCAGCATACTCCGCTGCCTGGGCCGTAGCATCATAACCAGCGGTCTGCTTACCCGAGAAGATCTGTGCCGAGAAGATGCGAACACCATCGCCTGAGCCCGAGCCACCGGCAACACCGACAACACCGATACCGTTGTTATTAACAGCGGCTACCGTACCTGCGACGTGTGTACCGTGGCCAGAATCACCATCTCTACCCCACGACACGCGGCCGTTGGTTGCAAAGTTATATCCATAGATGTCGTCTACGTAACCATTCTCATCATCATCAACTCCCTCAACGCCATTCAACTCGGCCTCGTTAGCACGCATATTATCCTTCAAGTCCTCGTGTGTATAGCATACACCCTCGTCCATAACGGCAACAACAATCTCGGGGCGGCCCGATGTGTACTTCCAAGCGGGCTCAACGTTGATATCCTCACCAGCTACCGACGTAGGAAAGAGCGTAACGTAGCCCTTATTGATATAGTGCCACTGGTAGTACATACCTGGATCGTTGAAGGGGTACTCATCGGCACGCGTCTGAGCTACGGGAGCTACCTCCACAGGCATAGCCGTAGGACGCTTAACCTTTGTCGAGAACTGCACAGCCTCGATATAGTCGATGGCGGCGAGTTTCTCGGCAGCTGCATCCAAAGATACCTGCTCGGGGAAGTTAACAACAAACCAACGATCCATGCCCATAGCGCGTTTACGCTCAGCATTGACCTTAAGGTTAAATACAGGCTTGATTGATGTTGCCCCAAGCTCCTCTGCAAGGTAATCCAACTCAGTCATACCGCTACGTGTAACCTCTGCGGTCTCAAGACGTGCGGCACACTCATCCTCAACGTAGATGATGAGCTTACCCTTCTCTGCCTCAACAGATGTGTTGATAAGTTTCTTTGAGATCGCAGCATTCTCAGCAACTGGAGTTGACTGATCAACATTATCCTTAGCACACGATGCCATAAGGATTGCAGCCAAAGAAATCAGTAAAAATTTACCCTTATTCATAATCGTTTTAAAAGTTTTAAGTTCCTTCACAGGATTTTGGTTATTCTCTCAAGGTGCGAAGATAGTGATTTTTTCTTTATATACAACAACTTTCAACTAAGAAATAGGTAATAAACGACTATCCTCAAGGCCTATTTATAACATCGTACACATCTACATAACGCTCCATGGTTTAACAATATTATACGGACACAAAAAAGTGCCATCGGCATTTATCCGATGACACTTTTTTTAAATAGACCTAAACGTCTATCTTGAGTCTACTACAAGAAGGCAACGCCGTTAGCAGCACGAGTGCCGTCGACCTCACTCTTCACGTACTCAGGAATAGTGGTCTTCTGGTAAACACCCATAACCTCGCGGCCAGCCTCAGTGCTGTGGAGGCGCAAGATTGTGCCATCAACAGATACCTCAGCACGGTAATTCTTAAGCTCGGTGCCGTCGTTATACATGCCTGTGAGCTGATTGCCGCTAAGAGAGTATGTACCATCGAAGCGCTCGAAGTTAGCCGAGTAAATACGCTGATAGATAACAAAGGTATTATCCTCGTTGAAATCAACATATACATCGTAGGGAGCAACCTCGCTATCCCACTCGATAAGACACCACTCGTTCTTGATCTGGTTTACATCACCAGCCTTGAAGCTATCGGTGCTATCCTTAGACTCGCATCCGGTCATCGCAACAAGAAGAGCTATTGCAAGTGACCATATCTTAAGATTCTTCATAATTTCTTTACTTTTATTTGAAATGAATATTACGTATAGTCACATATTACAACCAACCACCAGGGTTAGAGACAACGCCGTCGACTGAAGTGAAACGGTCGCTGACGATGAGAGCAATCTCCTTCTCAATGCGCATACCGCCCATATTGCTACCACCACCAGCGGTCTCACCACCAGCGATCATCACTACTGAGATAACACCACCACCGGGGTTCTCGCAAGTGAGGATGAGGTCGTCACCGAAGATAGTCTCATTCTTAATACCAAGACGCTTGCGAACATCATCCGAAATGACGATCTGCTCCATGGTAGTAAGCTTTGTCTTGCCATCAGCAATGAGTGCAGTGAGGTTGATAACAGCCTCCTCGCCAGCAACAACAGGAACGCAGCTGATACCACGAACAGACATCATAGCACGGTAAGCGTCGATAGTACCTGTACCCATCTTGCCACTATACTTTGCATAGTCATCAACGAGGTAGTTGTCGATGTTGTTGACAGATGTGAGAAGCATGCTCTTAAACTGATCTGCTGTGTAGCACTTGCCCATATCCGAAGCATACGAGAGAGCCAAAGCTGCGATACCAGTTACGTGAGGCGTAGCCATTGAGGTACCCTGCATATAACCATACTTGTTGCCAGGAAGCGTTGAAAGGATGCAACCCGAACGCATATAGTGCTGATACTGGTTAACGTAATACTGACCACCAGGAGCTGCGATGTTACAGCCAGGGCCATAGTTTGTATACGATGCAGGACAACCGTTAGGGCCGATCGAGGTTACAGAGATATACTCGCTGTAAGCACCAGGATAACCTGCCATAGGAGCCTGCTCGTTACCAGCTGCGAAGATAAGAACACCACCATCCAAAGCGGGGTGATTCTTCTTCTTCATAAAGTAGTTGAATGCAGCATAGCGCAAAGACATATTTGCCTCGTAAGTGTTGTCGTTAACAAACACACCAGGGTCATTACCCCAAGAGTTGTTAGCGATAACAGCACCACGGTCAGCAGCATACTCAACAGCCTTAGCAGCCTGATCGTAGCCAGTCTCAACATAAGCCTCATCATCGTCAGAAAGCATCTGGCAGCAGAGGATACGTACACCGTCACCAGCACCAGTACCACCAGCAACACCGGCAATACCAATACCATTGTTGCTAACAGCGGCAACAGTACCTGCTACGTGAGTACCGTGACCATCACCAAAGGTGATAATAGGCGAGTTTGCATAGAAGTTATAGCCGTAAACATCGTCTACATAGCCATTCTCGTCATCATCAACACCCTCAACACCATTCAACTCAGCCTCGTTAACGAGCATATTTGCCTTCAAGTCCTCGTGATTGTAGTCAACACCATTATCAACGATAGCGACGATAATGTCTGAGTTACCCTTCGAGAGCTCCCAAGCGGGAACAACGTTGATATCTACTCCAGCACGAGCATCTGGAGAGATAAAGCCCTCAGCACCGAGGACATCAGTTGCATTACCCTTGTTGAGCAAGCTCCACTGAGCACCAAAGCTGGGGTCGTTAGGATACTCACCAGCACGTGTTGTGCCCATACCTGCAATCTCAACGATCTCGGGCTCATCAACGTTAGGAGCCTTAACGATTGTCGAGAACTCTACGCGCTCAACGTTAGCAACAGCTGCCAACTGCTTAGCAGCAGCGTCGAGGTCTACATCCTTCGAGAACTCGATGGCGAACCAACGATCCATACCAAGCTCACGCTTAAGCTCAGCATTAACCTTCATATTAAATACCTGTGAGATGCGTGTTGCACCAATCTGAGAAGCAACTGCATCTATCTGGCCAATACCTGTAGCAGAGGCTGAAGCGGCAGTCTCAAGCTGAGCTACGCAACCCTCCTCAACGTAGAAGAGGAGCTTACCCTGCACTGCATCTGAAGAGGTATTAACGAATTTCTTGGCATACGATGCCTCGGGAGTAGCCTGAGGCTGATCTACCGTGTCGGTAGCACAAGCCGCTGCAAGCATTCCTGCCAAGCCTATCAATAAAATCTTACCCTTATTCATAAGTTTAATTGTTTATCATTGTTTGTTAGTACTTCACTAAGTCTCTCTTTCGAAAGTTTCGCCTCGGGGCAGCACTGCTTAAGTTGCCGCCCCACAGGACGAAATACTTGTGATTACTTAAAGCATACAGGGGTTAAATCAGTTCTTCTCTTAAGCTCGAGAGCACCTGTGTACACGCCGATTCTTGATACTGGTTTAATAGTAGCAGAGAACGTTGCGGGCTGCTCTGGCTCGGGCATATGAGACTCGATCATCTTAACAGTAGTAGTTGCAGGGGCGAAATCATTGATAACCTCGAAATTATTATCAGTGTCTACAACGAACTTCTGGAAGTAGGTCTCGAGAGCCACGATATTGCCGCTCTCCTTGTCATACTTCATAACGAGCGCCTCACTTGCATACTCATAGTCTGCGGTTGAAGAGCTACGATAGCCCCAGAACTTAGACTTGTCGCCATTGTAATTGTCGATAGGAGTATCGAAATAGAAACCGTTAAGATCCATCGACTCACCGTAACAAGCAACCGTATTATAATCAGGATACGTATAGGTTACGAATGATGCCTCGATAGGCTCACCATCAACCGTCATAACCTCGTCACCAACCCAAGAGATGAGGTACATCTGACCATAATTGGGGTGGAAGAATGGCTTAAACTTAATCTGCATCTTGCTATCGCCATCGGTAAACTCGTAGATACCGAGGTTGACAATACCGTTGTAAGAAGTCGTCTTGGCATCAGCGCGGTAGTAAGCCGACTTACCAAAGATATTGGTAGTACCCACAATTAGAGTATACTCAGTATCGGGAGTAAGGTTGTTGAACAACAGCGGGTTAAACTGACCTGATGCGATCTCTGCGATAGACTCGCTAATATCCGTAGCATCGCCACTTGCGATAAACGACTCCAAGGTAGCACCCTCGGCCAAAGCTGCCTCAATCTCAGCAGTCTCAGCGAAGTAGTGAGCTACAGCAGAGAGATACTTACCATCCTCCTGTGCGAGGTTGCAGCAGAGGATGTAGGGTGCAGGATAAGTTGACTCGTAGCTTGGATTACCCATAACATCAGCAACTGAGCCCAATGTAACCACCATACCTGCCATCTCGGGAGCCTCAGTAGTTGAACCAGCCGAACGGTAGTAGAAGAAGGTAGTTGCGATATTCTCCATAACAGGCTCACCATTATCATCATAAGGAATAGCGAACACTGTGTACAAATCAGTCTCATCGAACGACACATACCATGTGTCCTGCGAAGGAGTAGCCACAGCCATAGTATCCTCATCAGTGGGCTCATACTCATCGTCGATAAGTTTGAGGATAGCCTCGTGGTACTGATCCTCGAACTTACCAATACCGGCAGAAACCTTAGTCGAGATAGGATGATCGCCCTGAACTACAGCGAAACGGAACGATGTAACGTCAGCACCTGTTGCAAAGTTAAGGATAGCATTGGTAACAGTATTATCAATAGATGTCTCCATACCAACGCAAGCAACATCCATAGAGTAATCAACAAGGCTCACACCAGGAAGTACGATCTTGAAAAGACCGCTCTGGTTAGAGTAGTAACCCGAACCTGTCTCATCGCAGAGAACAACGCAGGTACCTGCAGGGAAGGTGATGATACCATCCTGCAAAACACCCATCTTACCCTTCTCAGTAGTAGCCATACCAATCCATACCTGACCAAAGCCCTCAACGGTAACACCAGTGTACTGGAAAGGAATAAATACATTCTGGGGATCACGAGCATCAATCTCAAGATATGTATTGCCAGTAGCAAACGACATATCCGAAGGAACACCACCAAGGAAGATTACAGCATTCTCCTGAGAATATGGGTTAACAAGGCGGTAGTAACCATTACGTGCCTCACTTGCCTCAATAACTACAGGAGCACTGTTACCAGCGGGACGACCATACAATGTTGAAGAGATAAAGTCATCAAACAACAGACCCTGATTATCCTTCTCACCGTTAATGTTAGCACTCTTCCAAGTCTCAGGGATACCAATGTTAACAATCTTACGATAGAGACCATAGTTGCCCTGGTAAGCAGCATCCTTAACCATGATCTCAGCCTCAAAGGTTGAACCAACGCTAAGTTTACCAACCATACGATCATCCAAAGTAACTTGGAGGTAAGCAACAGTCTCACCCTCGGCAAAAGTTACGAACTCATCGATGATGAATGCCTCAGGGATAGGAAGAACCTCCGTAGGATTACCCTGCTCGTCGCGCGAGATGATAAAGCCACTATCCTCATCAATCATACGAGAGCGGAAGGCGACCTCCATCTTAGGACCTGGGTTCTGACGATACACAGGGAAACGGGCTACGCGAGTCTCATCGATGTCAGTTGTCTCTGCGTTATCGGCAACGGCAAAGGCAATATCGTTGACATCAACGGGCAAATAAACGCTCTGCTCAGAGTCAACTGGACCAGCAGTCCAATCCTCCTGGCAGGCGGTGAATGCGCCTGCTACGAGCGTTACTAAAGCCAAAAATAAAAATTTGATATTTTTCATAACGTAATCTTATTTTCTATTAACAAATAGGAACCGCATTAGATCGCATCCTCAGACTCAACACCGTAAGAGGGATCAGGACCCTCAAAGCCCTTGACCGCCGTGTTTACAGATGACTCAGACGAAGGAACAGGCATATTCCACCAAGGAAGACGACCGTCGGTCTTGAACAACATACCAGAAGGATAGTTCTGCTCCAATGTATTCACGCCCATATCAAGACGCTTCATATCGAACAAAATGATACCCTCACCCCAGAACTCAACGCTCTTATGGAAGATAATCTCGTCGATAACATCCTGAGTAGGAAGAATGAAATAGTTAGGATCGCGGTTCACCATAAATGCACCAATCAAATTACGAGCGGTAGCCTCATCGTAGTGTGCCGTAGCCTCAGCCTCGATCAAGTACATCTCCTCAACACGCATAACGGGAAGAGATACAGCGTTAGCGGTCATATAGTCAACGCGCTCACCCTGGAAAGGACGGAACTTGAAGTTGGTGTAAGGAGCACGGTAAGCCAACTCCTCCCACTCGTCGCGAGGCATAGATGTATAAGCCGAGAACTCATCGTAATTGGTGTTAGGGCCAATGATAAGCTTCTTACGGAAGTCTGTGCTACGCATACGATCGTACATACCTGAAGATACACCAGGACAAGCCAAAGGTGCATAACCAAACGATGCCTCAGGACACATGTGCGCTACGAATGCGAACAAGTTGTTAAGAACGGTATCGCTTGAGAGTGTAGTTGCCCACATCCAAGAAGGGATAACAGTGTTAAACGCAGTGTTAATGTTGGTCCACTCGTTCTCAGATGTGATAGGAGCGTTCGACGTGTTGATAGCCTTGCGAGCATACTCAGCAGCGAGACGATAAGCAGCCTCACCCGTAGGAACGTTCTCGTAAGTTACATCATCGAAACCACCAAGCCACAAGTAAGCACGTGCATACAAACCGTAAACAGCTGCCAAATCGGGATAGGTAGGAGTTGAGCCATAAACAGTAGCCTTCAACTCGATCTCGCCAGTAGTAGCGTCAAGCTCAAAACGCTTCATGATAGCCTCAGCATCTGCCAAGTCAGCAAGGATGAAGGTGAAGAGCTCCTCACGAGTAGCACGAGGATTGTTCTTTGCTGCCTCCTCAGTAGTATTCTCAGTTACAATAGGCACTGTAAGCTCCTTAACCTTAACCAAGTCACCCTCGTAAGTAGGGAGCTCGGGAGCCTTAGCAGGAAGTGCATCATAGTAACGAGCCAAATCAAGATAGAACAACGCACGGAAGGCCTTAGAGATCGCACGATACTCGATCATATCCTCCTGGTCACCAGCAGCACCAATAACCTCGTTAGACTTCTTGATCAAAGGATAGTAGTTATACCACAAGTAGTGAGTGTAACCACCGTTCATACTCATATCGAAACCATAGTTCGTAGCCTGGTAACGGTCGTAGTAGGGGTTACCACCACGATCAGCACGTGTACAAGGGAACAAGGTCAATGCATGGTGATCCATCCAACCACCAATTGAGTGGTAGCCGAAATCCGAGTGGTCGTACTGCATAGCGGTACTTGCAGCCATATATGCGGGGATAGCCTTCATCACATACTCCAAGCCAGCATCGCTATCAGCAAGCTGCTCCTGAGTGATAGAACCAGCCTTGGGAAGGACCTCCTTAATACAGCCGCTGAACAACACTGCTGAGCAGAGGACAAGGGCTGCAGTCTTAAATATCTTATTTACTTTCATAGTCTTAATCATATTTTATATTAGAAGGTCAAGGTTACACCACCCGAGATAGTACGGATAGGTGAGTAGTTAACATTGGTTGTACCACCGCTGAAGCTCTGGCGAGGATCCAAACCCTTACGCTGTGACCAGTAGTAAACATTGTCGCAAGCTACGTAGATACGCAAGCCCGAGATCTTGTTGTTCCACCACTTTGCAGGGAAGGTATAACCAAGATTGATGTTAGAGATGTTGATGTACGAAGCGTCGGTAAGGAAGCGATCAGATGTTGCTGAAGTGTAAACATCGTCGTACTGGAAACGAGGAATCTGTGAATCCTCATTTACGCCCTTAGTCCAAGCGTTCAACAAGTCAACGTGGTAGTTCTGACCAACAGATGTACCGCTGGGCGATGACATGTAGCTTGCATAACCTGAATCGTATGACAAACCACCAATCTGATAGTCAAATGCGATAGAGAAGTCGAAGCCATAAGCATACAACGTAGTATTGAAACCACCATAGATATCAGGAGTAGCTACGCCCTTAAGCTTACGTGATGACTGAAGTGAAGCGTACTGATAAGTTGAAGATACACCCTCCTCGAACTCACCTGTGCCATTACCATCGGCATCAGTCTTCTCATACTTGTAGTACCACTGAGCCTCACCATTATCGTTTACACCACGGTACTCAGGCAAGAACCAAGTGTACATAGGATAACCCTCGGCGATAATCTGCGAACCGTTGATAAAACCATCCTTGATACCGTCGCCGTCGAAGTCCTGATCCTTACGTGACTCAGGCAAGTAGAGAACCTTATTGCGTACGTGAGTAAGGTTAACACCGAATGTCCAAGTTACGTTGCGAGTACGGATAAGGTCTGCGCTCAACTCGATCTCGATACCACGGTTAACCATATCACCGATGTTGTCATAGTATGATGAGTAACCCATTGAAGGAGCTACGGGCACTGAGAACAACATGTCGGTAGTCTTACGGTTAAAGAAGTCGATGCTACCGCTCAAGCGATCATTCCACAAGCCGAACTCAACACCGACGTTGAAGTTAGTGTTGGTCTCCCAAGTGATGTTAGGATTACCCTTCTGAGCAAATGCGATAGAGATACCGCCAGAACCATCGTTCGATACGTTGTAGAGGTCGGTGTAGCGGTAAGAACCGATACCGTCGTTACCCTGAGAACCGATAGATGCCTTAACCTTCAACATGCTGAATACAGGAGCGTTAAACCAGTTCTCGCGGTTGATGATCCATGCAGCACCTACTGACCAGAAGTTACCCCAACGGTGATCAGGGTGGAAGTTGGTAGATGCATCGCGACGGAATGAAGCCGATGCGAAGATACGCTCAGCGTAGTTATACTGTGCACGGAAGAAGTAACCCTCGTTGATGTACTCACCACGTGATGATGAAGATGCGCTCATATCAACCATTGCACCAGCGAGCTCGTTGTTGTCTGTATCGAAGATGTTAGACTTAGCACCGCTCAAGCTATAAGAACGATAAGAGTAAGTCTCGTGACCAAGCAAGAGGTCGAGGCTGTGCTCCTCGTTAGCACCAAATACGGTGTTATAGTTCAACAACTGCTGCAAGTTGTGCGAGTAAATACGGCTGTGTGACTTAGTAACAACACCACCGTTGGTTACGAACTGACCGTAGTAGGGGTTGCTAAGTGATGTAGAACGTGTCTCATCGATAGTAACCGAACCATTAAGAGTAAGCTTCAAGCCGGGGATGATGATGAAATCAGCAAAACCATTAACACCGAATGCATTACCCTCAGAGTTAGACTCATCCAACCAGATGAGCTGCAAGGGGTTAGACTGCTGACCGTTGGGGCGCAATACGCCGTTGTCACGACCGTCACCGGTATCGTACACAGGCCAACCATACTTATCCTTAACAATGTTACCCTCACCATCGCGGATGAAGACAGGATAGATAGGAGCAGTGTTAGCTACTGCCGAGAATACGTCAGCCGTAGAACCATCACCCTCGTTAGATGAAGAGGCACCGTTCCAATTGAAGTTGGTGTAGTTCATGTTAGCACCAATCTTCAACCACTTCTTTGCCTGATAATCAGCACGAAGACGTGCAGTCCAACGCTGCATATCCGAACCGTCGGTGATACCGTTGTTGTTCAAGTAACCGAACGAAGCAAATACGCTTGACTTCTCAGAAGCACCAGCGATGCTGAGGTTATACTCCTGGCGGAATGATGGGTCGTACAACTCATCCATCCAGTCATCGGGAGTGAGGTAATACTCATCACCATAGGTACCGCCCTCGTTTGTTACCTTGCGACCGAGAGTAGCGTTGGGGTTGAGCTTACCGTTAGTACCGATAAGGTTCTGACCAGCAGGCACGGTATAAACGTTGTAACCCAAACCACCGATATTGTTTGATGTCAAGGTGTTAACAGCCTTCTGGTAAGAAGTAGAAGAGTCGTTACCCTGATCGAGGTAGTAGTTATACAACGATGTATAGTGCATCTCGTAGTACTGGCCGGGGTCACGTGTATAGTCATAAAGTACGCGCGCGCGAGTATTCACACCCCACTTAGCATCGAACGATACGCGAGCATCACCAGCAGTAGCACGCTTGGTAGTCACCATGATCACACCGTTTGCACCACGAGCACCATAAAGTGCGTTAGATGCAGCATCCTTCAATACGGTCATCGACTCGATATCGGCCATGTTCAAGTTGTTAAGGTCACCCTCATAAGGCACACCATCAACAACCCAAAGGGGAGCCTGGTTCGCGTTGATAGAACCGAAACCACGGATACGGATTGAAGGCTCCGAACCAAGAGAACCTGAGCTCGAAGATGTCTGAAGACCGGCAACCTTACCAACAAGTGCGCTGGCAGCCGATGAAGACTGAGTCTTCAAAAGGTCCTCTGACTTGATGACCTTAGCCGAACCGGTAAAGGCCTCCTTCTTAGCAGTACCGAACGCCTGTACGATGACCTCCTCGATCTGCTCTGAATCGGCAGCGAGAACAACATCTACCTTCGAACGGCCTGCAACAGCAACAGTCTGAGTCTGCAAACCGAGGTACGAGAATACCAGGTTGGCATCAGATGCAGCCGCAATCTCATAATAACCGGCAACGTCGGTAGTAGTTCCTCGAGAAGTTCCCTCGACTACAACCGCTGCTCCGATGACCGGCATACCGGTCTCATCGGTCACTGTACCGGTAACACGCTGACCTTGTGCAAATGCTGCGAAGCATCCCAAGACCAGAGTTGCAACCATTGATAGTACAACTTTTCTAACCATAAGCATTAGTTTTAAAATAAATTTGTATAAAGTTATAAAGTTTTTAGTTCATCTTCATCATCCAAACGTTGCCACCTGGTTCTCTGCATTCCAACTCCAACTGGCACCCTCAATTCCACCTTTGAGACACTCTGCTTTCATCAACAATCCACTCTCCACTTCACACACACATTCTGTCTCGCAATCGTCAACTCTCCACCCACCTCTTTTCACTCATCCAAGCCCTTGCTACGCAACCCTGGAATAAATCAATACGCACTCTTGGCGTAAAGTTAATGCACAAAGATAGACGATTTAATTGAAATAGCAAAAAATCATTATCTTTTTTTTCAACAAACCATCTTAAATGTGTCTTTTAGGCACACTCATTGCCGCCAATTTATTCTTCAACATACAAAAGATAGCCCACAAAAGAGCAATTTTATTAAACAAAACCCATGGCTACTCCATAACAACCATACACTTTGTACATAATTATGCGGTATGCTAATATTTTAGGCTGAGGGCACTTTGTTCTATCATGGCAAACTCATCCTCAAAAAGGAGCTAAAACGCTTGCAAATAAAAATTTTTTTATATATTTGCAACCGCAAAATCGCGCTACAAAGGCGCGACCAACCTAATCATTAACCTGACACATAAATAGTGTCCCTAAATCATCAGCAAATGAAGCGACTGCTTTTGAGTGTCGCACTGCTTTTTGTCGTGGCAGTGGCAGCGGCACAGGTTACATCCTCGTCAATTCGCGGTAGCGTAACCTCTAACGACAACCCTCTCTCTGGTGCTGCAATCGTAGCACTACACACCCCATCGGGAACTCAGTATGGAACAATCTCTAATGCCGAAGGTCACTATTCTATCGGTGGCATGCGCGTTGGTGGTCCCTACCGAATAGAGATCTCATTTCTCGGTTATAAGACGGTGATTTATAAAAATGTTGAACTAAATCTTGGCAAGACATCAACATTCGATGCAGACCTTGAAGTGGATGATGCGCTAATCGACGAGGTAGTTGTTATATCGGATGCGTCGGATATGCACACGCAGAACTTCTCAAACCAAGAGATTGGTAATATTCCCACCATCGACCGCTCTATCTATGATCTCACGAAGCTAATGCCTACAGCGGTGAGTCCCGCAGCGGGAGGTATCATCCTCGGAGGTCAGAGTACACGCTATAACGCCTTCACCATCGACGGCACGTCGTCGGCCGACATTTACGGACTCGGCACTACGGGAATGACGGGCTCGCTCACGCAGGCCAACCCCATTCCGTTGGATGCCATCGCGCAGGTGCAGATAACCACCGCGACTGTCGACCTCAGCGAGAGCGGCTTTACTGGAGGAGCAATAAATGCCGTGACACGCTCGGGCGACAACGAGTTCCGCGGCACGGCCTACACATACTTTAACAACGAGCACTTCTGGGGCACAACGCCTGGTAAGGATGTAGCCAACCGCACACGTCTAACACAGCAGATGACCAACATCGTGGGTTTGACACTTGGTGGCCCAATAATCAAGGATAAGCTCTTCTTCTTCGTGGCTGGTGAGTTTAATCGCAACATGACCCCATCGACGAACTATCCAGGAAGTGGCGTATCGGCTCTCACACTCGAGGAGGCCGAGATTATCTCAGGTAGCTACGAGGCACTCACGGGCTACGACGGCGGCGGCTACAACGGCCATAACATCCTGGCTCTTACAGGCTCTGCCGTGGCACGTATTGACTGGAACATCAACGACCGTCACCACTTCTCGCTACGCTATAACATGCTCTATGCCGATGCCGATGCTTCGTCGAATACAGCTCAGTCATTCTACTTTGCAGGCTCGGAGTACACAAATATCAACCGTACGCACTCGGTCGTTGGCGAGCTTAACTCTACATGGAGCGGTACAAAGTTGGGGGCTAACGCTATGAACTCTCTCCGAGTGGGCTACACGCGCCTTCAGGATGGTCGCACAACAGACGTTGCACTCCCTGCTGTCATCATCAATGGCCTTGGCGAGCGTGGCACAGGCACTGCTACCATCGGAACGAACCCCTACTCGGGTTGCAACATGCTCTATCAGGATGTTGTCACCATCGCCGACGACATCACCTTCAGCTACGACAACCATGACACTACGATTGGTATAGCGGGCGAGATATATTGCGCCGACAACCTATATTTGGCAAATGCACGCGGCACGTACACATACGCCTCGATGGATGACTTCCTTGCCGACAAGGCTACACAGTATGCTTACGGCTACTTCGCCAATGGAGAGCCTAACCCACCAATGACAACTGGTCAGTTTGCCGTATATATCCAGGACGAGGTTGCATTAAATCGCAAGCTACACCTCACCTACGGACTACGAGCCGACATCCCAGTGATGTTTGACAAACCCGTGGCTAACGAGACATTTAATAGCGGTTATTTCGCTAAATTTGGCACGATGACGGGGGTCGTTCCCCGCCTTCAGGTACTCCTCTCGCCACGCGTAGGTATCGAGTGGGAGAGTGACATACTGACGCTACGTGGTAGTGCGGGTATATACACCGGACGTATCCCCTTTGTGTGGCTATCGAACTGCTATCAGAATACAGGCCTTCACTCGGTTGGCGTGACGGTAACAAACCCCGCTGAGACACCCGATTTTAGTCTGCATCCCGAGAGCGTGGGCATCAAGAGTAACCCATCTATCGACCTTGTAGACAACGACTTCCGCTTTCCTCAAGTATTCCGTGTGGCAGCAGGAGCAAAGATTGATCTTTTCCCATTGTTGCTCAGTATAGATGCAGATTACAGCAAGGGTTTGAATAACATCTTTGTCGAAAATCTCGTAGCGGAAGATCGCGGGCAGAGACTATATGTTGGCGGTGAGAGCAGTGATACATCTGCCACTTATTACAACTCTACGACCTCGGATTACTCGGCCGTATATCGTCTCAGCAATACGCAACGTGGCTACTCATGGAGCGCAACAGCACGCGTGGAATATAACTTTATGAACGCTCTCTCGGGACTCAAGGCTATGGCCGCATACACCTTCTCGCAGTCAAAGAGCATAAACGACGGTATCTCGGCGCAGTCGTCGTCGAACTGGGGTCGTACATATGCCGTAGATAGCAACTCGCCCGAGCTCAGTAACTCTGTCTATGAGTTTCCACACAAGATTGTTGCCTCGCTCTCGTATGCACGTCGCTATGGTCTGTTTGGCACCAACGTAATGCTGCTCTACAACGGCTACTCGGGCGAGCACTACTCGCTGACTTATGCACGTGGCAAGGTGGATGCAAACGGCGACACTTATCGTGGCAACTCGTTGATATACATCCCCACCGAGGCAGAGATGTCGTCGATGCTTTGGGCTAATGACACCTCAGCGGCAGCGTTCAACGACTACATCAAGGCCGATAAATATCTCCGCACCCACCGAGGCAAGTTTGCCGAGCGCAACTCGCACTCGCTACCTTTTGTGCATCGCCTCGACCTTCACGTCGCTCAGTCGTTCTACTTCTCTAAGACCAGCAGCCGACGTATAGAGCTCTCGCTCGATGTGATCAACCTCTCTAACCTCATCTCGCGCTCGTGGGGTCTTGTACACCGTACATCAAACTGGGCACTATCACCAGTGACCATCACTGAACTTCAGCAGGTGGATGGCGGCTATCGACCAGTCTACCAATTCAATGGTGCGGATTATACGATGGACGATATTACCTCGCGCTGGCACATGCAATTAGGATTGAGAGTGGTATTTTAATTTTAATTGCGCATAAGTGCAACAATTTTAAGAGTATTTACGTATAGGTATAGTATATTAGTTTCAACGAAGGAGGAGGGGACAAGGTTTTGTGTGGTGTCCAGCATTAAGCGGCCAAATATATTGTGTCGCATGATGCCCAATGAGTACAAACAAATAATACCTCACGGATTATGAAGATTGCGATAAAACGCATACTGCTAATTTTGATAACGAGTGCAACGTTTGTTGCCTGCAACTATGATGATAACGGCAACGTCCCAGCTATTATGTTCAACCCAGGATGTGCCATGGAGCCCGTTTTCGCATTTGACGGCGGCAGCGAGGATTACCTATTTATGACATCGTATAGCTGGACAGCAACGCCCGCTGACGATTGGGTGAGCATCACTCCTGCATCGGGCACAAAGGATGAAAACACGTTCACTATAACCGTAGAGCCCAACCCATTAGGCGAGGATCGAACAAGCAGTGTAGAGGTAAAACTATCTACTGGCAAGCGCGTGACAATACCCATCACACAGCAGATGCATCCGGTCTATGAGTCGGAGTCATCGCCATTGATAGCTCTCAGCGCTGAGAATGCACAGCGCGACATCGCCATCAGAACAAATCAGAAGTTCCACATCACCATTGCACGTGACGCGATATGGCTATCGGTACGCGCTACACGCTCGGTGGAGGATAACGTTTTGCACCTTACGGCAACGGACAACCTCACGACATCTTCACGCTTTACAACGGTATATGTCCTAAACGACGAGAGCGATCTCTTAGAGCGATTCGACGTGGTACAAGCATCTAAGTTGCCCGCACTTAACGAGGTCGTCTATCGCACCAATGACAAAAGCTTGGTTAAGATTGGCATGGGCGAAGGCTATGGCTCGCGATTCTTGGCGCACCTCTACGACGAGGAGCGTGACTGCGGCCGCATAATCTTTGATTATGTTGTGAGAACAATTCCAGAAAACGCCTTCAAAGATTGCAGCAATATTACGAGTTTTGAGCTCCCTGCTAATCTAACAATGATTGGCGCGGGTGCTTTCAGTGGTTGTAGTGGTTGTAGCGAGTTTACACTACCATCACAGATTGAGATCCTCGGCGAAGGTGCTTTCAATGGCTGTAAAGGTGAGCTCACAACAAATTGTTACATACCTAACGAGAGCTGTGCTGCAAGCGAGCCCGACCATTGGCTCTATGGCTCGGAGTTTTCGAAGGTCTACATTAACAGTAATATCGGCTCGGGAACGTTCTTTGACTACGACGTGCTGGACGAGGTATTTCTTAGCCCCGATGTCAATAACATCCACAACCGTGCCTTTGAGGACTGCGACAACCTCACAGCAATTCATATCAACAGCCTTGCCGAGTGGTGTGACATAACCTTTGGTGGCCCGACAGCAAATCCGCTAAATGGCCAGCAGTGCAAACTTGTGGTTGATGACAATGTTGTTACAGAGCTTATCACAACCGATGGTATGCGAACGATAGGCCAGTATAGCTTCTATAACTATGCACCGCTCAGACGCATCGTGCTGAACGACTGCACAACATCAATAGGTGCTTGCGCCTTTGCTAAGTGCAACGTGGAGAGCATCACCCTGGGCGAAAGCATTGTGTCGGTGGGTAACTTGGCATTTAACGAGTGCCATACCGAGCAGTTAATCATTGACGGCAACATTAAGCCGCAGACGACAACGGGAAGCACATCGCGCCACTGGTTCTCTGGCATCGTAGCCGAGAATGTGACATTTACCGATAATTGTAGCATCGTTACGGAGATGTTGCTTAGCGATATTGAGATGCACAACCTTTCGATTGCCTCAACGGTAAAGGAGATTCGTAGCGGTGCATTTGCAGGATGTAAGACATTGGAGAATGTCGATTTCGGTAGCGGTCTTGAGTACATTGGCAGCCACGCGTTCTACGGTTGTACTACGCTCACCGACATAGAGTTACCCGCGAGCCTTACGACGATAGATGGCTATGCGTTTAAGGGCTGCACTGGCTTTGAGAGTATAACCATCCCCGCCTCTGTAAACTTCATTGGCGAGTATGCATTCTACGACTGCACGAACCTTCGCGAGATATACATCGAGGCAACTACACCACCAACACTTGGCTCCGACTACGTATTCGATGGTCATCCCGACAATCAGAAGATATACGTGCCCATGGCTGCCGTGGATGCCTACAAGAGCGCTCCACGCTGGCGACGTTACGCCGGACAGATCTACGGCTATTAACATCTGAGCCTACTTTAGACGTATAGAGTACGTACAATGCCAGATGGGTGTTGTGCGTACTCTATTTTTTAAAATAATTACAAAATTATACGAACGAAGGTTGCGAATTAAGAATAATTTTTCGTACCTTTGTCACGATTTATGCAAGTAGCAAAAGTAATCAATACACAATAACTAAAAAGTAATTAAGACTATGATTTACTCACACGAAGTGCAGCAGATGTGCTGCGTGAAGAAGGGTGCTAACCACGAGTCTGCACCTATCCCCGAGGAGGGCAAATGGGTACGTGCCAAGGAGATTAAGGATATCTCTGGTCTTACCCACGGTATTGGTTGGTGTGCACCCCAGCAGGGCGCATGTAAGCTCACACTCAACGTTAAGGATGGTATCATCGAGGAGGCATTGGTTGAGACTATCGGTTGCTCTGGTATGACTCACTCAGCAGCTATGGCTTCGGAGATTCTCCCCGGCAAGACTATACTTGAGGCTCTTAACACCGACCTCGTATGCGATGCTATCAACACCGCTATGCGCGAGTTGTTCAAGCAGATCGTTTACGGTCGTACACAGTCAGCATTCTCTGAGGGCGGCCTCGTTATCGGTGCATCGCTCGAGGACCTTGGTAAGGGTCTCCGCTCACAGGTAGGTACTATGTTCGGTACTAACGCCAAGGGTACACGCTACCTCGAGATGGCCGAGGGTTACTGCACACGCATGGCTCTCGATGCTAACGACGAGGTTATCGGCTACGAGTTCGTACACCTCGGCAAGATGATGGACTTCATCAAGAA
>CALBKP010000018.1 GCA_937895825.1 uncultured Alistipes sp. | reverse complement strand
ACCTTCTTAAGACTAAGGCTGCTTACTTGCAGACTGGTGTTTGGGCTAAGAAGGCTATCAAGGAGGCTAAGTTCTATGGTGAGGTTGAGGTTGTTGCTTCTTCTGAGGACAAGACTTACAACTACATTCCTAAGAACTACACTATTCCTACTGATGTAGACTACTTCCACATCACTACTAACAATACCATCTACGGTACTGAGATCCACGAGGATATCGACTCACCTGTAACTTTGGTTGCTGATATGTCATCTGATATCATGTCTCGTCCTGTGGATATTAAGAAGTACGGTATGATCTATGGTGGTGCTCAGAAGAACGTAGGCCCTGCTGGTGTTACATTCGTTATCATTCGCAAGGATCTTCTCGGCCAGTCAGGTCGTAAGCTCCAGACTATGGTTGACTACTCTACACACTATCCCGAGGAGGCTCGCAACCACTCAATGTTCAACACTCCTCCTGTATTCCCTATCTACGTTATGTATCAGACCTTGAAGTGGGTTAAGGAGCTCGGTGGTGTTGAGGTTATGTATAAGATGAACAAGGAGAAGGCTGAGTTGCTCTACAACGAGATCGACCGCAACTCTATGTTCGTAGGTACTGCTGAGAAGGAGGATCGTTCATTGATGAACGTTTGCTTTGTAATGGCTCCTGGCAAGGAGGAGTTTGAGAAGGAGTTCATGGAGTTCGCTAAGGAGCGTGGCATGGTAGGTATCAAGGGTCACCGTTCAGTAGGTGGTTTCCGTGCTTCTATCTATAATGCATGTCCTAAGGAGTCTGTTGAGGCTTTGGTAGCTTGCATGAAAGAGTTCGAGGCACTTCACAAGTAATCCTGAAACGAATTAATTAATTATATTACAGTAGCCGCCCGATCGAAGGGTCGGGTGGCTACTTAATTAAAACCTTAAAAATAAGAATAGACCTATTATGAAGGTACTTATTGCAACCGAGAAGCCCTTTGCAAAGAGTGCAGTTGAGGGTATCGAGTCAATTTTGAAGGAGGCTAACTACGAGGTGGTACGCCTTGAGAAGTATACTGATAAGGCTGAGCTTTTGGCAGCTGTTGCTGACGTTGACGCTCTTATCATCCGTAGCGACAAGGTTACTGCAGAGGTTCTTGATGCTGCTAAGCAGCTTAAAATCGTTGTCCGTGCTGGTGCTGGTTTCGATAACGTTGACTGCGCTGCAGCTAAGGCTAAGAACGTCGTTGTTATGAACACTCCCGGCCAGAACTCTAACGCTGTTGCTGAGCTCGCTCTCGGTATGATGGTTTACATGGCTCGTAACCAGTTCAACCCTGGTACAGGCTCTGAGCTTCAGGGTAAGACCCTTGCTATCCACGCTTACGGTAACGTAGGTCGCTTGGTAGGCTTGAAGGGTAAGGCTCTTGGTATGAATGTTATCGCTTACGACCCCTTCATTACTGACGAGGCTGTATTTGAGCGTGACGGCGTGAAGAAGATGAACTCAGTTGCTGAACTCTATGCTGCTGCTGACTACCTCTCACTCCACATTCCCGCAACAGCTGAGACTAAGGGCTCTATCGGCTATGACCTCGCTATGTCTATGCCTAAGGGTGCTACCCTCGTAAATACTGCTCGTAAGGAGGTTATCAACGAGGAGGGTCTTATGAAGGCTATGGAGGAGCGTGAGGATCTTAAGTATATCACCGACGTTGCTCCTGATACTAAGGATGTATATGCTGAGAAGTTTGGCAAGCGTTACTTCGGTACTCCTAAGAAGCAGGGTGCTGAGACTGGTGAGGCTAACGTAAATGCTGGTCTTGCTGCTGCTCGTCAGATTGTGGATTACTTCGTTAACGGTAATACCCGCTTCCAGGTTAATAAATAATCTTGTGTTGGCTATTTTGGCATCTGACTCGGTTTAAAATGCTCATTTACCAAGGTAAACTGCGCTTTTTTAACCTTCTGCCGCCTCAAAATAGTTCAGCAATATTACTTATTACTATTATCAGCATCGCTGATAACAACATAGGGTGTCAATTTCGGTTGGCACCCTTACAAAGAAAAATAACCAAGCTAAAAACTACGAACAAATATGGTAAGAATTAAGCCCTTTAAGGGTATCCGTCCTCCGAAGGAGTATGCATCGGAGGTAGCATCACGCCCCTACGACGTATTGAATTCAGTAGAGGCTAAGGCTGAGGCTGGTGAGCGCTCGTTGCTCCACATCATTAAGCCCGAGATTGATTTCGATCCTATCGCTGATGAGCACTCTGAGGAGGCTTACGCAAAGGCTATGGAGAATTTCCGCATCTGGAAGGAGAAGGGTTGGTTGGCTCAGGATGGCGAGGAGTACTACTACATTTATGCTCAGACTATGAATGGTCGTACTCAGTATGGTATCGCTATGTGCTGCCACTACGACGATTATCTCTCAGGTGCTATCAAGAAGCACGAGCTTACTCGTCCCGACAAGGAGGAGGATCGTATGATCCACGTTCGCAACCAGAAGGCTAACATCGAGCCCGTATTCTTCACATATCCAGATAACGCCGAGATCGACGCTATCATCGAGAAGTGGGTTAAGGAGCACGAGGCTGACTACGACTTCGTTGCTGAGGATGGCTTTG
>CALBKP010000017.1 GCA_937895825.1 uncultured Alistipes sp. | reverse complement strand
CTATCGACGAGGCACACTGTATCTCGGAGTGGGGTCACGACTTCCGCCCTGAGTATCGTCGTATTCGCCCCATCATCAACGATATCGGTCAGGCTCCGCTAATTGCCCTCACAGCAACAGCAACGCCTAAAGTGCAGATGGATATTCAGAAGAACCTCGGCATGACCGACGCTACGGTATTCCGTTCGTCGTTCAACCGCCCAAATCTATACTACGAGCTACGCCCGAAGAACAACGTTGACCACGACATCATACGCTTCATCAAGCAACACGACGGCAAGAGCGGTATCATCTACTGCCTGAGTCGTAAGAAGGTGGAGGAGCTGGCGGAGTTACTCGTAGCCAACGGCATCAAGGCCTTAGCCTACCATGCGGGAATGGATGCTCAGACACGTGCCGATAATCAGGATGCCTTCCTACACGAAAGGGTCAACGTCATTGTGGCAACGATCGCCTTCGGTATGGGTATCGACAAGCCCGATGTACGCTACGTCATACACTACGACATTCCTAAGTCGTTGGAAGGATACTATCAGGAGACAGGCCGTGCTGGTCGTGATGGTGGCGAGGGCTACTGCTTGACATATTATAGCTATAAGGATATTCAGAAGCTCGAGAAGTTTATGCAGGGCAAGCCCGTTGCCGAGCAGGAGATTGGCAAGCTACTACTCCTTGAGACGGTATCGTACGCCGAGAGCTCTATGTGTCGTCGTAAGTCGCTGCTACACTACTTCGGCGAGACATACAACGAGGCAAACTGTGGTAGTTGCGACAATTGTTGCAACCCTAAGCCCAAGATCGAGGCCAAGAAGGATATGCAGTTGGCATTGGAGGCTCTGTGCGACATTGGCGACAAGTTCAAGATTGACCATCTGGTATCTGTGCTTATGGGTAAGGTTACGGCAATGGTTAAGAGCTACGGCCACAACAAGTCGGAGTTCTTCGGTGCGGGCGAGAACAAGGATGCTCGCTTCTGGAACGCTGTGATTCGTCAAGCACTGATTATGGGCTTGGTGGATAAGAATATCGAGAACTACGGTCTTATCTCGGTGAATGCCAAGGGTAAGGAGTATATCGAGCATCCTACCAGTGTGACCATCACCCTCGACCACGACTACGATTCGGAGGAGGAGAATGCTCAGGCTGGAGGTCCGATGAAGGGTGGTGGCGCTGCCGACGAGGAGCTCTTCGCTATGCTTAAAGACCTACGTCGTTCGGTAGCTAAGCAGAACGACCTGCCGCCATATGTCATCTTCCAGGACCCATCACTTGAGGATATGTCTATCCAGTATCCTATAACGATGGAGGAGCTCCAGACAATATCGGGTGTAGGTGCTGGTAAGGCGCAGAAGTTCGGCGCGGAGTTTATCAAACTTATCAAGGCATACGTCGACGAGAAAGAGATCATTCGTCCGCAGGACCTTGTTGTTAAGGGCGTTGCCAACAAGTCGAACAATAAGATATTCATCATCCAGTCTATCGACCGCAAGATGGATTTCGAGGATATTGCACGTGCTCGTAACCTCGATATGGATGAGCTTATTACAGAAATTGAAGCTATTGTTAACTCTGGCACACGTCTCGACATACAGTACTATCTGAATACTATTATGGACGAGGACAAGGTCGAGGACATATACCTATATTTCAAGGAGGATGCCGAGACCGACTCGTTGGACGATGCTATTGAGGAGCTTGGCTCAGAGTATAGCGAGGAGGAGATTCGTTTGGTACGTATCAAGTTTATTTCCGAAGTAGCAAACTAATGGCAGAGGTACGCGCAAAAAAGGCTCTCGGGCAGCACTTCCTGACCGACCTAAATATCGCCCGAAAGATTGCAACATCACTCTCGGGTGGTACAGCCGAGGCCCCCGACAAGGTACTGGAGGTTGGTTGTGGCATGGGCGTACTAACACAGTTTCTGCTCCAGCGCGACGATATTGTGACCTACGGTGCCGAGATTGATACAGAGTCGGTGGAGTATCTCCATAGCCACTACCCCGAGTTTACGGAGCGCCTCACCGAGGGCGACTTCCTGAAGATGGACTTAAGGGCTACGTATGGCGAACGTCTGAAAATCATCGGCAACTTCCCATACAACATATCGTCGCAGATATTCTTCAAAGTGCTGGAGAACAGGGATATAGTCCCCGAGTGTGTAGGTATGATACAGAAGGAGGTGGCCGTGCGTCTTGCCGAGCCTCCAGGCTCAAAGGAGTATGGCATTCTCAGCGTATTGTTGCAGGCGTGGTACAACATCGAATACCTCTTTACTGTGGGCGAGAAAGTATTTAACCCTCCACCAAAGGTTAAGAGTGCCGTGGTACGTCTTGTGAGAAATGGCATCGATAGGCTCGATTGCGACGAGCAGCTATTTATCAAGGTTGTCAAGGCATCGTTTGGCCAGCGTCGTAAGATGCTGCGTAACTCTTTGAAGGCTGCCTTCGGGAACTTTGGGGGCAAAGAACATCGTTTCTTTACGATGCGTGCCGAGCAGCTATCCGTGGCTGACTTCGTGGAGCTCACTCAGTGGGTAAACGACAACCGCGAATAGATACCTAAGAGTCAACGAATACTATAAATAGTGTATGGGCATGTAAAGTTATCTAAAAAGTTGCATAGCCCATATATTTTTTATACCTTTGTATCAATTGGTTAATGAAATAGAATGTCTAACTACTAAAAAAAATTACAACTATGAAGAGAATTTTTGTACTACTTGCAGCATGTGCTCTGTTTACAGCTTGTGGAAATAGTCCTACGGAGAAGATGGAGGGTTATCTCAATGAGTTTGAGAAGGCTATTGAGGCAAAGGATATGGCGAAGCTAAATAGCATAATGAGTGAGGTCGGCGAGTGGCAGAAGACACTCAGCGAAGAGGAGAACGAAGAGGTTGAGGCTGTTGCTGCAAAGTGGAGAGAGGAGCATAAGGAGGAGCTCCAGGAGCTATTCTTCTAATCCTATAATCTATTAGATGACATAGGGTTGTACCGAAAAGCTACAACCCTATTTTGTGTTATACGTTATTCCATGATTCGAGACTCTGAGAGCCATCTCGCCATCATACCAGTCAAGCACTCCTCGTAGCGACACCAACCCATCAGGAAGAGCGTGCGAGGCGTATTGACAACGGCCATCGGTAACGACACGCAGAGTGTCGCCTCCATCGGTAAAGTGGCGTATGGTAGTTACGTAATCTCCAGTAATGGGGTCATTATCTGTCCACGACGCGCCATGTTCGATAGCCCGCAGACTATCTACGCATATATATTTCAGCATATCGCGCGACTGAAGCTCGGCAATACGACGTCGCTGTGCTGATACGGGCGTTTGGTCAGTGGTATCGACCTTGACTCTATTATAGACCTCGGCTTCAGCAATACGCTCCACGACATACTCATCCGTAGACTCAACCCCCAAGCATATCTTACCACCCACACGACCCAACGAAAGGCCAGTGCAACGCACTGTGACCGTGGAGAATAGCGGAACGTAGACATCGACATCACTCATATCAACATCTATCTCTATGCCACCCGTAGCATCGGCAACAACGAAGCAATTGCTTAGCTCGTTATACTTATCGTTAGCCACAACATGACCACGTATCGTATAGTCATACTTTAGTTTTACGGTGCGTTCCCTGGCAAGCGACCTTAGATAAGCGACCGAGACCTCACCACCAAACTGCGGCTCGCCATCATCTTTCGCGCACGACAGCGCAAGTATCAGTATACTAACGAGTAGCGCAATCCTCCTCATAACGCATCTTTAGCTGAAAACACTCTTTTCCACCATCGTACTTACCCCACTGCATAATACCCGTGATGGCAACCTCACCACGTGGCACACGCTTCTGGGCAAAGCGTGCATAATCACGCGTATATAGTGCGATACTATCGCCATACTTATCTTTAAAAAGAGTATAACCACTCCAACGTGCATCGTCGAGCGACTCGCCACGATCTTCATCTACCGACTCAGCAGCAACAATACTAAGACCCTCAATACGTACCAGTGTGCCGCACATTCTCTTATCAAGTTCTGCGATGGTGACATCGCGCGGAACCACGGTCTTGACATCTGTACTACGAACAACCACCCTATCCATAGCCTCGCGCGAGGCAAGATAGTCAACAGCATATCCGCCTGTACCCTTACGCCCCACTTGTAGCACTCCGTAGCCATAGTCTACGTAGCAACCACCAAGACGAAGTGCCACCTCAAGCCCCACGGGATAGAGGGCATCAAGCCCGTTCATACCCATCATAACCTCCACGGCACGGCTATCAGACTCAACAACGAGCGTGCGGTAAAAGTTGTCATCCACATCCGATGATACTACGCGGCCATGCACGATGATCCCCTTATCAAGCGTAACACCACCACTGCCTACAACATCATGTTGGCGGGCAATCGTTGTGGTGGCAGTGGGTAGTTCTGAGATAATAGAAGGTTTGTCGGCACTATTATAGCAGCCGACAAACAATATAACAATCAGTATAGCAGCGAGTTTACGCATTACTTAGCCTCAGCACGTGATTCTACCCACGAATCTTTCAGGCCGAGGAAGTAGAGTATGCCATCCAATCCTACGGTCGAGATAGACTGTCGCGCCGTAGCACGCACCTTAGGCTTAGCGTGGAATGCGATACCAAGGCCAGCGATATTAAGCATAGGTAGGTCGTTTGCACCATCACCCACTGCAACCGACTGCTGAATATCGATATTCTCGAACTGGCAGAGAAGTCGCAGAAGCTCGGCCTTGCGTGCGCCATCAACAATCTCACCCGTATAGCGACCCGTAAGCTTGCCATCCTCAACCTCAAGCTCGTTGGCATATACATAGTCGAATCCGAAGCGACGCTTTAGGTAGTTACCAAAGTAGGTAAATCCACCCGATAGGATTGCCGTCTTATAGCCAACACGCTTTAGGATGGTCATCATACGATCTACACCCTCGGTGATTGGAAGATTTATGGCAATTTCCTCCATAACGCTCACGTCCAAGCCCTTAAGCAGTGCAACACGCTCCTTGAAACTCTCCCTAAAGTCTATCTCACCACGCATAGCACGCTCCGTAATATCGCGCACCTCCTTGCCAACACCTGCACGATCGGCAAGCTCGTCAATAACCTCGGTGGTAATAAGTGTAGAGTCCATATCAAAGCATATCAAGCGGCGCGAACGACGGAAGATGCCATCCTTCTGAAACGATATATCTACCTCGCCCTTATTGGCAATCTTCATAAGCTCGTTCTGGAAGTGTCCCTTATCCGACAGCGTGCCACGTACCGAGAACTCGATACTTGTCTTGGGTGCGCGCTCATCCTCGTCCAAAGGCATACGACCCGTAAGACGATTGATATCGTCGATATTAAGCCCTTCCTCCGAGATAGCACGTGTGACCTGCGAGATATGTTCGGCCGTAATCTTACGACCCACAAGCGTAAGGATATATCGGTTCTTGCCCTGACCAGTAACCCAACGGCGATACTCCTCCTCATCGATAGGCGTAAAGCGAATTGCTATGTTCATCTCCGAGGCCTTAAACAGAAGCTCCTTCATAATCTGTCCCGAGCGTTCGGGCGTGGTCATAAATAGTATACCGAGCGTCATCGACTGATGGATATTAGACTGACCTATATCCAAGATAAAGGCATCGTGACGCGCCAAAATATCTGTGAGAGAGGATGTAAGACCTGGCTTATCCTCGCCCGATATGTTTATCTGTATGATTTCAATCTTCTCTTTATTCATATTCCCTACACATTTAATCAATTACTACCACAAATATAGCAATTTTTATAAAATTTAATTACCTTTGTAGCGTTAAATTTTTGTTAAATCATATACAAACAAATAAAACCTAATTAACAGATGAAAAACCTTCTTTTTATTAACAACGATATAGTAGCGGAGGGTGAGGCCGTAGAGCAGGTGGCAGAGGCCACGGAGGCTGTCGAGGCTGTTGCTGTGGAGGAGACTGCAGCAGTTGACCCTGTTGCTGTCATTGAGACCGTAACTGATGTGGATAACATTAAGGAGGGTGTTTCTGAACTCCTAAGCTACGATTTCTCAACACTCTTTCAGATGGCCGTTGATGGCACTATCTCGTTCGTACTCAAAGTTGTTGCAGCATTAGCTATCTACTACGTGGGTCGCTGGATCATCCGTCGAGTACTTAAGTTTATGGATAAGACTTACGAGAAGCGCAACGTTGACGTTTCACTTCGTTCGTTCCTCTCGGGTATTGTTAAGGTATTGCTCTATGTGGTGGTGATACTCATCGTTATTCAGGTATTGGGCATCAACACTGCATCGTTGGTGGCCATGCTTGCTTCAGCAGGCTTGGCTATTGGTATGGCACTCAGTGGCACGTTGCAGAACTTCGCCGGTGGTGTCATGATTCTATTCCTCAAGCCATATCGTGTGGGAGACTACATCGACGCACAGGGCGAGGAGGGCACGGTTAAGAGCATCGGTCTCTTCTCTACCGAGATTATCACCGTTGACAACCGCATTATCTACATTCCTAACAGCTCGATATCTACATCGGTTATCGACAACTACTCTAAATCGAATATTCGCCGCGTAGACTGGACTGTAAAAGTTGAGTATGGCACCGATGCCGACAAGGTACGCGAGGCGCTCCTTGCACTGCTCAAGTCAGATAGCCGCTCAATGTGCGAGCCCGCTCCCGTGGTATTCCTTACCGATTTAGCAGAGAGTGGCGTTGTATTCTCGGCGCGTGTATGGTGCAAGAACGAGGACTACTGGGGCTTGAAGTTAGATATTCAGGAGCGCATCTACAAGGAGCTACCTAAGCAGGGCATCAACTTCCCATTCCCCAAACTCGATGTTACTCTCCGCAACAACGAGTAGCAACATAACAGAATGAACATTATAGCTTAGTTAATATTATTTAGTAATAAAAATAAAACCACACGAAAACTATGGAATTAAAGGATATTTTGGCCATCTCAGGCCAGCCCGGCTTGTATAAGTTTGTAGCGCAGTCTATGCGTGGCGTTATCGTTGAGTCACTCATCGATGGCAAGCGTATGAATGCATCGGCAACATCACGCGTGAGCGCACTTACCGAGATTTCTATGTTTACCGAGGGTGAGGATATCGCTTTGGCAGATGTATTTACCAACATCTGGAACTACACCGAGGGTAAGGAGGCTATCTCGCACAAGGAGTCGGCCGATAAGATCCAGGCAGAGTTTGCAAAGGTACTCCCCGAGTACGACCGCGACCGCGTACACGTATCGGATATGAAGAAGTGCTTCGCCTGGTATAATATCCTTGTAAAGGCTGGTTTTACGGAGTTTAAGCTCCCCAATGCTACTGCCGAGGAGAGCGAGGAGTAGACTATTTTGGAAGAAATATAATCGGGACTATTCCGTGAAGGAATAGTCCCGATTGTCATATAGGCACAACCTACTGCTCATTGGCATACTCCTCGTATAGTGCCATAAATTCGTCTTTCGTAAGCGTGCAAGCATCGAGGAAAGTATCTCGGCCATCCTCGCCAAAGAAGATTAGGAAGAGCTCATTGTCAAAAGCGATATGTGAGCCATCGTCATCGTACGCGATAAATGAGAAACCGCCAATATGACCTCGCAAAACAGCCTCATCCTCATCGCAATATAGCACCTCGGCACGAAGCTCATACCCCTCAAAAGATGTAATCAGTGTGTTACTCTCGGCCTCATAGTGCCAATCATTGCGACTGTACCAACCAGCATATCCATCGCGCAACATACGCTCTCCAACCTCATCACCTGTAAATGTAGATAGAAAGACCTCACGCGACACATACGTGCCATCATCGTCAAAATAGATAGCACCTAACATATCACCGCCGCCATCCACCAGAGCAGCCCACATCCACTGCTTGGGCTCACCCGAAACATAATAACCATCTGCACAATCGAAGAATGTTGTATGCAACTTCTCAACAAAGAGTGCGTCATCGATCTCACCCTCCTGCTCTTCCACAAGCTCCAAGAGCCACACCATCTCATCGCGACCAAAGCCCTCATCCGGGAGCAACACATCGCAATAGGTCGTTGGTTTGTTCTCACCATCATCGGGGGATGGAACATTTTTCTTGTCTGAATCGCAGCTGACAGCAACTATTGTAGCAACGAGAGACAGCATAAACAATTTTCTTCTCATAAACATAATTTTATTAATCATTAAACTTATCGGATTTCTCCCCAGCAATTCTCTAATTTACAGTTTTCGGCACGCATAATAACCTCACCACTTTCGGCATCGACGGTCTCGAAGTAGAACTCAGCGTCGATGATTTGTGCATTATCCATCAAGAGTGCCGAACCGCTATACGACTCATAGTGCGTGAACTTTATCCAGCCCGATGTCGATGTATAGATTATGGGCGTATAAGGATTTTCCCTCTGCATATCAAACATATATAGCTCCATATAACTATCCTCAAGAATATAGCCATCCCCCACAGCACCCATATAGTCACCAAAATAGTAGCACTTGTTAAGCTCGAAGGGTACACCCTCCGTTGGATGCAGGTAAATGCTCGTATTGCTGCGAATATTCTCGTCGAGCGATGCCCATCGACAATCGAGCACGAAGCTAAACGACCCGTCGGGCTCGTAGCTAAACTCAAACCAATCATTCGGTGTTGGGTCCATCGAGGTCTTAGAATCCTGACGATCGCCATAGAACCTACACTCCGAGAGTTCGGGCTCTGAAGTGGTGATATATAGCTCGAAGGGGTGAACGTTTCGCTTCTGCTGCCGTTCGTCAATCTTGTCATCGAGGTTCGTAAGCGGACGCTCAACGAGCAGTTCAAACACGAGCTTCTCACACGATGCAAGCGAAAGGAGAGCAACCGCCGCAACAATATATATAATACAACGTCTCATCGCTTAAAAGTTTTGGGAAGGTTCTATTTAATGATGGTTGCAACGAGCGACCCTTCGGCATTAAGTTCACCATTGAGCCACACCTTCTTATGGCATACGATATCTTCACCCTTGTTGTGCGCCGTGAAGTAGTAGCTTATCTCTACCACGTCCGAGGTGCCGTCACCCCAGTTTAGGCGGAAATGCTGACGCTCGCCCTCCTCGTTATGGTGTATATACCAATACTCAAGACACGGAATCTCAACATCATCAACCTTAACGCTGCCGAGATATAGACCAGGATTATAGCCATCGGGCACGACCTCCGTAATCAAAACGCCCATAGTCTCTTGTTCGTTGAC
Organism: uncultured Alistipes sp.; assembly: GCA_937895825.1. GTDB lineage: Bacteria > Bacteroidota > Bacteroidia > Bacteroidales > Rikenellaceae > Alistipes. The sequence goes on along the minus strand of CALBKP010000017.1, from coordinate 4,549 downwards.
CGTAATCGTAAGCTCGCTATCGAGGATATTTTCCTCATAATTTTTATCCAGCAAGTTGTTACCCTCGGCATCTTTGACAACGAAATAGACGGGTGTAGGGTCAGTGTCTACCATTACGCGCCACTCGTCATCGACGTTTCTATCGCACGACTGAAGCATCACCACACCAAACAACATAATCGCAAAAGCAAAAACTGAATTTTTCATAAACCTAATCTATTATACTATTACCTATTAAACGCCTGCATAAAGGCCTCCGGGGCAAAACTATCCGATAGGAACATACCGCTTAACGTCGCCTTGATGGCATAACCCTCGGCATCGCTGCAGTCGAGCGTCATCGCACAGCCATCGCCATCCTGAGTGAATGTTACCGAGCCATCCTGAATAGCGGCATACTCAATACCCATATCACCATCCACGGTATCGAAGTACCACGAGCCACACATCCCATCAGCATCATACGCACCAACATTCATTGTGCCCTCGGCTACGCTATACGTTCCAGAGATTGTGTCAGAGCCCGCCTCCAATGCGAGCTCGAGCATAAACATCGCACAGCTACCGTTACCAAACTCCTCGTAGTCCTCCACAACGAGCATATAGGCGAGCTCACGACCGTCGTCGGTAACCCCTCCCAACGTCTCCACGACGAATATCGCAGCATCGCCCTCGACCTCTACATCGTTTAGGAGTGTGGTCAGGCGGATAACATCGCCACCATCATTCGTCGAGTCGAGGCTGGCAAACTTACCCGAGAAGGTGACGTAGTGAGTCTCACCCTCCACTACGGCGGTAAGCTCGGCGTGGTTCTCCTCGACAACAAGCGTCGCCTCGCTAAAGACGATACCCTCCTCATCGGTCACGAAATTTCCATTCTCATCAACCACAATCAGGCACGATACGGTGCCGTCGATAGTCCACTCCGAACAGCTCTCCGACATATCAAGCGTATATGTGCCCGCGGGGAGCTTGCCATCATCGGTCACAGGGGCATAGACATCGAGGCAGTAGTACGAGCCAGCGGTGAGCGTCGTGCCACCGAAGTCCATCTTAAACTCATTCTCGGCAATGATAATCGAGTAGTTATCCACACCGGGAGAAAACTCATCGCCCCAATACTCCGCCAAGAGATATTTTGCCTCGATGCGGACATCGTAGTTCTCGGGCTTCTGGGCATTAGCATCATCGCCGCCCTTCTTGTCGCACGCTACGAAGATGAGTGGTAGCGCGGCGAGCAGATAGAAAAAATGTTTTGTTCTCATAGTACTTATAATTTTAGTTTGTATTATTTGCGAGCTTTTCTTTTGCAAAGTTACGCTCTCTTGCAGGCGTTTTCCAAATTTTATGGCTTCTAAAAATTCCAGATTCGGATCAAAACCATACTGATTATCAATGAATTACATTGTACATAAAATCTATTTTTTCAACTTTCTGATAATCAGCAAGTTACATACACGCCACAATATACACAGTTATAATACTAAAAATCAGCACTTTACGACATTAAACATCTATATCTAATGAAATGGCCTAAATCCAAGCGAAAAAAATAGGTAAGAAAAAATTTTGTAAAAAATATTTGGTTTATATTATAAACTTATTTATATTTGCAATGTATAACTTAAAAACGAACGACTATGGAGGATAAAATTAAGACACTACCAGCCAAGGCGCAGCTATTGCGCCGAGCATTACGCATCGTTCTACTAAGTGCCGTAATGCTAATAATCAACTACCAATTTACCCCCGGGCTACGATGGGGCTTATGGGTGACAGCAGGTCTTTGCGGATCGTTCCTCTTCGACCTTATCGACTACATCATTGTTAAACAAAACACAAAGGAGGAGTAACTATGACAACAGATGACAAGCGACTCGATGAACGTCGCAGCATTGAGATAATCTCAAAAATGATTGCCGATACCTCGGCACATATCGACAGCGAGAGCGGAAAATATTTCCTACTCTGGGGCTACACCACCGTAATCGTATCACTCTTCGAGTACTTAGCGCAAATATGTCACCTACCAATGCCGCTTTGTCTATGGGCATGGTTCCTAATACCCGTGGTTGGTGGCATAGGAACGATAATTCTTAACCGCAATGCTAACAATACGCGACCGAAGTCATACGTAGACCGTAGTATAAGTGCTGTATGGACAGTATTCGGTCTATCTTTCGGCATGGTATTTATCGCAGCGTTGGTTTACCACACAAGCCTACTATATCTCACCTCACTAATGATGGGTATGGGCACAGTGATTACAGGCAAGATATGTCGCCACGATGTCTTGGCTTGGGCAGGCAAGGCGGGCGTTGTATTGTCGCTACTCTTCCCTGCTTGGCATCTCCTAATGCGTGAGTACGGCATAGCACTTCGCGACAGCGGAATTGCAAATATCGAGGCCGTACTTTACATAGAAATTGTTATCTTTGCGCTGATTTTCCTAATTATGATGGTAATACCAGGACATATACTTTACAACCGCTCAAAACGTGTGAATAATGCTTAAGCCACTCGATCCACTGCTACACTCCGAGCTACGCCTCGCCGTAATGTCGATACTCGTAGGTGTCGAGGAGGCCGATTTTGTCTACATACGTACAGAGACAGGTGCCACAGCAGGAAATCTGAGCGTACAGATAGACAAACTCCAAAAAGCGGGATATATCGAGGTGGAAAAGGGGTTCAAGGGAAAGATGCCTCGAACAGTATGTCGTATAACTGATACTGGGCGTGAGGCATTTGCCAACTATGTCGAAGCACTGAGAGCGTACCTTAAGATGTAACAATAAAGGGTGTCAACCATGACACCCTTTACTAATTCTATCTAAGTCTATACTTATGGAAGTGTGGCGTAACAGAGCTTACAAAGAAGATAAGCGCAAGGAGCACCAATACAGCACCAAATATGTAGCAGTAGGCATAACCATATTCAGCTATATAACCTCCAAACAACATACCAGCTCCTATGCCTACATCCCAGCCAGTGAGGTAAGTTGCATTTGCCGTAGCACGACGAGAATTAGGTGCAAGGTTAATAAAGAGCGTATTATAGGCGGGGAACAAAGTGCCATAGCCATAGCCAAATAGGAAAGCTGTAATAAAGTAAACGATATATGCCAACGATACGCTATACGAACCAGCCATAGCGAGCGATGCCTCACCAAGAGCACCGAGAAAGGCGATACAGATGCCGAGCCGAATCGTTTCAGATATAAAGCCACGATCAACCTGCTTGCCAGAGTGCAGACGCGAGGCTATAAGGCCGGCAGCCATGACAGTAAAGAACAAGCCTGCATTATGCGTGATACCTACCGACTGGGCATAGAGCGCCATATAGCTTGTTGTCATGCCATAGGGAATGGCAAGAAGCATAAAGGCAATACAAGCGCGAATACCCTCCTTCAAAAAGAAACGATCGGCCGATAGTTTAAACTCGACATTCTCTTTACGCTCGCGCTTAGGCACACGCACAAGAGCACCAAGAATCAATCCAATAGTACCAGTAACAAGCGAGGTAAGAAACAGCAGCGTATAGTTTCCAGACGAGATGATAAACAAACCCGCCATAGGACCAAAGGCCATAGCAAGATTATTCGTAACTCCGTAGTATCCAAGTCCTTCACCGCGGCGCGACGAGGGCATAACATCTATAACGAGCGTATTGCCCGCAGTAGTAAGCATACCAAACGAAAAACCGTGGAATATACGCAACAAGATAAACAGAGCCAGAGACTGAGTTATAAAGAAATAACCGAGGAACGAAGCGACGAATATTGCGTAGGCAACGATGTAGACACTCTTACGCTGAAAAGTATCTGCAACAAAGCCTGCCATAGGTCTCACGCTCAACACTGCCACGACATAGCACGAAAGTACCACGCCCACCATTGCCTGACTAATACCAAAAGTATCCTTAAGATACAGCGGCAACGTCGGCACAAGGATAAAAAACGAGAACGACATCATAAATGCCGCAATGCAGACAAAGAGATAATTACGTGTCCAGAGTCTATCTTTTACCTCGGTAATCATCGAAAAAAATTAATAAATAAGAAAACGGTGATACAAAATTAACAAAAAATTGCTCTCAATATCCTCCTAATGCAACAATTATTCAATACGAACACAAGAAAAGAGAATCAAATAAAAAATCTAACACACTAAGATTTAACAAAACAATAAATGATAATAAGAAGCTGACAAAAAGTTGCATAGTATGACAAGAGATATGCAAATCACCACCTAAATAATAAACAATGTCACGATAGACAACATGAAGACGTGAATAATTGAAAGCTAAGTACATACAATGAATGTTAGCACCAAGTTGGCAAACCATAAAATGCTCACCTAAGCAATAGCAAAGACAACATATACAACAAGGTAACAAAGAGGAAAAAGACAACGATGATGTAAAAGGCAATTATGAATCCGTTATCAATACACACTGTTGATGTAATTCTGATTGTACCTTTAACTTGATTGTCATTATAGAAAGGCCACCCACCATTATCAAATGGAAGTTTGGAGGGATTGTGAA
>CALBKP010000016.1 GCA_937895825.1 uncultured Alistipes sp. | reverse complement strand
AACTCCTCGCCAAACTCCTTCTCGTAGCGCTTGTAGAGCGATGCCGAGCGTGGGCCGAGGTTGGCAAATGTCCACAAAGCAAAGACAACACCTGCCCACGACCACGAAGCAATAGCAAAGCCTACCCACTCCATAAACTCACCGAAGTAGTTGGCCGACGATACATACTTAAACATACCACCCTTGGGTATGTAGTGCTTCGTGTCGCCAGGCTTACGCAGGTTGCGTATCACATAATCCGAATGTATGTTAGTAATCATACCAAAAGCAAATACCGCCACACCGATATAGATGTAAGGCTTTGACATCCAGTCGTTATAGTAGCCCATCTCGGGGGCATAATAGAAAATCCAGCCACCCTGCATCACAGCATTTAGCGTATTGAATATCATGCCCATAAGCACAATACCCACGGGCATCTTCGACCTTCCGCGCATAAGCGCAGGGAAGATGAACGAGCGCTGGAAGTAGTGCAGCTCAAAGATAATAAACAGAATAAGCGGAGCTGTTTCAAAGGCGTAGTCCGACATCCACCATAGCGCAGCCATAGCAAAGAATACTGGGCACTCCATCAACACCCAGCCCACCTTATTGGGCACGGGGAAACCAAACTTGGGGTTAAAGAGGTAGCCATAGCCCGCTTCCACGAAGTAGAGCGCGATAAATACAACGACAGCCACCGCCGCCATCACGATAAGGAATGTATTGTAACACTCCAACGGTATCAACTCTGAAAACATGTCTATTCTTTTATCTTTTCTCATTATGTTCCGCCCAACAAGCCATTACCTCGATGTAAACAACCCACTGAGCAGACCACATAATCGCACAAAGGTACGAAATATTTTGCTATTATTGGATTTTATGCACAATAATTTACAATTATTGGTCGAGGAATATTGTCAAATGGCAGCATCGTAGAGGACAATTAGTAATGAGTTGTAAACAATTAGCAAAAGCCCGTGTGGGATATACTGAAGTGTATTTTCCACACGGGCTTTTGGCTGAAACGCCCAAAAAGTGACGCTATCACCAGATATTCACTGAAGATTACTCTACATAATAGGCCTTAGAAGCATCGCGTGCTGGTGCCTCGGGAGCATCACCTGCGGGATAGCCAAAGGCGATACCCACCATTAGTTTGTAACCTTCTGGGAGGTTAAGACGCTCCAAGTATGGCTTAGCAGCCTCGGAGTTCATCACGGGAACAACACTTCCAAGACAGCATGAGCCAACACCCATTGACCATGCAGCAAGCATCATATTCTCAGAGAGTAGGCCGCAGTCATACTCACCGCTATAACTCTCCTCAGGGCAGGCAACAAAGGCCACCGTCGGGGCATTACGGAAGAAGTTACGGAAGCCCTCCTGCTCCTTAAGCTGGGGCATCTGCTCCACAGCGATAGCCGTCACACCATCCAAGAAGTCGGGAGCATCGACCACGCGCACAGCCCACGGCTGCATATTCATAGCACTTGGCGCATAGATACCACACTCGATAATCTTCGCCATCTGCTCACGGCATACCGGCTCAGCCTTATAATCACGTACCGAGCGACGTGTCATGATGGTCTCGATAACGGCCTGCTCCTTAGAGCATACATCAGCCTCACACATGTTCTCTGTCTTACACTCCGAGCAGCAGCAACCGACAAAGGCCATGGCTGCAATAATTGCAACACCCGATTTAATCAACTTATTCATAATCAACACTATTTATTAATTATACGTTTACCTTTAAGTACAACGTTACGAATAATGGGGGTCTGATGAGCATAGGGCAGATATGCCAACGAGGGCAGAGGCTTAGTGATATAGAAGTTCGCCACCTTACCACGAGTGATAGAGCCATAGTCGCGGCTCTCGCCCATAGCGCACGCCGAATTGAGCGTAGCAGCATTGAGAGCCTCGGCAGGTGTCATCTTCATCTTTATCGAGCCGAGCGACACCACAAAGCGCATATTGCCCGAGGGTGCTGTGCCAGGGTTAAAGTCCGAGGCGAGGGCGACAGCCAAGCCCGCGTCGATCATCTTACGTGCAGGAGGATATGTAATACCGAGGAAGAAGGCACATCCAGGCAACATTGTGGGCATCGTCTCGCTACCGCGCAATGCCTCGACCTGCTCGTCACCCATTGACTCGAGGTGGTCAACCGATAGTGCCTTATGCTCGACACCAATCTCCACGCCACCCGACACTGCGAGCTCATTGGCATGAATCTTCGCACGCATACCATACTTCGCTCCCGCAGCCATAATCTTTGCCGTCTCCTCAACGGTAAAGAAGCCCTTATCACAGAAGACATCAACAAAGTCGGCAAGCCCCTCCTTAGCAACCGCGGGAATCATGTCGTTGCATACGTGATCGACATACTCTGCCTGGCGACCCTTATAGGCACGACCCACGGCGTGAGCACCGAGGAACGTGGCACGTACTGCTATGGGGGCCGTCTCACGGATACGGCGAATGACACGCAAGATTTTAAGTTCGTCCTCCAACGTAAGGCCATAGCCAGACTTAATCTCCACGAGGCCTGTACCCATGGCCATAATCTCCTCGATGCGCTCCATAGCCTGACGGTAGAGTTCATCCTCCGACGTATCGTGGAGTCTATCTGCCGAGTTAAGGATACCACCTCCGCGCTTGGCTATCTCCTCATACGATAGGCCGTTAATCTTATCCAAGAACTCCTGCTCGCGGCTACCAGCATAAACGATGTGTGTATGCGAGTCGCAGAACGAGGGGAAAAGCCAACCACCCTCGGCATCGAGGACATCGCAACCCTCCGCAGAGGGTAGCGACTCCATCGTGCCATAATCCTTAATACGCTCGCCATCCGTAAGCAACCACGCATTCTCCAAGGTTGCGATTTCGGCCATCGCCTTACCCTCGACCTTGATACGGCCGCTCTCGTCGATGCCTACGAGCGTACCTATGTTTTTAACGAGCAAGCTCATAGTCGTTCAAGAAGTTAACCGATGTTGCGATATGTGGGTACATAACCGTATCGTTATCAACGAAGGGGACAACCTTGCGGTAAGCCTCGAACATAGCCTCCACAGCTGCCGACGACTTAAGGTCAGTCATCTGGTGACGGAACTCCAACGCCTGAGCCGAGTTCATAAGCTCGATAGCAAGCACACGCTCAGTGTTTAGAACAACCTTCCAGAGCTTCGTTGCTGCATTAGAACCCATACTTACATGGTCCTCCTGACCCTGTGATGAGGGGATAGAGTCGCATGATGCAGGCCAACACAAGCCCTTAGACTGGCTAACGATAGATGCTGCCGTGTACTGAGGAATCATAAAACCTGAGTTAAGGCCAGGGTTGGCAACGAGGAAGTTAGGCAGGTTGCGAGCACCCGAGATGAGTTTATATGTACGACGCTCCGAGATATTACCGAGCTCGGCAACAGCGATAGCCAAGAAATCCATAGCCACAGCGATAGGCTGGCCGTGGAAGTTACCCGCCGAGATTACCTCGTCAGTGTCGGGGAATACCGTGGGGTTATCCGTAGCCGAGTTAATCTCGGTCTCGAGAACGCTTGCAACGTATGCGATAGTATCCTTCGACGCACCGTGTACCTGAGGTATGCAACGGAACGAGTATGGATCCTGAACGTGCTGCTTAGACTGCTTTGCTATCTCCGAGCCAGCCAATATCTCGCGGAAGTTACGTGCAGTCTCGATCTGACCATTGTGCGGACGGATGGCGTGAACGTTATGCTCGAAGGGCTCCATACGGCCATCGAACGCGTCGAGCGACATTGCGCCAATATGGTCTGCCCAGCGGCTAAGACGCTCGGCATTGATCAACGAGTAGACGCCATAAGCCGACATAAACTGAGTACCGTTCAACAGAGCAAGGCCCTCCTTAGAGCAAAGGGTGATAGGCTCCCATCCCATCTTCTCCATCATCACACTACCCTCAACAACCTCGCCGTCAATCTCCACGTGGCCAAGACCGAGCAATGGCAAGCACATGTGAGCCAATGGCGACAGGTCGCCCGATGCACCCAACGAGCCCTGCTCATAGACAACGGGGATGATGTTATTGTTAAACATTTCAATAAGACGCTCCACCGTTACGAGCTGCACGCCCGAGTGGCCGTACGACAACGACTGCACCTTGAGAAGAATCATCAATCGAGCAATCTCCGAGGGCACACGCTGGCCAGTACCGCAGGCGTGCGACATCATAAGGTTCTTCTGCAACTGCGACAAGCCCTCCTTCTCTACCGAGATATTACACAACGAGCCGAAGCCTGTGGTGACACCATAGATAGGACGACCGGCATCCTCCATCTTCTTATCGAGGTACTCGCGACACTTGTTAATACGAGCCTTAGCATCGTCGCTCAAAGCCAATTTGTAGTCCTTAGTCAAGATCTCCTCAACGCGCGCGATAGTAAGACGCTCAGCACTTATATAATGAATCATAGTCTTCAATATTTTAATTGGTTTTATTACTTATTCTCGTTATATACTCGCTCGATCATATCCATATCGGCAAGGTTAGGGATGGTAACCTTAAGAAGCGGTGTGCGCTCCATCTCTCGCTTGATGGCGAACATTGCGCCCTCGTTACGTGCCCAGCTACGACGTGCTATACCGTTGTTTACGTCCCATAGCAACATCTCCTCGATATGACGAGCCGAGTCCTCCGAGCCGTCGATGACCATACCGAAGCCACCATTCATAACCTCGCCCCAGCCTACGCCGCCGCCATTGTGGATAGATACCCACGTAGCACCGCGGAATGAGTCACCGATGACATTGTGTACAGCCATATCTGCACAGAACTGCGAGCCGTCGTAGATGTTCGATGTCTCACGATAGGGCGAGTCTGTTCCCGATACGTCATGGTGGTCACGACCAAGAACAATAGGAGCCGAAATCTCGCCACGCTTGATAGCCTCGTTGAAGGCCAAAGCGATACGTGTACGACCCTCAGAGTCGGCATAAAGGATACGAGCCTGTGAACCAACGACAAGTTTGTTCTCCATAGCCTCGCGAATCCAGTGGAGGTTATCGGCAAGCTGACCCTGAATCTCTGCGGGAGCCTCCTTAAGCATAGCATCGAGCACCTCAGCAGCAATGCGGTCAGAAGTTACGAGGTCCTCCTCCTTACCCGATGTACATACCCAACGGAAGGGGCCAAAGCCGTAGTCAAAGAACATCGGACCCATGATATCCTGAACGTATGAAGGGTAGCGGAACTTGCCATTCTCACCCATAATGTCTGCGCCAGCACGTGACGACTCCAACAAGAAGGCGTTACCGTAGTCGAAGAAGTACATGCCGCGAGCAGTGAGCTTATTTACGGCAGCCACATGACGACGCAATGACTCGCGTACACACTCCTTGAAGCGCTCAGGCTCCTCAGCCATCATACGATTAGACTCCTCGTACGAGTAGCCCACGGGGTAATAACCACCAGCCCAGGGGTTATGCAATGATGTCTGGTCAGAGCCGAGGTCTACATTAATGTCCTCCTCTGCCAATCGCTCCCAAAGGTCAACAACGTTACCAACGTAAGCAAACGAGATAACCTCCTTCTGCTCAACGGCCCTCTTCACGCGAGGAATAAGCTCATCGAGTGACGAGTAAAGCTCGTCAACCCAGCCCTGCTTATGACGCTTCTCGGCAGCAGCGATGTTTACCTCGGCGGTGATGCTCACCACGCCCGAGATATTACCAGCCTTAGGCTGAGCACCCGACATACCACCAAGACCTGCTGTCACGAACAACATACCCTTCAAATCGGTCTGTCCGGGCTTCATACGCTTGCGTGCAGCGTTCATAACGGTAATTGTCGTACCATGAACGATACCCTGTGGGCCGATGTACATATACGAGCCAGCGGTCATCTGACCATACTGCGACACACCCATAGCATTGAAACGCTCCCAGTCGTCCTGCGACGAGTGATTAGGAATAACCATACCGTTGGTGACGATTACGCGCGGAGCATCCTTATGCGAGGGGAACAAACCGAGTGGGTGACCAGAGTACATAACGAGGGTCTGCTCGTCGGTCATCTCTGCAAGGTACTTCATAGCCAGGCGATACTGTGCCCAGTTCTGGAATACGGCACCGTTACCACCATAGGTGATAAGCTCGTGAGGGTGCTGCGCAACGGCCTTATCCAAGTTATTCTGGATCATAAGCATAATAGCCGCAGCCTGACGCGAGCGTGCTGGATAGTCGTCAATAGAGCGTGCATACATCTCATAATCGGGACGTAGACGGTACATATAGATACGGCCATAGGTCTTAAGCTCCTCCAAGAACTCGGGGGCAAGCTCGGCGTG
>CALBKP010000015.1 GCA_937895825.1 uncultured Alistipes sp. | reverse complement strand
CATCAAGATTACCTCCAAGCGCCGCCTCGATATGGGTCTTATGGGCTCAGCATCGCTCAGCCTCAACGCTGCACGCGGCCGCTTTAACATAGGCCCATCGCTCTCGCTCAACTACACCCAGGGCAAGGTCAACGCCTATGCTCGCGGCTGGGCAGGAACAAGCACCTCGCGCTTCGCAACCGAGGAGCACACCGACTACACCACGGGAACGATTATCGACGCTGAAACAAATATGAAGGGGCGTTCTACCTGGGCAGGTGGTCAGGCAGGTATCGTCTACGACATTACGGACAAGCACTCCGTAGGTGCTGAATTTCAGTACAACTACTGGGGCAACAAGGATATCACTAAAACCTGGACAGAGCGTGCGCTCGACGACGTGGCATCGCACAGCGATGGCGAGTACAACAACGGCAACCGCAGCAACATGATGACCGCCACGCTCAACTACATCTACAAGCTTGACGACAAGGGCTCGACACTGAAGCTCATCGGCGACTATACCGACTCGCAGTCACCCGCCGCAAACAACTACTTCGATACCAACTACGACCTTGCAACACCTACGATCAAGCGCGACTCTACCTATCGTTACGCCGCCGAGAGCCACTATCAGATGGCAACCGCAACGCTCGCACTCGAGAAGGTTCTATCGCCCAAGGTAACACTCAAGAGCGGTCTTAAGTACACCTACAACACCAACGCCAACAAGGCCGACTACGAGTACCTCAAGGGCGAGGAGTGGCTACACAACGACCACAACAGCTACGACATCGGATACAAGGAGAATATCGGTGCGGCATACGTAATCGCTTCGGCACGACTCGGACGCTGGAGTTTGGTGGGTGGTCTGCGTGGTGAGTACACCTCGTTCCGTTCGGCCGACAAGCTCGTCAAGCAGGACTACTTCGACCTATTTCCCAACGCCAACGTATCATACGCTCTGAAAACCGACGGTAGCTACTCGCTTATCGCTCAGTACTCGCGTAACATCTCACGACCCTCGTTCTGGGCACTATCACCCAACGAGTCAAAGATCTCGGAGTATATGATACAGCGCGGTAACCCCGAACTCAAGCCATCGTACTCTAACTCTGTGTCGGTGACGGCCGTCTTGAAATATAAGTACACCATAACCGTCGGCATGCAGATTATGCAGAACGCAATACAGCAAACCACGCTCGTCGACGCGGAAAACCCCGAGCTACTCATATTACAGACCATCAACTACCCCACGCTGAATAACTACTACGCCTCGGTAAACCTTCCATTCCAGTTCACTAAGTGGTGGCAGGCGAACTTCAACCTTACGGGTATGTATATGGGTCAGCGCATCTACCCCGACGAGCCCGTGCGCCGTAACTTTATGGGCGTAGCAAATGCTCAGATGTCATTCACGCTGCCCAAGAACTTCTTTATCGAGCTCGACGGTATGTATATGCACGGAGCGCAAGCCGGAAACACCACGATTGCCGACTTCGGAAATCTCAACCTCGCACTCAAGAAGCGTATGCTGGATAACAAACTGACGCTGACGCTTGGTGCCGACAACCTTATACCTATGAAGCAGCGCATCACCATCGAGGAGAGTAGCTTCGAGCGCGTGATGGTCATCGACCAGCCATGGCAGCGTTTCGGCGTTAAGTTCATGGTATCGTACAACTTCAACTCGGGCAAGCAGTTCCGCGCACGTAGCGTAGAGAGTGGCTCGGCAGAGGATCGCAGCCGTCTTGGTGGCGGAGGCAACAACAACTAACGAGTGAGTAATTAGTAATCAATGAATTAATTAATTAAATAACTATTAGCTTTTATGAAACGTTTTGCTTTTATTCTTTTGGCCGCTATCGGCTTGGTATCGTGCAACGCAATAGAGTTTGCTAAGGGCGAGGTCATCGAGAAGAGTTTTACTATCAATGGCGAGGTGGATGGTCTCGCTGTGTCGGCGGGCTTCGACGTGATTGTAGACCCCACATTGCCACGTGGCGAGGTGCGCGTCATAACGCATAGCGACCTTATGGATAACGTCAACGTAGAGGTAGATGGCACGACACTTAACATCGACCTCAACGGGTGGGCAATACAAGCCAAGACCCTCAAGGGGCGTATCCCCGCCTACGACTACAACACCATAGCGGTCTCGGGTGGTGTCGATCTCGAGTGGCACGACTGCACATCACCATCTCTTAGCTTGGCTGCTTCGGGCGGAGCCGATGTGGATATCACAACCCATAGCGAGGAGGTTGCGATTGCCACCTCTGGTGGTGTCGACTTAGAGATTGCTGGCAGCTGCAAGCGTCTAACAATCAGCGCCTCGGGAGGTTCGGATATCGATGCCTCGAAGCTACGCGCCGAGGATGTCGAGGTAGCGGTTTCGGGAGGTGCCGATGTCGATGTTTACGCCACAAATTCGCTCAAGGTACGTGCCTCGGGTGGTGCCGACGTACGCTATGCTGGTAACCCCACACATAAGGATATCGACAAGGATGGCGGTGCCGATGTAACGCCTGCACACTAAGAGCAACCATAACCATTACGAAGAGGGATAGTGCGATTTTTGCACTATCCCTCTTTTTTTTGATACAAAGAGTATAACGTCAGCCAAAATTTACTACCTTTGTATAATCTTTATACAAAGAGATGAGACGATCACTATTTCAAAATATACTCAGGCTCTTGCCTCCCGAGCCATCGCACCGCCTACGCATGGCACTTATGGGCATCGCGGGTAAACTACCCTTGGGTAAGCTGATGCTTAGGCTCGGCCTTGCACCCTCGCGTAAGTTCGACCTCGAGCGTGAGGTCTTTGGCGTACACTTCCGCAACCCCATAGGCATAGCCGCAGGCTTCGACCCCAATGGCGATAGGCTTAACGAGTTATCTGCCGCTGGCTTTGGTTTCGTAGAGATAGGCTCTGTTGTACCACGCCCCCAGCCAGGAACGCCACGTCCACGTCTGAAGCGCATGCGCTCCACAGGTTCGTTACTCGACAACTCGGGCTACCCCAGTCGCGGCTTGGAGTATGCGTTAGACAAGGTGCGTAAGCGCACAAGCTACACCCGCGACCTCGTCATTGGCTGCAACATAGGCAAGCTCACGGCCACACACCCCGACGACATCGTCAAGGAGTACCTGCGTGTATTCCGCAACATGTATCAGTACGTCGATTTCTTCGTCATCAACGTTGCATGCAACACAGCATCGAAGCAGTACGTGCCACGCACACGCGAGGAGCTCCTGGGCCTCGTAGAGCCACTCTTCGAGTTCCGCCGCGGACAGCTCGACTACCGACCAATACTTCTGAAGATATCGCCCGACCTCAGCCGCGAGGAGATAGACACCGTCGTTGACATCCTCATCGAGACACCGCTCGACGGCATTGAGGCCGTTGCCGGCTCGTTCGACATGGACCCCGACCATGGTGGAGCTGTGACGGGTGCTATGCTCACGGATCGCGCCATAGAGATTGTGCGCTACGTGGCCAAGAGGTCGGAGTACAACTACCCCATCATCGGCTCGGGAGGTGTGATGACAGAGAAGGATGTAAAGCGCATGATCGAGGCGGGAGCATCGCTCGTAGCCCTAAATACGGGTATTCGCGAAAATGGTCTACGACTACTCAAGCGAGCAGCCAAGGCCATAGCCCCGAAAAAAGAGAAGGAGGATAAGAGATGAAGGCAACGATAATAACCATTGGCGATGAGATACTCATCGGCCAGATTGTAGATACAAATAGCGCATCCATCGCTCGCAAGCTAAACAATGCAGGCATTACCATCGTGGAGAAGTGCTCGATAGGCGACACGCGCGAGGAGATCATCGCCACCGTAGGCCGCGCCATGGAGCGCTCGGAGGTGGTCATCATAACTGGTGGCCTTGGCCCCACGAAGGATGACATCACGAAGCATACGCTCGCCCAGATGTTCCACTCGGAGCTTCGTTACAATGCCACCGAAGGTGAGCACGTGCGCCAGCTGTTGGAGCGTCGCGGCATAGCCTTCACCGACCTGAACCGTGGTCAGGCAATGTTACCGGAGTGCTGCACAGTGCTGCACAATGCCCATGGCACAGCCCCAGGTATGTGGTTCGACACGGAGCGTGGTGGCGTGGTGGTATCGCTGCCAGGCGTGCCGTTCGAGATGGAGCACCTAATGGATGACGAGGTGATACCACGCCTCAAGGCTCGCTTCGAGCTAATGAGCATCGTACACCTCACGCTAATAACACGTGGTATACCTGAGTCAATCCTCGCCGAGCGTATATCGGAGTGGGAGGATGCCCTGCCCAACTATATGCATCTTGCCTACCTACCAGCACCTAATGTCGTGAGATTGCGTCTTTCGGCCTATGACGTTGATGAGCAGGAGGCACGCAGAGCGATGAACTTGGAGTTCGAGAAGTTACGCACCATAATAGGCGACAACATCGTAGGCATGGAGGGTGCTACTTTAGAGGAGCGTGTACACGAGATACTCACCGCACGCGGCCTTAAGCTTGCCGTTGCCGAGAGTTGCACGGGAGGTACGATAGCCTCGAAGTTTACAGCCATAGCTGGTGCATCGCAATATTTTATGGCGGGCGTGGTGAGCTACTCGAACGCTTCAAAGCGCGACATACTCGGTGTTAGCCAGGAGAGTATCGATAGATATGGTGCTGTGAGTGAGCAGGTGGCGCGCGAGATGGCCGAGGGTGTTCGTCGCATCGCAGGTGCTGACTACGCCATTGCCACAACGGGCATTGCAGGCCCTACGGGAGGTAGCGACGAGAAGCCCGTGGGCACGGTATGGATGGCTGTAGCAACACCAACAAAGACCATTGCCATTATGCGTAACTCAGGCACCGACCGAGGACAGATCATCAGCCGCGCATCGGCATACGCCATCGAGCTACTATATAATGAACTTAAATAACAGACTTTAAACTACTAAATTATGATACGTTCTATCTTAGACACCGACTTGTACAAGTTTACCACTTCGTACGCTTACTTTAAACTCTACCCCCAGGCTATTGGCACGTTTACCTTCAACGACCGCGCAAAGGTTGAGTATGATGATGATTTTCTTGAGGACCTCAAGGCTGAACTTAAGGCTCTGGAGCGGATAGCACTCTCGGACGATGAGTTCCGCTATATGATAGATAACTGCAAATACATTCCACAGAACTACTTCGAGTGGCTCACGGGCTTTAGATTCGATGCATCGAAAATAAACGTATGGCTCGACGAGGAGAGACACTTGCAAATCAACGTCACGGACTACATGTACAAGGTGACGTTGTACGAGATACCCATCCTTGCCACTGTGTCGGAGCTCTTCCACCTACGTAACAGCTACGACGCTGAGGCCATGATCGAGCGTCTGGAGAAGAAGGAGCAGATTGCCCGCGACAACAACCTCATCTTCTCGGACTTCGGCACACGCCGTCGCTTCTCGTACGACGTACAGCGTATGGTCGTTAAGCATCTTAAGAACAACCCCTGCGGTTGCACAGGCACATCAAACTGCCACCTTGCCATGGAACTCGATATGAAGATGATAGGCACATACCCCCACGAGCTGCCAATGTTTATCGCTGCCGTGAATGGAGGCCCACGTAATGCCAACTACCTCACAATGGAGGACTGGGTGAAGGTCTACGATGGCTACCTCGGCACAGCCTTGACCGACAGCTTCGGCTCGGAGGTGTTCTTCAACAACTTCTCGAAGAAGCACGCCTGCTTGTTCGATGGCGTACGCCACGACTCGGGCGACCCTATCGCCTTTATCGACATGGCTATCAAGCGATACAAGGAGCTCGGTATCGACCCGATGACCAAGTGTATCGTCTTTAGCGACTCACTGAACTTCGAGAAGTGCGTGGAGATTAAGAAGGCGTGCGAGGGACGCATCAAGTGTATGTTCGGTATCGGCACAAACCTTACGTGCGATACAGGTCACGCCTCATGCAATATCGTAATGAAGCTATCGTCGTGCCAGATTAACTCGCGCAAACCCAAGGAGTTGTGCGTGAAGCTCTCGGACGTGGAGGGCAAGGAGATGGGCGATCCCGAGGAGGTAAAGGTATATCGCTACCTGTTGCGCAACCAGACAAAGCGCGAGGAGTAGACCATAGTAACAGAGATTACAAATGCTTCGCGGTATGAGAATCAAAAAAGAAGAGTACGTCGCTCCCGAACTGGAGGTTGTAGACGTTATTGCAGAACAAGGGTTTATAAACTCGATAGAGGACCCTACTGAAAACGAAGAAATGGATTGGTAACTATGAGACGAGGATTACTATTTCTACTCGTCGCAACGATGTTTGCGGCGTGCACGGAGGATCGCATCGAGGAGGTCACTAACCAGGATGCCGCCGCTGAGCGAATATATGCAACGATTGCCGAGACCGAGGGCGACGATACACGTGTGGAGCTCAACGAGAAGCGACAGACGGTATGGAACGCTGGTGACAAAATATTTGTCTATTGCAACAACTACTTCCGCGAGTACACCTTCGATGGCAAGACTGGCGACCGTAGCGGCAGCTTTACCTACACCGCAAACTACGGTGCACCAGATTCGAATGCTGTTGTTAACTACGACAAATACTACGCAGTGCATCTAAATACCCTGCAATATGGCTGGTATAGTAATGGCGACCCTTTATTCTATGTGACACTTCCTGCCACACAGAACTATAAGAAAAATAGCTACGGCACCGACACCAACGCCATGCTTGGCACAAGTACCGATGGTGAGAACTTCACTTTCAAGAACCTCTACGGCTATCTGCGCCTCAGCCTTACAGGTGGCAAGGTGGTCAAGAGCATCGAGATCTCGGGCAATGCCAATGAGACACTCGCCGGAGAACTAGAGGTCAACAAAGATGCTCAGTTTGTTCAGTGGTACCAGAACCTATCCGACTCGATAACCATCGACTGCGGCTCGGGTGTGATGCTTACCGACATACCAACCAACTTCTATGTGACACTCCCGCCTATCACATTCGAGTCGGGTATCAGCGTAAAGGTCAACTTCACCGATGGCACATCATACCCCAAAAGCACAACTAAGAAGGTTGTCATCAGCCGTAACACCATACAGCCCATGTCTACGTTCAACACGGGCGGTGAGATTAAGTGGCAGGTGGTAACCATCGAGCACACTGGATCGAAGATTAGCGCACCAACACTCTCGGGCTCATCGGCCATATCGGGCTATATCTACTGGGGCGACGGCAACAGTGCGGATGTAAACAGCCTTGCATCGTATGTCTACGAGGATGGCCAGCAGTCGCATAGCGTAACAGTGAAGTCGTTGAACACCACGATAATATCGTTCGATGGCTGCGAGGGTATCACCGAGATTGACTTGTCTAACTTTTAACCACAGCACCACATTATGAAAAAGATACTCATACTATTAGCCCTGCTCGTTAGCACAGCATCGCTTATGGCAGAGCCTATCGGTGAGAAGCGTGCCCGCCAGATTGCCGAGGACTTCTTTTCGCAGTATGCCTCACGCGCCACAACGAACGAGCTCTCGCTTGAGTGGGCAGGCAACGACATAGGTGCGGCAACAAGAGGTAGTAGCAATAACGATGCACTTATGTATATATATAATCGTGGTACGGATGATGGCTTTGTCGTTGTCGCCGGCGATAGCAACATAGCACCCATCATCGCCTACTCGTTCAACACGACGCTCGACACCTCGGACATGGCCGATGCAACGCGTGCCATCCTCGATGCGTGGTGTAGGCAGGTGGCCGCAGCTCGCCTATCGACACAGCCCGTCAGCGAGGGTAATCCCAATATTGCAACACGCTCGTCGGACTATCTACTATACGACACAGCCATCTGGAATCAGTATGAGCCATACAACTGGGAGGCTCCCGTGTACAATGGTTACCGCTCGGTGACAGGATGTGTTGCCACAGCAATGTCGATCATCTGCTACTACAACCAGTGGCCCTCGAAGGGCATAGGCACAACTCCTGCGTATAGCTACACAGACCCCTACGGTTATACCCGATCGGTAGCAGCCAATACACTCGGCCGCACCTACCAATACTCGAGTATGCTCAAAGACTACAACAACGGTTATAACACCACACAAGGTAATGCTGTGGCAGCGTTGATGAAGGATATGGGTACGTCGGTGCAGATGATGTATCACTATACGGGTTCGAGTGCATACGATGGTAATGCCATAATGGCTTTCACTACCTACTTCCGCTACTCGAAGTCAGCAAAGTATGCCTACCGTTCGAGTTATCCTATCGCTGAGTGGAACGAGCTTATTCGCGAGAACCTTGACAGCTATGGCCCGACATACTACTGCGGCCAGAGCAATAGTGGTGGTCACGCCTTCGTTGTCGATGGCTACAACGGCGACTACCTCCACTTCAACTTCGGCTGGGGAGGCTCGGGCAATGGTTTCTTCCTCTGCCCAAATATCGAGTACTACGCAGGACAGATGGCACTCCTCGGCCTTAAGCCCGACAAGAATGGCACCTCTACATACACTGATAATCTCGTATTGTACCCATACGATGACAATCAATCCTATAACAACAATTATCGCGGCATAACCACGGCAGTAACAAGTTTCAACGAGAACGTACGATTTAACGTGCTCATCGGTACATTTTACAACATAGGCTCAGTCGTTTTCGATGGAAATATACGCCTTATGCTCACCGATAGAAGTGGTAACATAAAGCAAGAGCTTACAACATTATTTACACAATCAATCATTCCTGGCTCCCTAACGTGGGATTATGACTATTACGCTACGATTACCACCACCATTGAGGAGGGCGACCGCCTACGCGTCTATTACAAGGGTAAGTATAGTAACGACTGGCAGTGGATGCGTAGTATGAACTACGAGACCTGCTATGACGAAATTGTACTTCGTCCCACGGCTGAGGAGATTGCCCAAAACCTTAAGCTCGAGTATAATAAGAACACCAAGACTATTACGTACTCGCTACCCTATGCCCACGACTTCGCAATGACTAATGCGACAAATAACACATCCATTATCACGAAGTCGTATGCACCACGCTCGGTAGTAACCATAGACGTTAGCGAGATGGTCGACAACGACGTAACCGACAGCTTAGACCTTAGCTTTACGATAAAGAAGGAGAACTATACGGTACGTATCAAACTATAAGAGCTTTAGGCTATAAACATCAAAGATATGCCCTCGGTAACACTCCGAGGGCTCTCTTTTTCCTCGGAGTGGGAAAATGTCATAGCTGAAAGTTTGCAGAATAAAATATTTTGCGTATCTTTGTGCGCTTTTGTGCCGCGGTGGCACTTAAGGTAAAAAATTAAGACAATGAAAGTTTGTGAAATCACTGGTAAGGTAGCGATGGTGGGTAACAATGTTTCTCACTCGCACATCCGCACCAAGCGCACATTCTCACCCAACTTGAGAACTAAGCGTTTCTGGTCGGAGGAGGAGGGCCGCTGGATCACTTTGAAGGTTTCGGCTGCCGGCATCAAAACAATCAACAAGAAGGGTCTTGCAGCTGCACTTCGTGAGGCTAAGGCCGCTAAGAAGGTTTACTAAAAAAAGCTAACAGAAAATGGCAAAGAAAGGTAACAGAGTGCAGGTGATCCTTGAGTGCACTGAGCAGAAGGAGAGCGGCGTTGCAGGTATGTCACGCTACATCACCACTAAGAACAAGAAGAATACTCCCGACCGTTTGGAGCGTAAGAAGTACAATCCTTACTTGAAGCGAGTAACACTTCACCGTGAGATTAAGTAATTTTAACATCGAGGTAAAGTATGGCAAAGAAAGTAGTTGCAACCCTTAAGACGGGTACTGCTAAGAAGTACACAAAGTGCATCAAGATGGTTAAGTCGGAGAAGACTGGTGCTTATGTATTCCAGACACAGAACATCTTGGACGACGAGGAGATTAAGAACTTCTTCGCACAGAAATAATTTGGATTAGTTTCCCAGTGGGGACTAATACTAAAGGCGGCCAATAGGTCGCCTTTAGTGTTTTTATGCACTACACTACACATGCAGACATTCACGGATTTAGTGTTGTGCTTATGATAGACTAAGGATTGCAAAAATGGATAGTAAAGCATCCTGGACAGTATGACGAGCGGGGATCAAAACAGATTCAACTCACCTTTAGCACGCAGTGCAAACAACCCTCACGTCACTCCTTGACTACCCCTTTAGCGTGCTACGCGAATAACCCTCAAACCACCCTTCTTAAAGCCCCTTAGCACATAATATCACTAATTACTAATAAAAAAAGTGTGCTCCGTAGATAACTACGAAGCACACATCACTTAATATGATCGACGCGACTACAACGCTCTATTCAAGAAGTTAACAAACTCGTCGATATCGGTATTATAACCGCGAGGACCGGCAAGAACGGTCTCACCATCGGGCGAGAGCAAGATGTAGCCAGGCTGTGCATTAACACCCCAACGCTCCTGTGCGAAGGCAGCATTAACCGAGCCGAGACGCTTGCCACCCTCGATCTTGGTCATATCGTCGACATAGAGGGCACAGATTACAAACTCCTCACGGAGCAAAGGCAATACTCGGTCGTTGCTCCATACCATAGTCTCCATCTCGCGGCAGTTGTTACAAGCGTGACCTGTAACATCCACGAAGATAGGCTTATTCTTAGCCGTAGCCTCAGCAACAGCCTCCTCGAAGTCGAAGTGACCATCGAGCTGGTGTGGCAAGTGCAAGAAGTCTGCATACTTACGACCTGCGTTAGCATTCTCCACACGACCATTAACCTGATAGTCCTGAGTAGACATAGGAGGAATGTAGCCTGAGATAGCGTTCAGCGGAGCACCCCACAAGCCAGGGATCATATATACTACAAACGAGAATACGCCAATAGCCAACGTAAGACGGAATACTGACACATGCTCGACCTTATCGTCATGAGCAAAGCGGAGCTTACCAAGAAGGTAGAAGCCCAAGAGCGAGAATACCACAATCCAGATAGCAAGGTATGTCTCACGATCGAGCAAGCCCCAGTGCATAGTCTGGTCAGCAGTCATCAAGAACTTCAATCCGAGGGCTACCTCGATGAAACCGAGGACAACCTTAACGGAGTTCAACCAACCGCCGCTCTTAGGAAGATTCTTAAGCAATGCTGGGAACCATGCGAGCACGGTGAAAGGAAGAGCAAATGCAATAGCAAAAGCTGCCATGGTAATAATAGGCATCCATACACCACCACTTGTCGAGCTGATGATAACCGAGCCTACGATAGGACCAGTACAAGAGAACGACACGAGCACGAGGGTCAATGCCATAAAGAAGATACCGAGCAAGCCACCCTTATCAGCACCAGCATCACTCTTATTTACAAGCGACGAGGGCAACGTAATCTCGAAAGCACCGAGGAACGATGCAGCAAATACCATAAAGATAACAAAGAAGATAAGGTTGGGAATCCAGTGTGTACCGATAGCGTTGAAGATATCGCCCGCAACGTTCGTACCGAAGGCGTTAGAGAGCAACACAAGGATAGCGATAGGCAACACGTAGAGCGCTACGATGAAGAAACCATACATAAACGCGCGGAAGCGACCCTGCGCAGGTGACTGCGAACCCTTAACAAAGAACGACACTGTCATAGGCACCATAGGGAACACGCAAGGTGTCAAGAGCGCAGCAAAACCCCAGAGGATAGCCTGGATAATAGAGCTCCAATTAAGAACAGTTGAAGCAGTGTCATTATTCTCCTCAGTAGCTACAACAGCCTTAGAGCCAGGAAGCTGGATAGAGAATGTTGCGGGATTAGAGGTACACTGGTTGGTGTCGTTAGTGCAGATGGTAGCCTGGATAAAACCAGTAACCTTCTGACCCTCCGAAGCCTTGATCTGCTGCACATAGAGTGCCTTGTCGTAATAGATGTACGAAGGGCCACCAGTGAGCTCGTCTATGCCATGCTCTACGGGAGTAAGAGGCTCAGTCATATCGCCCACCACCTCAGCATTGTCGAACTCGAAGTAGGGAGCCGAGAAGTCTGTCATAGGATAGCCGTGAAAGCCCTCCTTGATTGTAGCATCGAAGGTAACGGTATAGATGCCGTCTCCCTCATTCTCTGCAGTCACTACCCACTCAACGGGAGCACCCTCATTCTCATTGACTACCTCACCAATAATCTGCTGATTAGCCTCCTCGGCAAAGGCTACGAGGGGCAACATCAATGCAATTGTAAGCACAAGTGTCTTAAAAAGTTTTTTCATAAATTAATAGTTTAGATATTTATTAAAATTCTCTTTCGTACAATTCACTACATACGTGCTTCATCCACGTACTCTACATTGTCCAACTCATCCTCGCCAGCGATGATATCCTCCGTACGACCGTCCCATATCTTGTAACGCGAGGGCGACACACCAACACGCTGCTTGAAATACTTGCCGAAGAAGGACTGTGAGGCAAAGTTAAGTTTCAGGGCAATCTCGCGAATGCTCAATCCCGAGTACTTCAACAGTCGTTTAGCCTCGTAGACAACAGCCTCGTCTATGAGCTTCGAAGCATTACGACCGCTCTTCTTCTTGAGTATCAGCGACAGATACTTGGGCGTGATACCCATCTTCTGTGCATAGAACTCCACACTACGCTCTGTCGAGCAATGCTCTCTGAGCAGTGCAAGGAAGAGGTTGAAGAGCTCGTCTGTACGATTGCTCACTGCCCCCTTACCTGGCAGGCTGTGCTCCTGAAGTATTCCCATCACAAAGTGGAACATCGCTGCAAAGAGCGAGCTAATGATCTTCTCGCGGTTGGCCGTAGGCGCATAGTCACACAACACCGAGCGCATAAGCTTCGATATGTCGTGGATATATGCCGCCTCTGAGGGTTCCACCTGCACACAAGGCTCGTCGAGGAAGCCGTGGTATATAGAGATTAGGTCCTGCGTATCTACGTGTATGCTATTGAGATACTGACGCGAGTAGGTAATCATATATCCCGACGAGCGTATCGAGGCCTTCACCTGCTCGATAACGGTATTCTCGTTAAAGATAAAGAGCGTGTTTGGACGCAACTCATGCATCTTACCATTGATCTTAATCTTGGCAGTACCGCTCACCGTAACACCTATCGACACACCCTGAATAAGGGCGGTGAGGTCATCCAGCTCGCGGAACATCACAAGAGGTGTGATAACCATATCCTCCGAGTAGTAAGCCGTCTCAAAACGTGACTTGAGCTTATCTATCGAGGCTCGCTTTATGCCATCCTGCTTCATCTTTATTTTGTTTCTACATTAAATAGTTCGCTTATCTAAACTCCGCGCTACACTCCACGCGATAGTCCTCTCCGTTGGCATAGATAAAGTAGTAGCTCCATCCATACTCTCGCTCACATCGTTTAGCCAACTCCAAGGTCTCCGAACGCGAGCCCATTGCCATAAACATCGTTGCGGCAGCATCGGCCTCAGCACACGTAGGGGCTACAATCGTCACCGAAAGCAACTCACTCACCACGCTATGGCCACTGAGTGGGTCTATCGTATGAGCAATCTTATCACCCTCGTCCGTAAGGTAGAAGCGGCGGTAATTTCCCGACGTTGCCACAGCCTCATCCTCCAGCTCTATGATCTTCTCCAGCGAGTCCTGCATCATATTGCCATCGTACGGCGTCTCAATGCCTACCGACCATAGCCTACCTAAGCCATTAACGCCCTTAGTTCTCACCTCACCGCCGATGTTTACCATATAGTCCTCGATGCCCATAGCCTCAAGTTCCTGAGCAACAAGGTCAACAGTGTAACCCTTAGCTATGGAGTTCAGATCGATTGCCACACGGCTATCACTCTTTACCAAACGATTATCCTCAATGGCAATCTTTTTGTATCCCACAAACTCCAACAGCGAATCTATGTTTGGCTCCTTGATAGCCCTATCACGACCGAAGCCCCACGCATCCGTGAGCGGCTTAATAGTGATGTCATAAGCACCACCGCTAAGCTCCGAGAAGCGACGCGCTAACTCGATATTGTAAGCGATGTGCATATCCAACGAGTCGGTATCGTTGTGGTTGAGCCTCGAGAGTAACGACTGAGGATTAAACATCGACATCGAGCCCTTAGCCACCGAGTCTACCCTACTGACCATCGCCACAAGGTCACCTTCGGAAACCAATGCAGGACATTTCAACTGCACAAAGGTTCCCAAAGCCTCACCTCTTACCTCTACGTAATCCGTTGTAGGACGACCACACGCCCCAACGACCAACGCCATCATAACAAGGAGGAGATATTGCAATAGCGATCTTTTAGACATACACGGATACACTTTATATATATCAGTGAGCAAAGGTAGTAAAAAATCACAATTTTCCACCATCTTTACCCCAAAAATTAGGAGTCTGATAGAAAAATAGTTGAATGCTTTTTTACACTACACTCTTTTTTTCGCCAACAGAACAGATATTTATCGCTTTAAATAAAACGATATTGTAAATATTATGGATTTATAAACACGCCACACAGAGGCCAACACATCAGAACAAACGACCAAAGTCAAAATTTCTTTCACGAAAAATGATGTTAAAATATTCTTTTTCTTAGAAAAAGGCCTTGTGGATTCCGAAAATTGACGTATCTTTGCCGCACGCTCCGGCAGGATCTAAGGTAAGGATGATCTGTCGTGGAGTGGAACCAGGGGCGTGATCCTCGGGAAAGCATGAAGGACGCGCACCATAAAACCTTAATTTTTATGTATTTGACACCTGAAAAGAAGCAGGAGTTGTTTGGCCAGTACGGCAAGTCTACAACCGACACGGGTTCACCCGAGAGCCAGATCGCGTTATTCACCTACCGTATCAACCACCTTACCGAGCACATGAAGAGCAACCGTCACGACTACGGCACGCAGCGTTCGCTGTTGCGTCTTGTAGGTAAGCGTCGTAAGTTGCTTATGTACTTGAAGGAGGTTGATATCGAGCGTTACCGCGCAATCATCAAGACTCTTAACCTCCGTAAGTAGTACGGATGTGCAGCAAATGAAGGCGATGCTTCGGTATTGCCTTCATTTACACTTGAAACAAACTATGACGAAATATATTTGACGACAATTTTTTAGAGGATTTTTAGATTTTTATGGAAGCTAACAAGTTGTACAATGCTGTACAGAAGACAATCACATTGGCCGATGGTCGTGAGATTATGATCGAGACCGGCAAGCTCGCAAAGCAGGCCGACGGCTCAGTGGTTGTACGTATGGGCGACACGATGCTTTTGGGTACCGTTGTTGCTGCTAAGGACGCCAAGGAGGGAACCGATTTTATGCCCTTGCAGGTGGAATACAAGGAGAAGTATGCTTCATGCGGCCGCTTCCCTGGTGGCTTTATGAAGCGTGAGGGCAAGGCTGGTGACTCGGAGATCTTGGTAGCACGTCTTATCGACCGTGCTCTTCGTCCCCTTTTCCCTGCTGATTACCACGCTGAGGTATTCGTTACCGTTAACCTTATCTCGGCTGAGAAAGATATCCAGCCCGATGCACTTGCAGGTCTTGCTGCGTCGGCAGCTTTGGCCGTATCGGACATTCCATTCGGCGGTCCTATCTCGGAAGTTCGCGTAGCTCGCATCGGTGGTGAGTATGTCATCAATCCCGGCTTCGAGGCTATGAAGGATGCCGACCTCGACATCATGGTTGGTGGTACCATCGACAATATCTTGATG
>CALBKP010000014.1 GCA_937895825.1 uncultured Alistipes sp. | reverse complement strand
AGGATTTTAAGTCCGGCGTGTCTACCTATTCCACCATCCGAGCAACCGATCTTTTAAAAAGACGCTGCAAATGTAGCACTTTTATTTAATTCTGCAAAATCTTTTTCTCTTTTACGCGATTATGACTTAATAAGAAGCGTGACAGCTGTGGCTGATACACCCTCTTCACGACCCTCAAAGCCAAGGTGTTCAGTAGTGGTAGCCTTGACCGAGATCCTGTCTATCGTGATACCGATCACCTCGGCAAGGCGTTCGCGCATTGTGTCGATGTAGGGCCGTAGCTTAGGCTGCTGCATAGCAATAGTACAATCTATATTATTAATATTAAAGCCTTTACTACGTACTATGTCAATTACATCGTGAAGTAGCTTTGTGGAGTCTATGCCCTTATATTTAGGGTCGCTATCGGGAAAGAGCTTGCCTATATCGCCAAGTGCCAACGCACCGAGCAGAGCATCGCATATAGCGTGAATGGCTACATCGCCATCAGAGTGGGCAACGCAGCCCTTAGTATGTGGTACTTCCACGCCACATAACACAAGGCGCAAACCCTCGGCGAGAGCGTGAACATCAAAGCCATGACCTATTCTTATATCCATAGTTATCCTTGTTTTTTACGTTTATAGTTTGCCATACGGCGCAAGATGGCAAGAGCATAGCGACGAACAAGGCGTGGTTGACAAAGCCAAATGCGCTCGCGTAGTCGCCAGATACGTGTTAGGCAACTTACCACGCGCCCATCTTCGCGGATGACCTCCTCGATGACACCTACAACATCACTACGTCGGCATCGCTCCTGCTGGTATGGGTTACCATCGCCCTGAAAGGTAACAACATCGCCATCAACAGCCACAACACGGTGTACGATGATATGTCTATCCATAGCGCGAAACATCGCTATACGACCAAGTATAGGCTCGATGGTGTCTATGCGTCTAAGCACAATAACATCGCGGCCATAGCCCAAGAGCGGAAGCATGCTATACCCCGTAACCATCATCTTGAACCGCTCACCAGGGGCTACGAGTTGCTCGATATTATCCTTAGCTATGTCACGAATATCTGCCATGCTATACCTCTTTCATTATTGTAGTGTACGACAACTCTGCTGCTGCACTATTTGGCAGACACTCAAGGCGATATGTGGGGGCTAAACGAATGGCCTCGCCAATGCTCTTGCAGATGTAATCTTGCAGATACTCGTCGTGGGCAAAGATTGGTGGACACGATGGCAGAAGTGCGCCAATGGCCATAATCGTTGGTAGACGATGTATCTTGTTATACGGAGCTTGTGCCAAACGACAGAAGCCTGCAATGGGGTAGCTCTCGTTCTTGTAGCACGGTGTTTTGCCGCTCCATGGTGAGCCGTAGACACGTAGCTTGCCGTCGATGATACGTATGATCGGAGAGTCGTCATTCAGCAAGCGTGCGCCATCGATATTATCGCGCCAGAGACGTGTGTGGGTGCTCTTACCTGTGCCCGATTCGCCCAGGAAGAGTATTGCGCGGCCATCAGCAACGATTGTTGATGAGTGAATGGCAATAGCACCTCGCGAGGCCATAACAACGCCAAACATAACCCATATGCCAAAGCGTAAAATAGAGACATCTATATTATCTGCTGTTTCAATGTTTGTGGTCACATGGCCACTATCGCGCTCGATATGAAAGTATGTCACTGGACTCTCGGGACGACGACGCTGAATGGAGTAGAGGTATCCCGCCGTGGTGCGTCCGAAGCAGCTGTCTGCATCGGCCTCAGAGACATAAGATGTTGCCAACTCGTGATACTTGCCAAGAGCAGCAATATCCATCATTGGGTTATGTGTAACGGTACATTCTGCCTCGCCTTCAACATCCGCAACAAATGGTTGAAAGCCTCGGATGCCAACTGCTACAAGGTCGATATCGGAACGTAGGCGTAGGCCTGCTATGACATAGTCGTAATACATTATTCGAGTGTTATTATGCGGTCGCAATACTCCAACGAACTCTCTCTGTGGGCAATGACCACAATTGTAAGCGAGTGATTGTCGTTGGATAGGCGACGTATCGCACTGTTAATATTCTCCTCTGTCTTACCATCGAGCGACGACGTAGCCTCGTCAAAGAACAGCACATCACAGCCTTTATAAAGTGCGCGTGCTATGCCAATACGCTGTCGCTGACCGCCAGATATACGGCTGCCTTGCTCACCGATACGGCTATGAATGCCATCCTTCAGTGATGTCACGAATTCCTTAAGGTCAGATAGCTCAATTACCTTATTTACACGATCGTAATCTATATTATTGGCGTCGCAACCGAAGGCAATATTCTCGGCCAGTGTCATATCGGCAATAAACACCGATTGTGACACATATCCTATGGTATTTTGCCACTTAGCGATATTATCGTTTCGTAGCTCCTCACCATCAATATATATACCACCTGACGTTGGACGATAGAGCCCGAGAATCAGATTGAAAAGCGTTGTCTTACCCACACCTGAGCTTCCACGAATACCGACACGCTCACCACGTGCGATTTGTAACGACAGGCCGTTGATTACCTCCTTATCTGAATCCTCGAACTTAAAGCTTAGGTCACGAAGCTCGATTACGCGAGTAAAATTAAATCGGTCGTTAATCAAGGTTGGCTCAACTATATCTTCGTTAATGGCTATGTCGGCCAAAGTATCGATGGTATATCTGTTATAACGTATCGTGCTCCATCCCGACATTATGCTACGTACCGATGGAATTAATCGGATGGCCGTCACGGCAAAGATACCGAATAGGAGGGTCATATCCTCGTATGTGCCACTTATACCGAGCATGACCAGCGTGACAAGACCCAGCGCAAGGCCCACCTCGGTAAACATCTGTGGAAATATACTTATCGTGGCATTGCGTTTTCGTAGAGCCACAACCTCGCTCATTGCCTTCTCAAAGCGTCTGAACATCTGTGGGAATGCTCCACCTATCTCGATGTCTGCAAAACCGCGGAAGCTCTCCGCAACGACACGGCTCTTGGCGCGCTGTGCCTCATTTTCTCGCTGTCCTATATCGTTTAACCTACGGCGCATAGCCATATAGAAGATGGCAACGATAGGCATCATAATACCCACAGCTAAAAGTGCTGCAGATGGAGCATAGCACATTATAGCCATAAAGATTAGCGCAAGAAGCAACACTTCACCAATAATGGTGGCAACGGGTTTGAGAACGCCCACTACAAACATCAGACTGACAACGTTTACGTTACGGGTAAGTATGGCTGAGTTATTATGTTTGATAAAGCCATAGCCTCGCTTGTGGTATGCTAAATATAGCAGCCTTGATAGGTGCTCGTAAAGCGAGTAGATATAGTTACGCTCGCTACGATAGAGTAGCATAATGGCAACATTCTTTAGTAGAATGATTGCCACCACACTACAACAGACGATGGCTACGAAGGAGTTGTACGACCCAACATCAAGCCACGTGTATATATCGTGCAGATAACTCGATGACGCGATATTATCGCTGTCGATTATTAGTGTGAGAACTGGTATTAACGTAGCCACACCCACAAAGTTGAGTAATGCACGCAAGAATATAGTCATAGTGACACCGATGGCACGACGACGATAGCTCTGCGGGATGATACTCCATAGGGTACGTTTCATGCTACAAAGATACAATAATTTTTCTATTTCAAGCTACTGTTTAACGCACTCTAACTCGCCTGTCATAAGATACCATACATATCCCTCGATGTGGTTATAGAGACTGGTATCAGCCAATAGTGACATATACTCAGCCACCTGCTTTGCATATTTTGGACTGCGAAGCTCGCCAAACTTATAATCGACAACAACGGCACGATCGCCCTTAATCATAACACGATCGGGGCGACGTTGCTTGTTGCGTAGGATGATGTCAGCCTCGATCTTCACATCGTCCCACTCACCGTTAAACCACTCCTTTATTATATCGGACTCAAGAGCCTTATTTACATTTTGTTGCAAAGTGATAGCTTCATTCTCATCAATAACACAATCAAGCACCATCTTCTCTATGGTAGCGCGTAAATCAGCCTCACTAACTGCACGTTCAAAGATTGAGTGCAGACGAAGACCTGCATTGATAGATGTGCGCTTCTGACCGCTACACTCATCAATGTATCTCGACACGGGGAAGCGAACCTTGATATTGGGGCTGTTGGTTGTATAATCATCGAGCAATACATTTTCGACCATGGCATTACGCGAACTATATCTCTTTGCTTGTGGCGCAACTCCAATCTTATACGTTACAAAGGCTGTCTCGCCCTCGCTCATTACAGTTTCGGGGTTGTGACACATATCCTGCACAGCGCTCCATATTAACGGCACGGTTGTAGTGATATTATCGCTGCTCGTCTTGCTATGCAGATTCTTCGGAAAGAATAGATATAGCTCACGAGATGCACGCGTGATAGCTACATATAACAAGTTGATTCCGTCGACATGGCTCATCACCAACTCTTTGTAATACTCTTCCGAGAATGCCGACTCCTCCATCGCTCCACTATAACTCACGGGAAAATCACCCAATGTCGAGGCGCTACTATCGGGATTATCGGCCTTCGCCCATACGATAGGTGAGTGGATGCTTCGAGGTACCATGTCGATCGAGGCGTAAGGGATGATCACCACGTCGCGTTCAAGACCTTTGGCCTTATGTATCGTCGTAATCTCAATTGTATCGTCAGTCATCTCCACCTTAACAGCCTCGTTCTTGCCACGCTCCTCCCACCACATTAAGTAGTGCTGAATATCGGTTATGCGTGTGGTCGAGAAGTTGATAATCTGTTCGTGCATAGCTTGTATGAAGGCGATACTCTGCTTGCGCTCATGTAGATTAAAGTAGGATACAATCAGCTCGAATGCCTCCATTGGTGAGAGGTGTGCCAGACGATGCATGAGGTCTAACTCATTGTCATCGAAGGTGTGGTCGAGGTCATAACCGAGGAAACGGTTATATACTCCACGCTCGATATCGTTATGCTGGTTAATGGCAAGGCGAAGGATTGCCACGATAAACTCTGCAATATCGCATCCTTCGAGTGTGAGTGAATCGGGCGTAAGCACGTTGAATCCAGCCTCTCCGCGCGATGTGAACATTTTGTCCTTGTACTCAAACAGTGCATCGGCAACGCGCTTGGCATCCGACGATTTACGCACGAGGATAAGTATATCACGATAGCGATAACCACGGCTTATAGCACTCTCGATGGCCTCGATAAATGGAGAATCGACACATGTAGGGTCGAAGGCGCATACTTCGACATAGCCTTTGTCCTTATCCTTGGTGACGGGCTCTTGCTTGTGATCGCAGTATGCTGACTCCATAATGTTATAAAGTGAAGCATGAGTTGCATCGCTAATTCGCCTATTCTTCAACGCATTGTCGACAATCTTATTTAGATAAGCATTGTCCATATCGACAACGCGCGCGATAATCTCGTTGTTGAACATAACGACATTCTCCAAACTGCGGTAGTTGTTCTTAAGATGCACCACCTCCACGTTCTCCTGGCCCAAGTCGGCAATAGCTCCACTGTTAAGAAGTCGCCAGTCACCGCCACGCCAGCGGTAGATCGACTGCTTGATGTCGCCCACGATAAATACCGAAGCATTGCGATTTGATGCAAGTGCCTCCTTTAGTAGTGGAAGCATATTCTGCCATTCACGAACCGACGTGTCCTGAAACTCATCGATCATGTAGTGATCATATCGACTACCTACCTTTTCGTAGATAAACGGAGCATTGCTGTCATCAACAAATGTTGAGAGTATATCTTTCGTCTTGCTGAGAATCATTATGTTCTCCTCGTCGCAGATGTTTGTGATGTTACGCTGAAGATCCGAGAGAAGCGCGAAACTGCGATAATTGTCTCTAACGAGCTTTGCGGTGTTTATCTTATTGATACCCTGGGTGTATGTCCTACATATATCGTTGAGTATAGGCATTAGCTCATTGGCCGCTGCGATGGTGTTGCCATCGGCATCTTTACTGTACCACTCGTTGATATTATCTGCCGCCTTGAGCATGGTAGCATTGGGGGCTTTAAGCTCTCCGGTTGCATATATAGCGAAGTTGGAAGCAGCACTTTTGCTCTTGCTCTTAAATTGCGAGGCAACAACGCCATACTTTGCCATTATCTCCAAGGCTTGCTCGCCTAACTCCTTGAGTCTATGCTTGCAGACCTCGCTCTCTTTAATCAAAGAGTTAACAGCATTGCGTAGCTCCTTCTTGCCCAACGATGTGTTAATCCGCTTGGCTCCATTCTCTCTAAATAGCTCCTCGCCCAAGTGGCATAAGTCAGAGCGCATATCCCAACGTGTGCCATCGTTTATTCTCTCCTCGGCAAACTCGAGTAGCCAGCGTCGCACCTCTGGTTCTTCGGCAATACTTTCGACAAGCATATCGGCACTGCGCTCCAAAAGCAATGTGGTGTCGAGTTCGATGTTGTAGTTAAGATCTAAGCTAAGCTCCTTGATAAAGGCACGCAGTATGCGTTGGAAGAATCGATCGATGGTAAGCACTGTAAAGCGTGAGTAGTCATGAAGTATGCGCGTGCGGACTTTGAGGGCACACTCACGAATCTTTGGCTCCGACATATTGAGCTCCTCGGCAATTTTGTCGATATAGATGCTTTTGCCGCCTGAGGCTAAGATATGTATCTCGTTCAAGATACGCGACTTCATCTCCTCGGTAGCCTTATTGGTAAAGGTGACAGCGAGGATATTGCGGTATCTATCGGGGCGTTCGATAATGTCGCAAATATATTTTAGCGCCAACTGATATGTCTTTCCCGATCCGGCACTTGCACTGAGTATCTTGGCACGCTTCATCGTCTGCATATCTTTTTATAGTCACAATACTTACACGCATCCTCATCTTCCGCCTGCTTAAATGGTGTGTCGGGGTCGTACAACTCTTCCAATACCCCGCTCAATGCAGTCTCAAACTCCTTGGCAACAGAACTATATTTTTCTATAACCTTGCCAGTCTCCTTGTCGGTTAACATCGGAGAGTAATCCTCATTCAGCATCTTTGAGGCGTAGAAGAGCGACGGCATCGACTCTGTACCTCGGCTACGGTGCAGCATCATTGAGTATAGCAACGTCTGGAAAATGTTGGATATTCGCTCAACGGCACGACCGAAGAAAAGGGTTGATATGCCATTGAACTCGAGGTGTGGTCTATTTCCACTCTTATAATCAATGATTTGTAATACCCCATTTGATAGTATATCAATACGGTCAGCTCGTCCCGATAGGTGGACGACACGATCGCCTGAGATAGGGTAGTCGCACTCGGCGAGATCCTCCAGTCCTATGATGGTAAAGCCATCGCGAGAAGTGTCGTAACGCAAAATGCCGTACATGATATACTTTAGGATAATCTCCTTGACAAGAAGAGTGTCGCCCGAGAAATCGGCAACAGCGGCTCCGTCACCGCCCTCTAATAGCCTGCATATAACCGTATCTACTGCCTTCTCAACCACCTCTTTACGATTTAATAAAGATATTTTATCATGTGGGTTTTCGATGCCAACGAGTGGCGTGTAGAGATCCTGCATAGTCTCGTGCAAGATGTTTCCAAATGTGAGCGCATCAATCTTATCCAGAAGTTCATCTGGGGCTTTAAGATGTGCAATGGTCGAAAAATAGAACTTTAGTGGACACTCAATATACCTGAATAGCGTTGTGGGTGATAATCCGTAGCCACTCTTAGAGTCCAGATACCTCTCAAGGATAGCCATCTCCTTCTCGCCCTTCTGAACCTCGATCGGTTCTATATCCGAGAGTCCTAAGTCGACACCAACAGAGCGCATAGCTACGTTGTAAGGCGACTCGTAGACAAGCTGGTATATATATCGACTACGCTCACCGGTACTCTTCTCGTCAGCACGTGAACAGTAGAGCATATCCACTCGCTCGGCACGTTGTATTAAGCGGTAGAAGTAGTAGGCATACATAGCCTCATGTTGCTCAGGTGTAGGTAGCCCATAAGCAAAGCGCAGACCATAGGGGATAAACGAGGGTTGGTCTGTTCTATCGCCTGGGAAATTGGCATCGGTCATAGAGAGTATAATGACATTCTTGAAATCTACATTTCGAGTCTCAAGAATTCCCATTATCTGAACACCCTCAAGAGGCTCGCCCTCAAAGGGTATTGTGACAGTCTGAAGGTGGCGGCGAAGCAACGATGTAAATACCTCAACAGATATAGGTGGCTCGATGTTGCATTTCGACACCGAGAGCGCCACTTTGCGTATCTCGCTGGCGACAACACGCATATACTCATACTGCGACACATCGGCAAAAGCAACCCTATCGATTAGGTGTTGAATAACATCAACTAAATATTTAGATAAATCATACCAACTATCTGTTTTGTAGCGAAAGACAATATGTAACACCTCATCATCATTAAATATTGATGCATCAACCGAGGTTAACTTATTGGTGTTTATCTGCGAGGTATAATCCTCAGTTTTCTCGCCACAGCAGTCAACGATAAATGGATGGGACAACAGGCCAATAACGTCTTGATGATAGAAGAGTGTCCTATCATCGCGTAGTCGGCTATGTGACTGGAGGATGATAAGTCGTTCGATGAAGCTATATGCAAGGGTAGTTTTCAGCGGATAGCCCATCGTTACATTAACACTCTTCACACGCTCGGGCAGAGCATGAAGTAGCGGGATGAGCATATTCTCGTCAGTAAGCACTATTGCCGTGCGTTTGTCCAACTCCTCGTAGGGGATCTCGTCCAGAATTGCGCCAACATGTTTCACCTGCACAACGTTGGACGCACAAGCAACGGCGCGAAGTCGTTTGGGCTGTGTTGTAAAGTTGTCATTTGTGAGGCTGGCGGCCGATGGATATATTGATAGATTGCTACGCAAAAAAGCACCCGCTTCGTGCTCGCAATTATCAACATAATAGCGATCATAGTCCCAGTAGAACTCGCAACCGTTATTGCTATTATTTAGATAGTTAAATAGTATCTCTTCACTCTTTGATAGAGCATTGAAACCAGCTATAACATATCGTTTGTCTGGAAGCGCAATATCCTCACCGCGTTTGATACGCTCGGCCGTCTGGCGATATATCATACCGGGGTAGCCGATGCCCAACGCGAAGAGTCTACTGCGAAACTCATTGTATATTGTTGGTAATGATCGCCATACCTTAAGAAAGCGTTGTTTCTGCTCGCTCAATGACTCCGAGGGGCCAAAGCTCCCCCAAAAGCTTAGTATATGCTCTTGTTCTGGGGTTAAATACGACACATCGGCCTCAATTTCCTTGATATCCTCGATATTACGCAGCAGCATCGATGCATCAACGAGATATTTGTCGATCATATCGAAGTCCGAAATAAGCATCTCGCCCCAGAAGTAGAAACGATCGAACGTCTCCTTAGGATGATATTTTACGTAGATCTTGTATAACTCACTGATAAGCCTAATGCGATCACCACGTACCAACCCAGAGCCTTGCTCCATAAGTTCATCTATGGTAGTCCATTTTGGCTGCCATACTGGCGTGTCGACAAGTTGCGAGATGGCATCATTGAAGAAGCTACGAGCACGCAGCGAAGGAAAGAGCACGACAAGTTGCGATAGGTCGCCAGAATAACGATCCAGGAGCGTCTTGGCAAGCTCCTTAAGAAATGTCTGCATCGTATGGTCTCGGTTATAATTTCACGATTTCACCGCCAAAGAGTGTAACCTCACTTCTTAAGATTACAGGCTGAGATACATAGTAGACCTTACCGCCAGTCGAGGTCTTGGCCTCGAGTCGCTCCGACGCATTTAGCTTAATAACAGCATTATGCGATGCCTCGGCGATGGTCGATGTTGTACCCAAAGAACCCGCATCATACTCAGCAGTGGAGATGTCGGCAGTCTGGTAACGCGCTGTGCCAGATAGTATTATACGGCTCTTACCTGCCGCAAAGATCATAAGATCCATAACGTTCACCTCAGAGACAAATAGAGCATCGTTAGATACATAGACATCCAAGAGCTGAGACTCAAGCACACCATCAACCGTTACATCGGCCTTTGATATGGAGATGTCTGTAAGATTGGTGAAGTAAACCTCTACCTCAGTTATACTTACGCGTTTAGAATCACTACGTTCGCTGATTTTTAATGTACTATTTTTGCGATCTACCTCAAAAGTAAACTTAGATGTGTAAACACCCTTAGTGTCATAGATAATGTATGGAGCTTCGTTCTCACCGATCTTGATAAGTTTTAGCTTAATAGGAGCGTCTACATGAATAGCTTTAAAGCTCGATAGGAACTCCTTTATAGGGCGATTTTGTTCAATGGTCGTCTCCTGTGCTGCTGCAAAAAATACAGAGCATACTATAATGTTAAGTATAAGAATAAACCTTCTCATATTATTAGTTTTAGAGATTTCAATGCATAAAATTAGATAAAAAAACTCAATTCTCCAAAACTATGACTACTATTTTTATTGCATCTCTATTTTGACATACGCAGCACCACTGGCTCGAGCCGCCTCAAGGCCCACGTGAGAATCTTCAAAGATAATGGTCTCGTCGGGTCGTACTCCAACTATTCCCATAGCCTTAAGGAAACATTCAGGCGAAGGCTTAGGGTTTGATACGTCATCTCCTGATATAATACCATCAATGCCATAATTTAGATTCAAGTGATTTATTACATTGCGGATGTTATCTATATGTCCAGTAGATACTATCCACACCTTAATTCCCATGCGTTTTAACATCTGACACCACTCCCAAAGAGGTGTATTTAGAACAACCGAATCGAAGAAATGAGGATATAGTTCAATCTTACGGCGGCGTAGTTCCATAATCTTAGATTCATCCTCAATGCCTACCATTCGCATAAACTCCATACATCTGACACCGAAGAAACGATCAAGATACTCTTCAATCGTAAGGTCTATACCAACCTCTGAGAGTGTAGCGATATATGCCTCGGCATTAGCCCGACGAGTGTCGACTAACGTACCATCAAAGTCTAATAGAATCAACTTTAACTGAGCCATACTAATCAAATGATTGCATGCTTGATAGCGCAATACGAATCATGCGCTGATACTCCGCGGGACTAAGCTCTAAAAAAAAGTAATGCACAGGGTCAACGCGCATGTCATTATACCTCACCTCATAGTGAAGATGTGGCGCAAACGAAAGGCCGCTATTACCCGATAGAGCGATTATGTCTCCACGTTTTACGCTCTGCCCCTTCTTTACCCTAATATCAAGGAGGTGACTATACGACGTTTCATAGCCGTTGCCGTGGTCTATTGTGATAGCCTTGCCGTGCGTAGTATTCTTTTCCGATAAAGACTCAACTACTCCGTCTGCAGTAGCAAAAACGGCTGTTCCTTCTGGTACGAGATAATCAACTCCATGATGCTCACGCATAGCACGATGAAATGGATTAATTAATGGCTTTTTACCTGCGGCAAGAAGGGTAAGCTGTCTATTGTTGACAGGTTGAATTGCAGGTACACAATCTATTGTCATTGTGCCGTTTGATATATTAGACTTAAGATTGTTATGTGCATATACAATATCTTTCTCTTGTCGTTCAGCATGTTGGATATGTTGTTCTAATGTAAGTAGCAATTCGTAGCTGTTCATATCCATCAACTCCTCATACAGCTCAATACGCTCATTGTCTATATCCGCACTCAGATTATAAGGGTTAGACTCGAATAGCTTTCTAAAGACATTCTCGTCGCGTCTAACAACATTATCAAGTACATTATATAACGAATCGTATCTCTCTAATTGTTTGTTGTATTCAATACGTAAATCATCCGTCGAGTGGCGTAGCTTATACTCTGCTGGCATATCTACCACAAGTGATAAAATGCCCCACCACATAAATACCATTGCTACCCACACAAGGAGGTTGATAGCAATAGGTATTATCCTACGGCTGCGACGTGAAGTTTTACGTGATTTTATATCCATAAGTCCCATTTGATCAATTACTTTTGCGTTGACTCCTCAAGTTGCTTCATGAGGTCAATATAGGCCTCAGGCGACATATCTTTGTTGAAATAGTGGATAGGGTTGACAGTATTATCACGGAAGCGAACCTCGTAGTGTAGATGTGCTCCTGAGGATACACCCGTATTACCTACCTCGCCAATAACTTGTCCGCGAGTAACACTATCGCCAGGCTGTACGTATCGCTTAGCCAGGTGACCATAACGTGTCTTATAACCGAAGCCATGGTTTAGCTCGATAAGCTCGCCATAACCGGGTCGCCAGCCAGAGCGAACAACAACACCATTACCCGTAGCATATACCGGAGTGCCCTTAGGTGCCGAGAGGTCGATGCCCTCGTGCATCTTCCAGTAGCCATACCTCGGATGCATGCGCATACCATACAGGCTACTAACATAGTTTAGTTTCGTGCGGTCGATGGGCCATATTGCCGGAATAACCGTTGAGAACTCCTCTTTATTCTCGGCAAGATCCTGCGTATCGTCTAACGATACAGAAGCATAGTACAACTCACGTGTGAGCCTATCGATATTCTTCCAACCATCGACAATCATATCGCCATACTCGCCATCGGGTAGCTCGGCATATTTTGAGTCGTTATACTCGGAGTATACTTGTGGGATGCGTAGTGTGTCTATACCGAGCAATGGGCGATAGACGTATTGGTCGCGATGTTTGACATCGGCAAGGGCGTGCTCTGCCGAGCGTATCTTCTCTTGAAGAATGTTATATTGAGCTACGAGCTGGCGGTTATCGCGACGTATTTTCGACATCTTTGGTGTGTCGAACCAGATAGAAATCAGCACATTGCTAACGACAGCAATAAGTAGCGCCACCAAAAGACGTATGAACATAGCGTAGCCCTTGGGCCATCTACGCTTCACCCTCTTTAGACTTATATTCTTGACGTTACTCATCCGATAAAATAATTTTTTTTAAAATATCACAAATAACGATGCAAAATTAAAGGAAATTGTGTAATTTTGCAACCGCTATAAAATATAGGTATAAAAAATAATATTTAAGATATATGGAATCGAATAAAGTAAGAGAAGCATTTTTGGAGTTCTTCCGCTCCAAGCAGCACGAGATTGTACCCTCGGCTCCGATGGTCGTAAAAAACGACCCTACACTGATGTTTACCAATGCAGGTATGAACCAGTTCAAGGATATCTTCCTTGGCAATGCACCACGTCGTTGGCCTCGCGTAGCCGACACGCAGAAGTGTTTGCGTGTATCGGGTAAGAATAACGACTTGGAGGAGGTAGGTCACGACACCTATCACCACACCATGTTCGAGATGCTTGGCAACTGGTCATATGGCGACTACTTCAAGAAGGAGGCTATCGAGTGGGCATGGGAGTTGCTCACCGAGGTATACAAGCTTGACAAGAGCCGTATGTATGCTACCGTATTTGAGGGTAGCGAGGAGGATGGCGTAGCCT
>CALBKP010000013.1 GCA_937895825.1 uncultured Alistipes sp. | reverse complement strand
TGTTGCCGAAGAGGATGCCCGATGCCTCCACAGCAGCCTCGTAGTCAGCCTCAGAGTGTACCATGACGGTCACCTCCTTGGCAAGGCGCTTCTGCAGGATACGCATGTGCGGAGCCTCGGCGTGCTCGGCGATGAGTGCCTCAATTTCTTCGCGACCTATGGCGGTGAAGATCTTGATGTACTTGGCAGCATCGTCGTCGCTCACGTTGAGCCAGAACTGGTAGAACTTGTAGGGCGAGGTGTAGCGTGGGTCAAGCCATACGTTGCCGCTCTCTGTCTTGCCAAACTTCGTGCCGTCTGCCTTGGTGATAAGTGGGCAGGTGATGGCAAAAGCCTCGGCCTCGCTGCCGAGCTTACGGCGGATAAGCTCTGTGCCGGTGGTGATGTTGCCCCACTGGTCGGCACCGCCGAGCTGTACCTTGCAATTGTATTCGTTGTAGAGGTGGAGGAAGTCGTAACCCTGAAGTAGCTGGTAGGTGAACTCCGTGAACGACATACCGTCACCCTCGCCATTGAAACGCTTCTTTACCGAATCCTTAGCCATCATGTAGTTTACAGTGATGCACTTGCCGATGTCGCGGGCAAAGTCCAAGAACGAGAACTCCTTCATCCAGTCGTAGTTGTTAACCAAGAGTGCGTGGTTCTCGGCCGTCGAGTCGAAGTCGATGAGCTTCGAGAGCTGGTTCTTGATAGCCTCTTGGTTGTGGCGCAACGTCGCCTCGTCTAAGAGGTTGCGCTCCTGCGACTTACCCGACGGGTCGCCAATCATACCCGTAGCACCGCCGATAAGGGCGATGGGACGGTGACCACACATCTGGAAGTGCTTCAAAATCATAACACCCACGAGGTGGCCGATATGTAGTGAGTCGGCCGTGGGGTCGATGCCCAAGTAGGCCGTTGTCATCTCCTTCTGTAACTGCTCCTTAGCACCAGGCATGATGGTATGTATCATACCGCGCCACTCGAGCTCCTGAACAAAATCTTTCATCATTGTATCTGAATTTATTACTAATTTGTTAATTATCCATGTTGCTTATTCTGCATCGAGCGCTAAGCGTTCGATCATCTCGGTAATGCGCTCGTTCTTCTTGACCATGTGTCGTAGGCGATCCTCCAACGTTATGGGGCGAGCTATGCGTATCTGCTCGTTGACGATCACCTGAATCTCGATTAGTCCCACCGCGCCACTATGCTTGGCGATAAATTGCTGCCATTCGCTCTTGTCGCGCATAATCTCGGTGTAGAGCTCCTGCGATGCTACGGTGAACGTGACCTCGTGGCCGTCGACCTTCATCGACTGAAATACCTCGACAAAGCGGCGGCGGCTCTGCATGAGTGCATCGACCATCTTATCCTTCGCAAGCGAGATCTTCTCCTCGGCACGTGGGTCGAAGCTCTCCTCGGCCTTGCGTGCTATCTCCTCGGCGGCAATCTCCGTGGCGGTCTTAGCATCGCCACCCAAGAGATTATTGAGCGATACGCTCGAGCGCGTGGCCCTCGTTGCCGTGGCGCGCGTCTTGGGTCGCTCCGTAGCCGTAGCCGTTGTGGCCGTAGCTGCAGGTTGCTCCACCTGCGATACACTCGGTGCGGGCGTAGCGCTCGCGGGAGTAGGTGAGGACTTGGGTGTTTCCACCCTTACGGGCTCTGGCGTAGGCTGTGTGGCTGTCGGGGCGACTGTTGGTTGAGTTGCTTGTGGTGCAGGCTCAAGCTCGGGCAGCGCATACTCCGTGGCAAACGTCGTGGTTGTTACCTCACTATTTTTTTTTTGACCGAGACCTGCTATCTTCATAAGTCCCAGTTCAACAAGCAATCGCTGATTTGACGATTGGCGTACCTTACCGTCGGCCTCCGTAAGGAGCGATATAGCCCCGAAGAGGAAGGCCTCGTCACATTGTGCCGCCTGAGCCTTGTACCTGTCGACGAGCGTCCCGGTGAACTCCACAAGACTTATCGCTGGTCCTTTGGCCATGAGCAGGTCGCGCATGTGAGCGTTAAGTCCCGTGATGAATACCTGTGGCGAGAAGCCGCGCGCGAGCACATTGTCGAAGAGTATGAGCGCATCGACATAACGGCCAGCGAGGAGCAGCTCCGTAGCCTTGAAGTATGTGTCGTAGTCGAGGACGTTAAGCGTGGCGGCCACATCCTTATAGTTGAGCTTCGAGCCGCAGAACGACACCGCCTTGTCGAACATTGACAGTGCGTCGCGCATACCGCCATCGGCCTTGTGGGCAATGAGGTTGAGAGCCTCATCGTCGGCCTCCACACCCTCCTTCGTGGCGATGTAACGCAGATACTCCACGCCATCTTCAACTTTGATGCGGTTGAAGTCGTAGATCTGGCAGCGCGAGAGGATGGTGGGTATGATCTTGTGTTTCTCGGTCGTGGCGAGGATAAATATTGCGTGGCGCGGTGGCTCCTCAAGCGTCTTGAGGAAGGCGTTGAACGCCGCGGCCGAGAGCATATGTACCTCGTCGATGACGAAGACCGAGTAGCGACCCTGCTGAGGAATGATGCGCACCTGCTCGATGAGGTTGCGGATGTCGTCGACAGAGTTGTTCGATGCCGCATCAAGCTCGTGAACGTTGAGCGAGCGACCCTCGTTGAACGAGCGGCACGACTCGCATTCGTTGCATGCCTCGCCGGCCTGCGGATTCAGGCAGTTGATGGCCTTGGCGAATATACGGGCACAGGTGGTCTTGCCGACACCTCTGGGACCACAGAATAGGTAGGCGTGGGCAAGCTGTCCGCGCTCAATGGCATTCTTCAGTGTTGAGGTGATATGTCGCTGTCCCACGACCGAAGCAAAGGTTGCAGGGCGATACTTACGTGCTGAAACGATAAAATTTTCCATAGTCCTGTATCACTTGAGGCTCGCTAAGCCGCAATGCCTTGTTGCGGTGGAGCCGTCATATCACGGCAAAGATAGTAAATTTTTTGTTGCCCACGCACACGTGCGCGACTTTTTATCGCCATCGTATTGCATTTTATCGGCGAAACACTATCTTTGTCGCCGAAAAGGAGAGTGCCGAACGCATTTAAAAAGACCATATTTTTATGAGAATATTTTTGTTGATTTTGGTGTCGCTGTTGGCTCTTGTTCGCATGGAGTGCAGTGCTCAGGAGCGAGGCTTTAACCTCGTTGTTGTGGGTGATACGCAGCCTCAGACCGAGGCACAAATCGCGGAGCTTGAGGGGGTGTTATTGCCACAGATTAGAGCTATCGTCGAGGAGTATCGTGCGACGGGTTATCCCACGGCCGTAATTCTCACGGGCGATGTGGTGTGGGATACTATGGAGTTTCTACCACGTGTGAAGACCATGTTCGAGGGGCTCGGTGTGCCTCTATACGCCGTTATTGGTAATCATGATCATCCTGCTGATGTTGTTGATAACGAGAGGCTTGCAAAGAAGAACTACGAGGCTGTTTTTGGCGATAGATACTACACATTTACCATGGCCGATACACGTTTCTTTGCACTCGACAATATACGCTATACCGACCATGACAACTACACGATTGGCGTTGATCGCAAGCAGCTAAGATGGCTCAAGCGCGAGATGCGAAAGGTGGGCGCGGAGGAGCGCGTGGCTGTGCTTATGCATGCCCCTGCTGTCAATTATCGCTCGGGTGGCGAGGTGCTTGATTATGCAGAGGACATCGTTGATATTGTGGGTGATAGAGAGTTGCATTTTATCACTGGTCACCGTCATCGTCACGCTACGGCCGACATCGCTCCCCGCATCATTGAGCATAGTGTGGCGCAGGTGAACGGCAATCTGTGGTTTGCACCCATCTGCTCGGATGG
Organism: uncultured Alistipes sp.; assembly: GCA_937895825.1. Taxonomy (GTDB): domain Bacteria; phylum Bacteroidota; class Bacteroidia; order Bacteroidales; family Rikenellaceae; genus Alistipes. The sequence continues at coordinate 5,124 of CALBKP010000013.1, read as the reverse complement.
CACACCGAGGGGTGTATTTTGCATTGAGGAGCGCGATGACGAATGGTCTTGGCAGCATCGTATTTTGGGTGAAGATTTAAACTATCAACTTGTTACGTGGGATGAGGGTGTTGTTAAGGATAATGAGGAGTATGTGGTTGCTAAGGTTATCGGCTGGGACAGCAAGTGGCGTGTAGAGTGGTTAGAGAATGGTGTGAATATGGGGGTGATGGAGCAGATCGAGATTGTCGATCCCGACTATATGCGCTATGTAGAAGAGGAGGCAGATTATAGCGATATAATAATGGCTCGTCTGCGTCGCTCGGCATATCCTCATAAGCACTATTTCCGTTGTCGCCGCATGGTGGAAAATAGCGAAATTACTATTGTTGCTACTGATCGTTTTGGCCGCGTATTTAAGCATGTGGTTGAGTAACGTAATTGGGGTATAACAAGTATGGGGTTATCCAAGCGGATAACCCCATACTTGTTTTTGGCGATCTATATTCTGAAATCCTCGATGACCATACGATCGTCGTAGGTAGAGGTGATGCGGTTGTGAGCATCGTCCTTGAGGTCAAAGGTGGCGCGGTAGGTGCCATCCTCGTTGGCGTTGATAGTGACCGTGCCCTCCTTAATTGGGGCGATGGCGGCCGGGCGATCTGCGGTCTCAAGAGCTATGTACCACGAGTAGACCAGGTAGCCATCTAAGTCGTAGTCGCCCGTGATAAATACGTTCTCGGCGGAGATATTTGACGAGGCGGTGAACGTCCCCTCGGGGATTATGAGGTCATGTACGGGGTGCATGACCTCGATGTATATCTGCTCCTTCGAGGTGAAGTTCATAAAGTAGAAGCCCCACATATAGTTCCCCGTAGAGTAGTAGTCTCCAAAGCAGTCGGCATACGACAACGAGCACTCTTCGGGGAACATAACCTCGATGTCGCCCTCGAGCGTAGAGATTGCATCCTCAGGTTTTGGCTCGGGCTTAGGATTATCGGGCATGGGCTCCTCGGTGGGAGGCTTGATGGGAGAGTCGGTGGTGGGAGGATCGCAGGCCGTAACGAGACCCGCGAGCGCGATAAGTAGAAATAATCGTTGCATACTATCTGAGTGTTAGTGATTTACGTGAGTGTATGTTGGCGTACGAATTAAGCGATATGGGGTTAGAGCAGCACTCGCCAGTAGTCTTATAGCCCATTTCGTCAATAACGTCGATTTTAACGGTGAGTGTGGAGAAGGTAAACATGTTGCATTGGAACATGCCGCGCATGCCGGCGTTATGCCACAACGTGGCGGTATACTCGGTTTCGGGCTTTAGTTACGTAAGTGTGAAACATAGCGTGTCGCCCTCGGACTCAACTTCGGTTAGATATTGCTCCTCGCCTCGGCCAGCCTCCTTGTAGACAAGGTATAAGTCGCTGTCACTGACGATGTAATTCGTGTCGTTGACCATGACCACGGGACGTGAGGTGGTAATTGTTGCCGTTGTGTCTGTCGTCGCACACTCAATACTGCCGAAGGTGACGCTGAACTGACTTTTAGTGTCGCTGTTGTCACCCTCACACGCTGCAAACACGATGGCGCACAGCGCAAAGCATAAAAGCACTCGTTTCACGTTGTTACCATTTATTTAACCTAAGCGGTTACAAATATAACAAAAATTCTGAAATGCGAATGTGGCATGGCCGTTTTACTATCGGCTGGGAGTGATGTGACGTGTGACGGCGAGGGTGGCTACCGAGATGCGGCAGTCGGGCGTAGCGTCGAGGAGGGCGCTTATGGCCGAGCTGAGCGTAGCTCCGGAGGTGAGCACATCGTCGACGATAAGTATATGCTTGTCTTTCAAGCGGTGTGGGTTGCGGACGGAGAATAGGTCCTCAACATTTTGCCAGCGGTCGGAGCCCTTGCGGCGTGCCTGCGAGGGGTTGTTACGGTGGCGGCGGAGGGTGTGGCTGTCGACACCAACGGACATCGAGTGTGCTATGCCCTCGGCAAGATAGGTGGATTGGTTATAGCCTCGGCTGAGGAGCTTGCGCCAGTGTAACGGCACGGGTACAACGACATCTATGTCGTCGTAGAGCCCTGAGGCTTTTAGCTCGCTACCGTACCATCGCCCCATCTCGTAGGCTATGCGCCAGCAGCCACCATACTTGAAACGGTGGATGAGTGTGCGCCATAGGCTATGACCCGAGAAGAAGAAAAACGACGAGCCCTCGACGATGGGCACCTTTCCTGCGAAGAGCTCCTTCACGGGGTTGTCGTGGTTGGTCCAGTAGTTGGTAAGTGGGATGTCGTAGCGACAACGCGTACAGATACCGTGCATCGAGGCGGTGACATGCTCACCACAGACGATACAGCCCGAGGGGAAGAGTAGAGAGCCGATGGCTCTGAGTGCATTACGTAGCATCGACATCGATATTTATCTTTATGCTTTTATATCGCTGGTCGTTGCTTACCGTGGCGATAGCTTCGCGCAGGAGCTTACGTGCGCGTGTCATAGAAGCGCCCGACTCGATCTTCAGGATTATCTCACTGCGGTGCTCACCACGGAGCATCTCGCGAGCGGCAGAGACTGGCCCCATGACCCTTGCGCCAAACTTACGACGCATAGCCTCGGCTAATGCGTGCGAGGCGTAGCGTAGGAGCTCGTACTCCTCGTGGCGCAGAAGTATGCGTATGAGGTGTGAGTATGGCGGGTAGCCGAAAGCCTCACGCTCTGTAAGTTCGCTATGAGCCATGGCGCGATAGTCGCCAGAGGCGACATATTGGATGATCGGGTGTTTCGGCTGTGATGTCTGCACCACAACGCGGCCACGGTCATTACGACGGCCAGCACGGCCTGCCACCTGCATCATAAGCTGGAAGGCGCGCTCCGAGGCGCGGAAGTCGGGCGTGGAGAGTAGGTTGTCGGCGTTGAGGATGCCCACGGTGGTAACGCCACCGAAGTCGAAACCCTTGGTAACAATCTGTGTGCCTACAAGGATGTCTGTTTGGCCACTCTCGAAGCGCTGGACAATCTGCTTGAAGGCACGCTCCGAGGTCGATGTGTCGCCATCGAGACGGTCAACGCGAGCATCGGGGAAGAGACGCGAGATCTCCTCCTCGACCTTCTCGGTGCCGAAGCCCATTGTGGCGATGTCCTGTGTTTCGCAGTTGGGACACATGGTGGGTCGCTCGATGTTATAGCCGCAGTAGTGGCACTCCATGCGTCGTGTGGTACGGTGCTCGGTGAGTGTAACGTTGCAATGGGGACAGCGCGGCGAGTAGCCACAGGTGCGGCACTGCAAATAGGGGGCATAGCCTCGGCGATTCTGGAATAGGATGGCCTGTTCGCCAGCCTCCAAAGAGCGACGTAGATGGTTGAGTAGGTCGAAGTTAAAGTGTGTCTTACGTTCGCCACGCTTAACTGCACGTATGGTGTCCGAGACGATGACCTCGGGGAGTACTCCATCGCCCCAACGCTCGTTGAGCTCGATATAAACGTACTTGCCCGAGAGGGCGTTAGTATAGCTTTCGAGCGCGGGAGTTGCACTGCCAAGGACTACATGTGCCGCGTGGGTCTTACCCATCATCACTGCCACGTCGCGGGCATTGTAGCGTGGTTGCATGTCGCTCTGCTTGTAGCTCGGATCGTGCTCTTCGTCGACGATGACAAGAGCCCCTGGGTGCAGAGGTAGGAACAGCGACGAGCGGACACCCACGATAAGCTCGCCACCGCCCGAGAGGGAGAGGCGTAGGAATGTCTGGCCTCGGCGCAAGGCAGTAAGGTGTGAGTGGTACGTCGTGGTACGTCCCTCGAAGATGCGCTCCAATCGTTCGATAAGTTGCGAGGTGATGACTATCTCTGGAACGAGCATCAGCACATCGTTGCCGGCGGCCAACGTGTCGGCGATGAGGTGGATGTATATCTCAGTCTTGCCCGAGCCCGTAACGCCGTGTAGGAGTGCCACTTTGTTGTTGGTGTGGGCCTCGCGGATGGCGTGCAGGGCGTGTTGCTGTGGTGCGGAGAGCGTGGGAAGTAGGAAGTCCGTAGTGCTATGGCTACGTTCCGTGGGGCGTGGCTCGCTAAGGATAAGGCCGCGCTTGCGTAGGTCGGCGAGTTGCTCCGATGTAGCATCGATCAAACGGCGTGGCACGAAGCCATCGCTGCTGCCACGCTCAATGGCGAGTGCGGCGATGTGATCCATTGTGGCGGTACGGCGTGGTGCGCGGCGTGAGTGTCGCTCGGTGTAGGCAGCGAGAGCCTCCTCACTTCGTAGCTCCGCCGTAAGGGCTATGAAGGTCTCGGTGGGGGCTTCGATGCTACGCTCGTCGAGCTCGCCAAGCGATTGTGCCGAGGGCTTAGCCATTGAGGGTAGTGCCTGGCGCATAACCTCGCCTAAGGTACACATATAATACTCCGCCATCCACTCCCAGAGGCGTTGTGCCTCAGGGGTGAGTAGCGGAGTAGAGTATAATCGTTTAAGTATGGGTTTTATGCGCGGGAAGTCGGGGCGCTCGCTTGTGATGCTCCATACGATGCCAGTATAGTAGCGACTCGGCCCGAATTGCACAACGACAGCATCACCAACCATAACACCCAACTCCTCATCCACCGAGAATGAGTACATTGGCTGTGCCAACGGAAGTACTACTTGCACATAGAGCATCCGTGTAGGGTATTGCGGCGCTTAGTACCTATGCCTTGTTCAGAGCGTCGAAGCCCTGGCCGTAGACACCCATTACCGAGCCTACGGTAAGGAATGCATTGGGATCCTCCTCTTTCACGAGCTTCAGAATCATAGAGGTATCACGCTTGCGGCAGACAACCATAACCGCCTTAGAGGGGGTCTTTGAGTACCAGCCCATAGCGTCGATAAGTGTTGCGCCACGGTGTGCCTTGGTATTGATAGCCTCGGCCATCTTCTCGTAGTCCTTGCAGAAGATCATAATCTGGTTAGACTGCTGGTTGCCCGACTGCACGAAGTCCACGGTGTAGCCGATAACGGCAATCATGATGAAACCGTAGATGACACGTGCAAAGGCCAATGACGACATAGGCTCGATGACGATATCCTCGCCAAGTACGGTGATCGTTGTTGTGAGGAAGAGCGACGAGATAAGGATACCACAGTCGGTCATAAGCAACACGCGACCGTAGCT
>CALBKP010000012.1 GCA_937895825.1 uncultured Alistipes sp. | reverse complement strand
CCGACGCTATGGCCGAGGTAGGCAAGCCCGTAGATCGCGAGAAGTGGATGATGCCTCCCCAGATGGTTAACGCATACTACATGCCAACAACCAACGAGATATGCTTCCCCGCAGCTATCCTCCAGCCTCCTTTCTACAACCCCGATGCTGACGATGCAGTAAACTATGGCGCTATCGGCGTGGTTATCGCTCATGAGATGACTCACGGCTTCGACGACCAGGGCTCGCAGTTCGACAAGGTAGGAAACATGAACGACTGGTGGAGCAAGGAGGACCGCACAGCATTCGAGGCTAAGACTCAGGTGCTCGTTGACCAGTTCAACGCCATCGAGATCCTTCCTGGACTCTTTGCCGATGGTAAGTTCTCGTTGGGCGAGAATATCGCAGACCAGGGTGGCTTGCGCCTTGCATTCACCGCTCTTACCGACCACGCTTGGACTGAGGGTCGTCCCGAGGATATCGACGGCTTCACCGGCGAGCAACGTTTCTACATTGGCTACGCTACACTCTGGGCACAGAACATCACCGACCAAGAGAAGGAGCGCCTTACAAAGGTTGACGTTCACTCACTCGGCCGCAACCGCGTAAACGCAACCTTGCGTAACATCCAGTCGTTCTACGATGCCTTTGGTATCACCGAGGAGGATGCTATGTATATGCCCGTTGAGGAGCGCGTGGTTATCTGGTAGTAGGTAAGCGAACAACTTTTATATGGAGGTGGCAAGTATAAATCCTTGCTACCTCTATTTTTTATGTAGATGCATAGGATATAAGACAAAAAAAGTGTACCTTTGTATAAATCCTAACCCAGCAATCATGAGCCTACGCCTGATAAAGATAGTTATGCTATGCGTCGCGCTGATTACAACAGGCGCAGCTGTGGCGTATGGTCAAGATGATGCCGAGTTGGATTATCGCCAGTATAAGTTCTACACTGAAGAGGAGGATGAGGAGAATAACCTATGGATGATTGCCGTTGATCGCGCCAACGAGAATGGCTATAACGTCACACTCGGAAGTCATGCACCCAATGCCGACTACACACTATCTATGGCGGGCTATTCACGACGAGGCATGGGCTACGACGAGCGTCGCTACCTCGCTGGCGGACTTAGCATAGACTACACGACGGCACGTCAGCTAAGGTCGCTCGGGCTTAAGCGTAATACGGCAATTGGCCTAACCAACAGTGCGTTATCGGGAGCTACGGCCGAGACAGAAGGTTACTTTCACGAGCAGACAAGCTACTACAACGGTCACTACCTGCGTGGAGAGTTCTCAGGGCGCAACTACCTCGGTGGCATAAGCCATCGTGCCCGCTACAAGCCCATGAAGCAGGGCGTTATGCTCAAGGATGGCTGGAGCTTCGCACACTACGCACGTGCCCGCACTGGCCGCGACCTATATGTCGACGGTGTCTATACCAACTCGCTCGACATTGCCGCCATAGCCTCGTATAGCGACCGCCGCAACTGGCTAAACATAGCCGTTCTCCTCCCTATGTCGGAACGCGGACTACGCAGCGCCTCGGTCGAGGAGGCATATACCCTTACGGACAATACCCTCTACAACCCCTCGTGGGGCATGCAGGGTGGCAAGATGCGTAACTCGCGTGTGGCAACATCGTTACGTCCCGAGATATTGGCACACTGGCAACACCGCATAAGCGTCACTACCGACCTACGTCTTACTGCCAACATAAACTTCGAGCAACGAGGCTACACCTCGCTTGCTTGGTTCAATGCCCGCACGCCCGCTCCCGACAACTACCGCTACCTGCCATCGTACCACGCCGACGACGAGCAGGCACGCGAGGTGCGCGATGCGTGGCAGAGTAACGACCTGCGTTACACACAGATAGACTGGGATGAGCTCTACCACACCAACGCCATACAGCGTGACGGAGCTGCCCGCTATGCCGTGGAGGATAGGCGCGAGAATAATATCCGAGCTGCAACGAGTGTGCTATTTAAGAGCCGCATCGGAGATGTTGATGTGGAGTATGGCCTACGACTTGACTACCACACCTCGCGAGAGTTCAAGATGATGGACGACCTTCTCGGTGCAGACCATATCGTCGATATTGACTACTACCTCATTGACGATGCCACATACTCTAACGCCCTACAAAACAACCTACGGGAGCCCAATAGGGTAATCACCGAAGGGTGTCGCTTCGGCTACGACTACCGCCTCACGCGCTGGAGCACAGCACTCTTCGGCTCGGTGCTACGCGAGTGGGAGGCGATGAGCCTACGCGCCGAGCTTAACGTTGGCATGGAGAGCACTCGTCGCCGTGGCTACTACGAGAAGGAGCTATTCGCCGGAAGCGGCTCATACGGCAAATCAAAGTCGCTCATGACCAACCCTTACCGCATAAATATCGCGTGGCAGTATCGACTCAATAACCACACCTTCGCAGCGGCGGCAATGCTCCGTGGCGAGAGCCCCGATACAGAGGATATGTTCCTCCAGACGCAATATAACAACCGCGCCGTGGAGGATTATGGCCTTACCTCCACCCTCGCCATAGACCTATCGTACCACTATGTAGCACCGCGTATCGCCCTCACTGCCACACTCTTTATGGCCACAACGGCCAATGACAGCCACGTCGTTCACTACTACGACGACCTCGCCGCGATCTACTCCGATGCTGTAATCCGAGACATTGGTCGCACACACTTCGGCCTTGAGGCCTCGGCCGACATACGATGGTCGCAATACTTCAGCTCTACATTCTCCCTCACTGCCGCCCGCTATCGCTACGCGCGCGATGCCGAGGTAAGGCTCTATGCCGACACCAACAACGACCTTATAGCCGCCTCACACGCCAAGATGCGTGGCTACAATAGCGGCAATCCAGAGCTCGCGGCATACGGTGATATAGCCTTTCGTCACTCAGGCTGGATGGCACGCATGGCTTTGGGTTACTGCGGCTTACGCTATGTTGAGCCCTCGTTTGTACGCCGCACCGAACGCATAATATCGTTTGCCCAGTCGCCCGAGGAGGCCGACATCCTTGCAAGTCAGCAACGACTACCCGATGCCTTTAGCCTAAACCTAAGTCTCTCGAAGCGCATAAAGCTAAAGAATCGCACATCGCTTTACGTTCAACTCTCGGCAAATAACCTATTAGGTAGCAGCTTCATACGCGATGGTTACGAACAAAATCGTATTCGCCGCACCATCATCCAGAACCGCACCCACGTTGAGCCCTTTGCCAACCGCCTAACATACGACTATCCTCGCACCTTCTACCTCGCCGTAGCGCTATGGTTTTAGGAACACCAACCTTTTTTGGCTCAACGTTTTTCATTTTCCACTTTTTTTCGTATCTTTACCCCGAAATGTATATATATAGTACTAAGTACGATGAGTTGTAATAAGAAACATATACCCGATATTGGCCGCGGCTGCATCTTCTGTGACTGCGGTGACGAGATCGAGGCAAGAGCATCAGAGGGGTGCTACAAGCTACACGAGACTAACTGGCTTGAGGAGTATCCCAACAATATACCTACCGATATCTACGAGGTGCGCTTCAAGAATACGCGCCGATCATACTACCAGAATGTCAATAACTTAGATCTTAAGCGCGGCGACATCGTGGCGGTGGAAGCACAGCCCGGCCACGACATTGGCATCGTATCGCTCACGGGCGATATGGTTGCTAAGCAGATGCGTCGCGTGGGCTTCAACCCACATAACGGCGAGTTCAAGAAGATCTATCGCAAGGCGCGCCCTTACGACATAGAGCGTTGGCAGGAGGCCATAGCGCTGGAGCATGAGACGATGATCGCCTCACGCCAGATTGCCGCCGACATGGGTCTGAATATGAAGATCGGCGACGTGGAGTATCAGGGCGATAAGCTCAAGGCTATCTTCTACTACATCGCCGACGAGCGCGTCGACTTCCGCGAGCTGATCAAGGTCTTTGCCGAGAGATTCCACATTCGTATCGAGATGAAGCAGATTGGCGCACGCCAAGAGGCTGGTCGCATTGGCGGTATTGGTGCCTGTGGTAGAGAGCTCTGTTGTGCATCGTGGATGTCGAGCTTCTCAAGCGTGACGACAAACGCAGCGCGCGTGCAGGAGATATCGCTCAACCCGCAGAAGCTGGCGGGACAGTGCTCGAAGCTGAAGTGCTGTCTTATGTACGAGTATGATGTTTATGCCGACGCACGTCGCACCATACCACGTCTAAGAGAGCCTCTTCAGACTCTCGATGGAGAGTATTACCTCATAAAGATCGACCCGCTGGCCGGGACTATGTCTTTCTCAACAAGCAAGAATGGCATCGCCAACTTCACCACGCTTCCCGTTAGCCGCGTAAAGGAGATCATAGCTCTCAACCGCGCAGGACAGAAAGCCGAGACACTCGTTGGCGAGGGTCAAGAGGATGTTGTCGAGGAGCCAACATATCGCAGCGAGGAGGATAGCATCACACGTTTCGATAATAAGACAAAGCGTAACAAGCGTAATAAGCGTCGTGGCGACAAGGATGACAAGCGTAAGCGCGGCGACAATGAGGCTGCAACCGACAACGAACAGTCCAAGGAGGCTAAGGAGGCAAAAGAGCCCAAACAGCCTCGCGAGCAGAAGGAGCCCAAACAGCCTCGCGAGCCTAAACAGCCCCGTGAACCAAGACAACCACGCGAGCAGCGTGAGCCTAAGCAGCCTCGCGAGCCAAAAGAACCACGTGAACCAAAAGAGCCACGCGAGCAGCAGGAGCAGCAGCAGGAGCAGCAGCAGGAGCAGCGCGAACCTCGCGAACATAAAGATCGCCGTGGTCGCAATGGTGGCCGTGGTCGCCGCAACGGAGGCAACCGTGGTGAGCAGCGTGAACAGCGTACAGATGGTGATAACAGCGTGAAGCAGGAGTAGACCGAGATGGTTCGTCGTTTGATACATATCGTTGCACTAATCGTGGTCGCAACATTTGCCGCGTGTAACAACATAAATCACAATGTGGAGATGCACGATACCGAGCAGTCGCTATGGGCGAAGGCCGAGGAGTTCGTATACGATAACACCGACACGCTTTCTAAGCGCGACATTGCCGTTGTCGTACGCTATGGCAGTGGCTATGTGGCCGATTCTGTGGCACTATCGATACTAAGCATATCGCCGGACTCAATGGTTGTGGAGGAGCCATTCACGCTCCGCATACCACAACTTGGCGACATGCGCCCTGCGGAGCATACGTTCCCCTATCGACGTAATGTTACACTAAGGAGGAGTGGCGAGTACCGCTTCCGTCTTACGCCATCGGCTGCGGTCGAGGGCATCAGCTCGGTGGGTATATTGATCACCGAGCCACAAGCATTAGAATAAAACTGACCCTATGGGAAAAGATAAACTGAGAAAATTTGCCGAGAACCTGACGTTCAAGTGCATGGTACAGCCCGAGTTTGAGGATATATTCCACAAGGACCATCCACTCAAGGGCAAGTGGCACAAGGAGTTCTTCGGGAACGATAACCCCATCATCTTAGAGCTTGGCTGTGGTCGCGGTGAGTACACCGTAGCCCTTGCAGAACGTAACCCCGATAAGAACTACATAGGCATCGACATTAAGGGTGCGCGTATGTGGCGCGGAGCTAAGACCGCCACGGAGCGAGGCATGACAAACGTGGGCTTCGTGCGTACACGCATCGAGTTCATCCGCTCGTTCTTCTCGGAGGGCGAGGTTGCGGAGATATGGATAACATTCCCCGACCCGCAGCTTAAGAGCCGCCGTGCGAAGAAACGCCTCACATCGCCACTATTCTTGGCCGACTATAAAAGGATGCTTACCGAGGATGGTGTGATAAACCTCAAGACCGACTCTAAGCACCTATACAACTACACCGCCGCCGTCATCGACCGCCTTGGCCTCGAAGTAGAGGTACAGAACGACGACATCTACGGCTCGGGGTATGCCGACGAGGTACTCTCGGTAAAGACTGCCTACGAGACTAAGTTTGTGGCAATGGGGCTACCCATCACTTACACACGCTTTCGTCTGGGTAGCTGCACCGAGTTTGAGCACTTCGACTGGGAGGGTGACGATGTCTTAGAGAAGGATGCTGAGCAGAACAGAACAAAAGCCTTTTAGTTATGGGAAAGAGAAGAAAGGATTACCCCTTGATTGAGGGTTTACATATCACAACACTTGCGGCCGAGGGTAAGGCTATGGGCAAGCTCGACAACCAGGTTGTCTTTGTATCTATGGCCGTGCCAGGCGACATCGTCGACGTGCAGATACGCAAGCACCACCGCCGCTATATGGAGGGCACAATAGTACGTTTTGTTGAGAAGTCGCCCCTTCGTGTAGAGCCCTTCTGCGAGCACTTTGGCGTATGTGGCGGCTGCAAGTGGCAGAGCCTGCCGTACGAGGAGCAGCTCAAGCAGAAGACCACACAGGTTGTCGACCAGCTTGTACGCATCGGCCACCTCGACATTCCTGAAGTGCGCCCCTGCTTAGGCTCGGCACGCACGCGCGAGTATCGCAATAAGCTCGAGTTTACCTTTGCCGACAAGCGATGGCTCACCTACGAGGAGATTGCCGAGGGTGGCGACATAGCTGCTACGCCCGCCGTGGGCTTCCATATCCCTGGCTGCTTTGATAAGGTGCTGGACATAAACAAGTGCCACCTACAAGTCGATCTCTCGAACCGTATACGTCTGGCAGCTAAGGCTTTCTGTATAGAGCATGGCTACACGTTCCACAATGCCAAGGCTCACGAGGGACTTATGCGCACGATGATCATCCGCACCGCCTCGACAGGCGAGGTTATGGTCATCGTCGTATTTAACTCTAACGACAAAGAGCGTATCAATGCCCTAATGTCGCACCTCCAGGCCTCGTTCCCCGAGATCACATCACTTATATATATGATTAACGAGAAGTGGAACGACTCACTCGGCGACCGCGAGCCTATATGCTTTGCAGGTAAAGATCATATCATTGAGGAGATGGAGGGCTTACAGTTCAAGGTTGGCCCCAAGTCGTTCTACCAGACCAACTCGGAGCAGGCATACGAGCTATACAAGGTTACGCGCGACTTCGCCGAGCTAAAGGAGGGTGACATATTGTACGATCTCTATACTGGTACGGGCACCATCGCTAACTTCTGCGCACGCCGTGCTGCAAAGGTTGTGGGCGTGGAGTATGTGCCCGAGGCGATCGAGGATGCTGTGATTAACTCGCGCCTCAACAACATTGAGAACACGGTATTCTATGCTGGCGACATGAAGGATGTGCTTAGCGACGAGTTTGTCGAGCGCAATGGTCGCCCCGATGTCATCATCCTCGACCCGCCACGAGCCGGTGTCGACGAGCGTGTCTTGGAGGTTATCAAACGAGCAGCCCCCGAGCGCATGGTATACGTCAGTTGTAACCCTTCAACCCAGGCACGCGATCTCGCACTACTCAACGATATGTACGAGATTCTGGCCGTACAACCCGTGGATATGTTCCCCCACACGCACCACGTGGAGAATGTAGTCAAGCTCCGCCGCCGTGCGTAGCGTGCTCGGCCGAGCGTGGTGACACCCAAAAATTAGCCCGTCTAACCAATGGTTAGACGGGCTAAACTTTTAATCCTGAAGATCCTATTATGCCTCGGGAGCGATAGCCTCTGAAGGACATACACCTGCGCAAGTACCGCAGTCGATGCACTTATCGGGATCGATTACATAGATATCACCTGCTGAAATTGCCTCAACGGGGCACTCGTCGATACATGTACCACATGCAACGCAAGAATCTGAAATTTTGTAAGCCATAACTTATAGTTTTAATGAGTGAATGCAACTTTTCTACCGCAAATATACAAATTATTTTATAAAATCAAAACCTGTGTAGGGAATTAATACATCTGGAATGCGAATTCCCTCCTCAGTTTGGTTGTTTTCGAGCAGTGCCGCCACGATTCTTGGCAGTGCAAGAGACGAGCCATTCAACGTGTGACACAACTGAGTCTTGCGGTTATCGTCGCGATAGCGCAACTTCAGACGGTTCGACTGGAACGACTCGAAGTTCGATACCGACGATACCTCCAACCAACGCTTCTGTGCCTCAGAATATACCTCAAAGTCGTAGGTCAACGCCGAGGTGAACGACATGTCACCACCACAGAGACGAAGGATACGATAGGGAAGACCGAGCGATGCAACGATAGACTCAACGTGGGCGACCATAGCGTCGAGTGCCTCATACGACTTATCTGGATGCGACACCTGCACGATCTCCACCTTGTCAAACTGGTGCAGACGGTTAAGGCCACGCACATCCTTACCATACGAGCCCGCCTCACGACGGAAGCAAGGGGTGTATGCCGTCATCTTCACGGGGAGCTCGCTCTGCTCGAGGATCACATCTCGGAAAATGTTGGTAACAGGCACCTCAGCTGTTGGCACAAGGTAGTAACCATCGGCCGTGGCGTGGTACATCTGACCCTCCTTGTCAGGGAGCTGACCTGTGCCGAAGCCCGAAGCCTCATTTACCATGATTGGAGGCTCAACCTCCTGATAGCCAGCCTTTGTGTTGCAGTCAAGGAAGTAGTTGATAAGGGCACGCTGCAAGCGAGCACCCTTACCCTTATATACAGGGAAACCTGCACCCGTAAGCTTAACGCCAAGGTCGAAGTCAATGATGTCGTACTTCTTGGCAAGCTCCCAGTGTGGCAACGCCTCGCCTGGAATCTCAGTATAGTTCTCCACGAGCTTAACAACGACGTTATCCTCTGCCGTCATACCCTCGGGGACGATCTCCGCTGGGAAGTTGGGGAGTTTTACTATTTCGTTCTGAAGTTCTACGGCCACCTTGTCCGACTCCTCCTTAAGTTCTGTCGATCGGGTCTTAAGCAGAGCAACCTCCTGCTTCTTAGCCTCAGCCTGCTCCTTCTCACCCTTGCCCATGAGGGCACCAATCTGCTTAGCTGCCTGATTCTGCTTTGCCAGACAGTCGTCGAGCTCGGCCTGCAACGCCTTACGACGGTCATCGAGCTCTTCGATACGATCAATGATGGGGGCAGCATCCACGCCCTTCTTCTGAAGACGGCGTATAGCCTCCTCCCTATTATCGCGCAATTGCTTTAGTGTAAGCATAAAAATTATGTTTTATTTCGTTTTCAACTTACAAAGATACAACTTTTTTTCAAATACTACTTAGTAATAAGTAATGTTTGATTAGTAATGAGTAATTTTTTCGGAAGATTATGGGGCAACAAGAATAATTCCTACCCCATAGGGTCTCATATGAACTCTTAGAAACACATCGGCCATCGGCAGAAGTACGAAAGCTCCAAATATTGCTAATTTCTCTCCACTAAATACCAATTACTAATTAAAATTTCGTATCTTTGTACGATTGTATATATATGTATGTGATGACCGAAAAAACGAGATATATCGAGTTGCTATGTCCAGCGCGTGACTACCGCGCTGCCATCGCTGCCGTGGATTGCGGTGCCGATGCGCTATATATCGGTGCTGAGGGCTTTGGCGCACGCCGTGCCGCGACAAACACCACCGAAGATATCGCCCGCGTAGTGGACTATGCCCACCTCTACGGCGTGAGGGTCTACGTCACGCTCAACACCATCCTCTACGAGAGTGAGCTCAAGCGTGCCGAGGCATTGGCGCGTGAACTTATCTCGGCAGGCGTAGATGCCCTTATCGTGCAGGATATGGCCTACCGCGAGATGGGACTCCCCGTCGAGCTACACGCCTCAACACAGGTATGCAACATGACTCCCGAGGGTGCTAAGTTCTTAGAAGATAGCGGCTTTACGCGCGTAATATTGGAGCGTGCGTTGTCGCTCGACGAGATCAAGTCGATACGCGAGGCTACCACCGTCGACCTCGAGTGCTTCATCCACGGAGCTATATGTGTGGGTCATAGTGGCCGTTGCTACCTGTCGCGCTCGCAGTCGTCGCGCTCGGGAAATAGGGGCGAGTGCTCGCAACCATGCCGCCTCACCTACGATTTGGTTACGGGTAGTGGAGAGAAGCTTATCAGAGGAAAACACCTCCTCTCGGTCAAGGATATGGATCTCTCGGAGCGTATCGGCGAGCTTATTGACGCAGGCGTTATGTCGTTCAAGATCGAGGGTCGCCTCAAAGATGACAACTACATCAAGAACATCGTGAGCTACTACCGCCATAAGATTGACGAGGCACTCGCCTCGCGCCCCGACTGCCGTCGCCTATCGGTGGGGCACTCGGAGGTTGAGTTTCAGCCCGACCCGAAAAAGAGCTTTACGCGTGACGGTGGCGAGTATATGTACTCGGGCAAGCGCGCGGGTGTCGCCTCGTTCCTCACACCTAAGGCTGTGGGTGAGTATATCGGCTCGGTGGCGACGATAGATAGGCGCAGCTTCCGCCTTGTGGGTCGCCGTGAGGTGTCGGCAGGCGACGGCCTATGTTTTGTCACCAACGATGGCATCGTCGGCACGAACATTAACCGCGTGGATGGCTCGACCATCGAGCCCAACCGCATGGATGGCATCCGCCCAGGCATGGAGGTATACCGCAACTACGACCACCGCTTCACGCAGAGTGTGGAACGTAGCCGCACACGCCGAACAATAGATGCCGAGTGTCGTATAACACTATCGAGTAATAACATACATACTGAGTATACCGACTGTGAGGGTTTGAGCGTGACGGTCTCGCGCGACGTTCGGCTGGATGCTGCTAAGAGTAGCGAGAAGATGCGCGCGGTGGCCGAAGAGCAGATGGCCAAAAGTGGCGACAGCATCTTCCGTGTAACACGCGTCGTGGTCGAGGGAGCTGAGTGGTTTGCCACAGCAAAACTCCTTGCCGAGATTCGTCGCGAGGCATTGTCGCTGTTGGCCTCGAAGCGTGCTGCGCGCCAGCTGCCGCACGACATACGCACCGACGACGGCACGGCACAATACCCCGAGCGCAGGCTCACGCCCCAGCATAACGTCGTCAACTCGCTCTCGCGCCGCTTCTACACGAAGCATGGCGTGGAGCATATCGAGGATGGATTAGACCTCCGCACCTCGACCGTGGGTGAGCGCGTAATGGAGTCGAGCTACTGCCTGCGCCGCGAGATTGGCGAGTGCCTAAAGAGGGGCTCGAAACTACGTGACACGCTCTACTTGGAGCATGGCCGCCACCGCTACCGCTTGGAGTTCGACTGCGCGAAGTGTCGCATGTCGCTCATAGACTGTACAAACGAATAAACTTTACTACGATGATAAAGCAACTTACACCCAATATTCCAGACTATGAGCTTATAGATACGGGCGATGGTGAGAAATTGGAACGCTTCGGTCGCTATGTAGTGCGCCGTCCAGAGCCACAGGCCGTATGGCGCAAGAGCCTTAGTGATAGGGAGTGGCTCAAGGCTGATGCCTCGTTTCTACGCGATACGAAGAGCGAGGAGCGCGGCGAGTGGCGACTAAAACCCGAGATGCCGTCGCGCTGGAACGTTGCCTTCGACTACAAGGATATGCACCTACGCATGCGTCTTGCGCTCACGTCATTTAAGCATGTGGGCATCTTCCCCGAGCAGGCGGCAAACTGGGAGTTTATCTACGACACAATCAAGGAGCTACAACAGTCGGGCATCGAGAGCCCACGCGTCTTAAACCTCTTTGCCTATACGGGTGGAGCATCGCTCGCGGCACGTGCCGCGGGGGCGCAGGTGACACATGTGGACTCAGTAAAACAGGTGGTCACGTGGTCGCGCGAAAATATGGAGTCGTCGGGACTCGACGGCATACGCTGGATTGTGGAGGATGCGACTAAGTTTGTAGAGCGCGAGAGACGCCGCGGGAATAAGTACCACGGTATCATCCTCGATCCTCCAGCCTATGGCCGTGGTGCCAATGGCGAGAAGTGGGTCTTGGAGGATGACATAGCCTATATGTTGGAGTGCTGTGCATCGTTGCTGGAGGATGAAAGTGCCTTTCTTGTATTCAATCTCTACTCGATGGGGCTCTCAGCTATTGTGGCACGCACGGCGGTACATCAGGCCTTTGGCCGACCACGCGAAGAGCAGATGGGCGAGTTGTACTTCGAGGATAGAAGCGCCAAGCAGATACCCTTCGGCACATATTATCGCTTTAAGAGATAGATTTAGAGAGAGTTGATGCGCGAACTTTGCAACATATTTTGGTCATTCCTAAAGATTGGGGCCTTCACCTTTGGTGGCGGCTACGCCATGATACCCCTTATTCAGCATGAGGTCATCAACAGCCGTGGCTGGCTTACGAAGGAGGAGTTTATCGAACTCCTGACCTTAGCACAGGCTGCCCCTGGACCCATCGCCCTCAATACGGCGGTATTTGTGGGGTATAAGCAGCGTGGCTACCTTGGCTCATTGGCCTCGGTACTCGGTGTTGTTATACCATCTTTTATGATCATCCTCGTTGTGGCAATATTCTTCGCCAACATGCGCCAAAATCAGTGGGTAGATGCCGCCTTTAAGGGTATGCGCCCGGCAGTTGTGGCACTTATCGTAGCACCCATCGTGGGGCTCACGCGCGGCATGCACTCATGGCTCTTGGCCATCTCGACAGCCACGGCACTCGTCATTTGGCACTTCGGTCTATCGCCCGTATGGTTCCTTTTGGCAGGAGCCGTGGGCGGCATACTGTGGGCTGCAAAACATGGTAAGGAGGCGTAGAGTATGGGGACACTTTTACAACTCTTTATCAGCTACCTAAAGATAGGCTTCTTTGGCTTTGGCGGTGGCTATGCCATGCTCTCGCTCATACACAGCGAGGTCGTTGTGCGTAATGGCTGGCTTACGAATGGTGAGTTCTCGGACATCGTAGCCATCTCGCAGATGACACCCGGCCCTATCGCCATAAACTCGGCGACGTACATAGGCTATGAGGTGGCGGGTATCTGGGGCTCGGTGGTGGCAACGACAGCCGTATGCTTACCAGCACTAACGATAATGATACTCATCACGCGCTTCTTCCTGCGTCTGAAGGATAACATCTACGTCAAGGGTGTTGTTGGCGGCATGCGCCCAGTGGTTATCGGCATGATTGCCGCAGCGGCACTGCTCCTTATCTTCCCCCACTCGGACGAGGGGCGCAGCTTTATCGACGGCTGGAGCTGGGCAATATTCGGCCTCACGCTCCTTGGCTCGGCACACAAGGTAAACCCGATACTGCTCATTGTGCTGTCGGGCATCGCTGGAGTGGTAATTTATGGCTTATAAACCAACACGACTACTAAGATGAACGAAGATATATTACAAGGATTAAATGATGCGCAGCGCGAGGCTGTGCTCAACTATGAGGGCCCCTCACTTATCATCGCGGGTGCTGGCTCGGGAAAGACGCGCGTGCTTACCACACGTATCGCCTATATGCTCTCGCAGGGTGTCGACCCAGCGTCAATCCTCGCCCTCACATTTACGAACAAGGCGGCACGCGAGATGCGCGAGCGTATCGAGAGGCTTGTAGGCCCGCGCGCCCGCTATATACGCATGGGTACGTTCCACTCGGTCTTTGCCCGCATACTTAGGGAGAATGCCGAGCTAATAGGCTTTCCGCAGAGCTACACTATCTACGAACCTAACGACGTTAAGAACCTAATTAAGAGCATCATCAAGGATAAGAACCTCCCCGAGGAGCGTTACAAGCCACAGGCCGTGGCAGCACGTATCTCGATGGCTAAGAACTGCCTGATAACCCCTGGCGCGTATATCGCCAATGCGGTGCTCGTGGGCGAGGATCGCGAGGCCAAGATGCCCGAGATAGGAGATATATACAACGAGTATTGTACACGCTGCAAGCGTAATGGTGCGATGGACTTCGACGACCTGCTGTTGCAGACCAACATACTGCTGCGCGATGCACCCGAAGTCACGGAGCGTTACCAAGAGCAGTTTAAGTATATCCTTGTGGATGAGTATCAGGATACTAATATGGCACAGTATGTCATCGTACGCCGCCTTGCGCTCAAGCACTCGAACGTATGTGTCGTGGGCGACGATGCACAGAGTATCTACGCCTTCCGTGGTGCAAAGATCGAGAATATCCTCTCGTTCCAAAGAGACTACCCCACAACGCGTGTCTATAAACTTGAGCAGAACTACCGCTCGACACAGACCATCGTCGAGGCGGCCAACTCGCTCATCGCCCACAACTCGCGCCGTCTGGAGAAGAAGTGTTTCTCGGCAGCTGAGCAGGGTGAAAAGATACGCCTTGTGCGCGTATTGGAGGATAGCTACGAGCCCGTAGAGGTGGCTATGGATATCAAGGATAGGGCGCGCGATGGTGCCAACTGGAGCGACTTTGCCATCCTCTATCGCACGAATAAGCAGCACGGTCTTTTTGAGGCGGCATTAGCGCGTCGTGGTATACCCTATCGCGTCTATAAGGGCATGTCGCTTTTAGACCATAAGGATGTGCGTAATATGATCGCCTACTTAAGCGTCATCCTCAACCCCAACGACGACGAGTCGTTCAAGCGCATCGTCAACTATCCCGCACGTGGCATTGGCGATACGACCGTGGCACGCATCGAGGAGATAGCGCGTCGCAAGGGTACCTCTATGTGGCACGCCGTAGACGAGCTTGTGTCCTCGGCCGATGCTCTCGATCAGGTAGAAAAGGTGGTTGTACGTAAGGTTGCAGAGTTCGTGAAACTCATAAACGAGCTCTCGGTGATGCGCGTGGAGATGGGCGTGTGCGACTTTGCGAAAGAGGTGATGACACGCTCGGGCATACTCCACCTATTAGAGGCGGAGAAGAAGCCCGAGAACGACACGGCAAAGGACTACCTCGACCAGTTGCTTGCGATGATGAGCTCGTATGAGGATGAGTGTAACCGCGAGATGGACGAGGGTCTGCGCGACGTGAACATGATACCTACCATCGACGAGTGGATGCAGAACATGATGCTTCAGACCGACCAAGATACCGAGGATGATGGTAATAAGGTGACGCTTATGACCGTACACTCGGCCAAGGGTCTGGAGTACGACTATATATACATCGTGGGCATGGAGGAGGGGCTCTTTCCATCGAGTCGCTCAGCAGAGTCGCTCACAGAGCTTGAGGAGGAGCGACGACTTATGTACGTGGCAATCACACGTGCCAAGCGTGCTGCGATGCTCTCGTTTGCCGAGATGCGCCGCGTATGGGGTAAGACAGAGAACACCTCGCCGAGCCGCTTTCTCAAGGAGATTGAGAACGAATATCTCAATGCCAACTTCGATATCGAGGAGCTCAGCGGCCGCAATCGCTGGGAGCGTAACCTACGCGAGGATGACGAGCGACCTTCGTTCGAGTCGCTACGCAGTCGCTACGGAGGTAGACCACAGAGTGGCTTCAGCAGCCGCCCCGAGCGCCAAGAACGACCACGCCCCGAGATAGTGAACACACCACCCCCCGTAGACCCACGCCGTGCAGGCATGCGCTCGGTGGGAGTACGTCAGGGTGAGGCAAGTAGCACGCCAGCTCAGACAGCCGTAGCATGCGCCTTCAATGTTGGCGAGCGTGTTGTGCATCCAAAATTCGGAGCGGGCACAATCGAGCGTATCGAGCCACTGGCTACCGACCATAAGGTCGTTGTTCAGTTTGACCAATATGGTTCAAAGACACTCCTTGCCAAGTTTGCAAAACTAACGAAATCATAGTATTATGGAGGAGGTGATGCTATCGGTCATAATGACCACCTACAACCACGAGCGTTACATTGCCGAGGCTATCGAGAGTGTGCTTCGACAGCAGACATCGTTCCGTGTGGAGATTGTCATCGGCGAGGATTGCAGCACCGACCGCACACTAAATATCGCCCGCGACTACCAATCGATGTACCCCGAGGGTATACGCATAGTAACCTCGGACGAAAACGTCGGTTGGCGCAAGAACTACCGCCGCACTATCGCGGCAGCTAAGGGTAAATATATCGCCCTGCTCGATGGCGACGACTACTTCACCCACCGCAAGAAGCTCCAAATGCAGGTAGAGCTCCTTGAGGCCGACCCCGAGGCGGGAATGTGCTACACACGCTCCGAGAGGGTGGACGAGACGGGTAACCGCACGCTCTATCCCGAGGGCGAGTGTCAGACATCGTTCGAGGCAATGCTCAGGCGTAATCCCGCGGAGAATTGTACGGTGGTGGCACGCCGTGAGCTTGTTGAGAGGTATTACGACGAGATTCGCCCCGACCTACACCCCGAGTGGCGCACCGACGACCTGCCTATGTGGTTGTGGTTTGCCGCAACGGGTAAGTATCGCGCCATAGACTGCCCCACGGCAGTACATCGCGTACTCCGCGAGAGTGTGAGCCATAGTCCGAAATATAGGGAGAAGATAGCCTTCGTTGACTCACTCGCCGATATAAGCATTTGGTATGACAAACGTTACAACGCGAGCCGTCTGCACCACGAGCTCACACTTGCAAAGCATAACACCGCCCTTTGGGTGCTATCATTCAACGGCAGCATAGGCGAGTATCTCGCGCGCTGGTGGCGCGATGTAAGGGCGTACAGACCACTAAGTAAGAATATAGCCTCATACGGACTCTTTGCCAAAAAGATACTATGGCGTATGTGGCAAAAACCGAAGAATAGATGACAACAAAGGAGCGTTATAGCCGTGTAATAGAGTACTTCAGCGTGGCGATGCCTACGGCCGAGAGCGAGCTTAACTTTCGCAACCCGTTTGAGCTGCTTGTCGCCGTGGTACTCTCGGCACAGTGTACCGACAAGCGAGTTAACCTAACCACACCCGCACTCTTCGAGGCATACCCAACAGCAGAGGCTATGTCGAAGGCTACGGCAGAGGAGATATACGAATATATCAAGAGCATCTCGTACCCGAACAACAAAGCTAAGCATCTTGCCACCCTCTCACGACAGATAGTCGACAAATTTGGTGGCGAAGTACCCACTGACCCCGACGACCTGCAGTCGTTGCAGGGTGTAGGGCGCAAGACGGCAAATGTCGTGGGTGCAGTGCTCTGGGGCAGGGAGGTAATGCCCGTAGACACACACGTATTTCGTGTGGCAGCACGCATAGGTCTCAGCCGCAATGCCAAGACCCCACTTTCGACCGAGCGACAGTTGGAGAAGGGCTTTCCGAAGGAGCTGCTGCCCATCGCACACCACTGGCTGATACTCCACGGCCGTTACACCTGCTTGGCACGCAAACCCAAGTGCGGGGCGTGTGGATTAACGGATGTGTGCAAATACTACAAAGAGAACAACAAATAGCATAAGTAGTCTATGAGAAAGGCTGTTATAACTCTGATATCAATACTTGCGGTGGGATGTACATCGCCCTACTACCCCTCGATCGATCGCCCCTCAACCGAGGTGCCCGACCATGCTAACTCGCAAATCATAGATTACATCGACAAGCGCTTAGAGGAGGAGTACTACTGGTTAGATGAGGTTATGGACAAGAGTGGCTCGTTTAACCGCACACTGCACTGGGAGCAGTATCTGACAAACTCGCTACAACGCCTTGAGACCAACACCGACGATGGCTACGTGAACTCCAAGGGCAAGCGCGTGTTATACTCATACATCCGCGACATCAGCAACACACGCGCCACACAGACCACGGGCTTTGGCATAACACTACATTACAGTATCCTCGTAATGGGTGAAAATAGGCTCGGCTTCGCCATCGAGAATGTATATCAGGGCTCGCCTGCTCAAGAGGCAGACATCCGCCGTGGCGATATCATCCTCTCGGTGAATGGTACACAGATTGACTACGACAATTATGCGACGCTGTTTAACTCCATAGAGTACAACACAGCAACGGAGCTACGCCTTATGCTTCAGCGACAGACAGCCACGAGTGCTAACGATGCAACGCTGATGGCGACGATCAAGCGTGGGCAGTATGACGATAGCCCCGTGGCGTATCACGACGTGATAACCATAAACGGCAGTGACAAGCGCATAGGCTACCTGGTCTACAACTCGTTCAAGGCCGAGTATGACGATACGCTGCTTGCCGCCCTCGGCGAGTTAGCAGCAGAGGGTGTTGACAGCTTTATCCTCGACCTAAGAAACAATGGCGGTGGTAAT
The DNA here is from genome assembly GCA_937895825.1 of uncultured Alistipes sp. GTDB lineage: Bacteria > Bacteroidota > Bacteroidia > Bacteroidales > Rikenellaceae > Alistipes. The sequence continues at coordinate 7,034 of CALBKP010000012.1, read as the reverse complement.
GTCGAATCGGCTGTGAAGCTATGCTCGGCACTACTCGGCGCGGAGTACAAAGATGCTACGCTCTGCGAGCTTAGACGTAACCCACTGAACAAGTCGGGCCTGGGTAATACACCATGCAAGTTGGAGGATGTTGGCTTCGGCCTCAACATGCGTGAGCTCACGGTCATCTGCTCAAACTACTCGGCATCAGCCTCCGAGCTACTCATAACAGGACTCCGCGGCTTAAATATTCCTGTGACGCTCATCGGCTCGACAACCGAGGGTAAGAACTGTGGCATGGATGTCACACGTCGCACAATAAATGGCACATACGTTGAGTATGCACCGATTACGTTTATGTGCTACAACGCCGTAGGATTTGGCGAATGGGGCGAGGGACTCACTCCCGACATCGACCTCACTGAAGCAAATAGCATTGGCGTTTCGGACGAGCACTACCCCATCCCACGTGCTGCGTGGGGCGACCTGTCGCACGACATAGGCTTGGCGGCTGCCGTAGCCTCGGTGACGGGCAAAAAGGTGGGCACGGCGGATGTCGAGATTTCGCGCCTTAGCTCTAAGTCACTACCAACAATCGAGCTGACCCGCCCATTTGAGGGCATACGCTATGATGTCCCCGAAGAGTAAGTTGGCAAGAAGAGGTGTTATAAATCAAATAAATTTTGTAAATTTGCAATAATTTATGCTCGTGGGGCGTTTCAGAAATACATTTAACGAATTAATGTAAAAAGAGATATAACGATGAATGAAGTAGTAAACATCAAAGAGCTCAATGCTCATATAGAGCAGGAGTCTGTTTTTGTCGACACGTTACGCAAGGAGATCTCACGCGTGATTGTAGGTCAGCAGCACCTCATAGACACCTTGCTCATTGGTCTTCTGTCGGATGGACACATCCTATTGGAGGGTGTCCCTGGCCTTGCTAAGACATTGGCTATCACTACGCTCTCAAAGGCCGTAGATGCTAAGTTTGCACGTATTCAGTTTACCCCCGACCTCTTGCCTGCCGACCTCATCGGTACGCTCATCTACTCGCAGCGTAACGAGGAGTTCACCGTCAAGCGCGGTCCTATCTTTGCAAACTTCGTCCTCGCCGATGAGATCAACCGTTCGCCTGCAAAGGTGCAGTCAGCACTCTTGGAGGCGATGCAGGAGAAGCAGGTGACAATTGGTGATACTACCTTCCCTCTTCCCAAGCCCTTCCTTGTGCTTGCCACGCAAAACCCCTTGGAGCAGGAGGGTACCTATCCTCTGCCTGAGGCACAGGTCGATCGTTTCATGCTTAAGGCAAAGATCTCGTACCCGAAGCGTGCCGAGGAGCTCGACATTATTCGCATGAACCTATCGGGTAAGGGTATGCCCGAGGTTAAGAAGGTCATCTCGCCAGAGGATATCATGCGTGCCCGCGAGGTGGTGAACATGGTATATATGGATGAGAAGATTGAGCGCTACATTATAGACATCATCTTTGCTACGCGCGAGCCTGCGGAGTACCGTTTGCAGCACCTCCAGCCACTTATCGCATACGGAGGCTCACCACGTGCCAGCATCGCCCTGGCTAAGGCTGCACGTGCCTACGCCTTCATCCAGCGTCGTGGCTACGTCATCCCCGAGGATGTACGCGCCGTGTGCCACGATGTATTGCGCCACCGTATCGGCCTAACGTACGAGGCCGAGGCCGAGAATATCACTACAGAGCAGCTCATCACCGACATCCTTAACAACGTCATAGTACCATAATGTACCAGAACGACGAGGACATACTCAAACGTGTTCGCCACATTGAGATAAAGACACGCGGGCTCTCCGACGAGATCTTCGCAGGCAAGTACCATACGGCCTTCCGAGGCCGCGGTATGTCGTTTGCCGAGGTGAGGGAATATCGCGTGGGTGACGATGTGCGCGATATCGACTGGAACGTGACGGCACGCTCCGACCGTGCCCACGTCAAGGTCTACGAGGAGGAGCGCGAGTTGACGATGATGCTTCTCATAGATGTATCGCCGTCGCGTATGTTCGGTTCGAAGGAGTTTACAAAGAAGAATCTTATCACCGAGGTAGCGGCAACATTGGCATTCTCAGCCGCTAAGAATAACGATAAGGTTGGATGCATACTCTTCTCGGACCGCATCGAGAAGTTTATACCCCCGAAGAAGGGGCGTAGCCATATCCTTATGATCATACGCGAACTTGTGAGTTTCCAGCCCATGGGCACAACGACAAACATCTCTGAGGCACTGCGCTACTTGGTGGGTGTAAACAAGAAGCGAACAACGGCGTTCCTACTATCAGACTTGGTAAACTCGCCAGAGGATATGCCCAAGTTGGAGGATGCTCTAAAAATTGCCACGTCGAAGCATGACCTGATGGCAATACGCATCTACGACGAGCGAGACAGGGTACTTCCCGACGTAGGCATTTTGGAGGTTATGGACTCCGAAACGGGACGATGCGAGTGGATCGACACCTCATCACGCCGCGTACGCGACTACTGGCAGATGAGCTACGACTCGCGTCGAGAGACAATGTCTAACCTACTAAAGCACAATCGCGTAGACATCGCTGAGGTGGCAACCGATGGCGACTATGTGGTAGAACTTATTAAGATGTTTAAGCAACGATGAATTTATCGACAAACATACGTCGTGTAGTAATAGCCCTCGTCTGCATACTCTCGACGCAGGCAACCCTTGCTGAGCGACCCACGATAGAGGGTCGTTTCTCAAAGGACAGTATCGAGGTGGGTGACCGCGTGGAGTATATTATCGACATCGAGAAGGATCGTGCTACGGAGATTGGTGTTCCAGACTTCGATGGCAACCCAACACCCGAGGAGCAGAAGAAGTTGCGCGAGGCTAAACGCTCGATGTCTACATTCGAGACCTACGACGAGGATATCTTCGAGCTTATCGAGGAGTACCCGCTCGACACCATCAAGGTTGATGGCCGTAGCCTACACCTACGTAAGCGCTACGTGCTTGCAGCGATGGAGACTGGACGTATCCCCATGCGTCCGACAATCCTCTACTTCGAGAAGAACCGCGACCTTCCCGATACGCTCTATGCCCCCGACACGCTATACCTCAACGTGGCAAACTTCATCGAACTCGACACAACGCTCTTCCTCAAGGCCGACCCAACGAGTCAGCAGGGCTTTGGCGTGGATAGCGAGCTGGCCTCACAGATGCTACGCGACGATGGCATTCATACGCAGAAGAACCTGCCGTTTATCTTCGGTGAGATTCGCGACTATGTGACCTACGGAGCTATCGGTGCCATAATCTTAGGACTTATCATCTGGCTTGCGGCGTGGTACATACGACGCATCCTCAGCCGCAGAGCGACAATCGTAAAGCCTGGGCCAAAGATACCTCCCCACGTAGTGGCTATCAAGGCATTGGAGGCTCTCAAGCACAAGAAACTATGGCAGAACGGTAAATACAAACAGTACTATACCGCTCTTACGGACATACTCCGTGTCTACATCGCTGGGCGCTGGGGCGTGGGAGCTCTTGAAATGACTACCGACGAAATCATCACGGCACTGCGCGAGGTGGAGCTCACGCTCGATAGCCGCTCAAACCTTGTGAGCATCATGCGCACGGCCGACATGGTAAAGTTTGCTAAAGCCGAGCCCGATGCAGAGCAGAACGAGGATAATTTCAACATGGCATACTACTTTGTGGAGAACACCAAGCCTCAGACCGACCCCGCAAACGAGGGTAAGCAGGAGATAACCATCGACACAAATATCGAGGAGTAATGAGAGAACACCTAAACATATATGTAGCACTGGCATTTGTCGCACTATTTCTGTTCACGGGCGTATCGGCCTCGGCACAGTATTACAAGGAGCGTGGTTTAGTGCGCGAGGGTAATGAGCAGTTTGAGCGTCGTAACTTTAGATCGAGCCTCAACCGCTATAATGAAGCCTTGGAGCACGACTCAACGAGCTACGAGGCGCTATACAACCGTGCCAACGCCTACCACCACACACGAAAGAGCACGCCCGAAGACTCGACATATACGGCCGAGACAACGTTCCGTAACTACGAGCAGCTGGCTGCCGACTCACTGCTTGGCGAGAAGCGTCGTGCAGAGGTGCTACGTAACCTCGGCGAGAGCCTCTTTGCCGAGGAGCGTTACGAGGCGGCACTCAATGCCTTCCGCGAGTCGCTGTTGTTAAACCCCGACGACAAGGAGACGAAGTACGACTACGTGCTAACGAAGCGTATTGTCGACCAGAAGCGCAACACCCAGCAGCAGAACCAAGATCAGCAGCAGAACCAAGATAACCAAAACAACCAGGATCAGCAGCAGGATCAGGATAACCAAAACAACCAGGATCAACAGCAGAATCAAGATCAACAGCAGGATCAGAACAAGCAGAATAACGACAAACAAAATGATAACCAGCAGAACGATCAAGGTGACGAGCAGGAGCAAGAGGGCAACAACGAGCAGCAGGAGGGCGAGGATCAGCCAGAAGATGGCGAGGCACCACGCCCCGAGGAGCTAAGTCCCGATAAGGAGCGCATGCTCAATGCCATACAGGCCGAGGAGGATAAGACTCAAGAGAAGCTCAAGGAGGGCGAGAAGGCTATCGTCGTTCGTGGTAAGAAGAATTGGTAACAATAGTTGAAAGCATGCAGTTTTTAAATCCATATCTACTCATACTCGGAGTGATAATCCCGCTTTTAGCGCTGCACTATATCCTTGCTGGTCGTCGCGGAGCATCGCTTAAGGTGTCGACGCTGGGAGATGGTCGCGCACCACGCACCCTGCGCTACTGGATGAGACATCTGCCAATCGTGCTACGTCTGTGTGCCATTTCGGCCATAGTCATTGCGCTTGCACGCCCCGTGGAGGTACACTCAGAGAGTGAGTCGACAACAGATGGTATCGACATCGTCCTCGCAATGGATATATCGGGGTCAATGCTTGCCCGCGATTTCCAGCCCGACCGCCTCACTGCCGCCAAGCAGCTCGCCTCAGAGTTCGTGGCCGACCGCTCGGGGGATCGTCTCTCTGTAGTAGCATTTGCTGGCGAGGCATTCACACAGTGCCCCTTGACTTCGGATCAAGGATCTGTTCAGACGATGTTGGCACGCCTACGCAGTGGCGTAGTTGACGACGGTACGGCAATAGGCAACGGCCTCGCTACGGCGATAAACCGTCTGCGCGAGAGCGGTGCTAAGTCGAAGGTTGTGGTGTTGCTCACCGATGGTGTAAACAACCGCGGACAGATATCCCCTACGATGGCCGCAGAGATTGCCCGCGACCTCGGCATCAAGGTCTACACCATTGGTGTTGGTAGCAGGGGCAAGGCTCCATTTCCGGCGGTCGATGTCTTTGGCAACACGTCGTACGTGATGGCCGACGTGGAGATTGACGAGGTGTTGCTAAGAAAGATTGCCAAGACTACGGGCGGGGAGTATTTCCGCGCCGAGGATAATGAGGCACTCAAGGAGATATACGACCAGATCAACCTCTTGGAAAAGAGCGAGGTGCAGGTGACAAACTACACATCGTACGAGGAGCTATACCTCTGGTGGGTAGTGTTGGCCGTACTACTTCTCGCCGCCGAGTTCTTTGTTGAGCGCGTGGTGCTCAACCGAATACCATAATAACATAGAGAGTAATGGCTGAAGTTAATATATTTGAGTTTGCATCGCCCGAGTGGTTATGGCTGCTTATAGCCGTCGTAGCACTCCCAATCATCTATTGGGGGCTAAGACTCTATGCACGCCACAAGCTACGCACGTTTGGCGATATTCGCACCCTAAGAGGCCTTATGCCCGACCGTTCGTCGGCACGTGGTTGGATAAAGATTACGCTACTATCGCTGGCCATAGGCTTCATAGCCCTCGCCCTTGCACGCCCACAGACTGGCTCGAAGCTGCGCAGCGTGGAGACCGAGGGTAGGGAGATTGTTCTCGTTGTCGACGTGTCGAACTCGATGCTTGCCGACGACGTGTCGCCCAGCCGCATGGAGCGCACGCGCTACGCCATATCACGCCTTCTGGAGAGTATGAAGCAGGATCGCGTGGGTATCGTTGCCTTTGCCGACGAGGCGGAGGTGTTGCTGCCAATCACGGGTGACTATAAAATGGCACAGTCGATGGTTAAGCGTCTGTCACCCTCACTCATAGCGCGTCAGGGTACGGACATAGGTGATGCCCTCGACGTGGCACTCCTCTCGTTCACTGGAAGTACACACAACAAGAATAGCCGCGTGGTGATACTCATCACCGATGGCGAGGCACACGACGACAACACCGAGGCGGCTATCGAGCGTGCCAAGAGTGAGGGCGTTATGGTCTGCGCCATAGGCATCGGAACACCCGAGGGTGTGCCACTAAGTATCAATGGCACAATCGTAGAGGATGAGGATGGCAAGATGGTGGTAACAAAGCTCGGCGAGGAGCTACTCCAGCAGATAGCCCAGAGCACTGGAGGTATTTATATGCGCTCGCGCAACGATGCCTTTGGCCTCAGCGAAATCATCGAGTACCTTGACCAGATGGAGGCTACGCAGCTATCACACATCAGCTTTGAGGAGTACGACGAGCAGTATCAGTGGTTCCTCGCAGCGGCACTCCTGCTACTTACTGCCGAAGCATTGGTGCTACGACGCAAAAACCCACTACTCAAGGGTGTAACCCTGTTTGAGCGTGAGACAGAAACTATTAACCGTAAAAAACCATAGAATTATGACTATCAGAGATTTGGAGCCCAAGCTAATTTGGGAGCAGTTTGATGACATCACACGCGTACCTCGACCCTCGAAGAAGGAGGGTAAAATTATCGAGTGGCTCGTGGAGTTTGCCAAGAAACACAATATCGAGTACCAGACCGACGAGACGGGCAACGTTGTTATGCGTAAGGCTGCAACGAAGGGTTATGAGAATCGTCCTGCGGTGATTCTTCAGTCGCATATGGATATGGTGTGTGAGAAGAACTCAAACGTGGAATTCGACTTCGAGAACGACCCTATCAAGACAAAGATTGACGGCGAGTGGGTACGTGCCGAG
>CALBKP010000011.1 GCA_937895825.1 uncultured Alistipes sp. | reverse complement strand
TTGAAGTGTTGAACGACCCTTTAATATCAAACGGCTCCTGCGGGGGCCGTTTTTTTGTGCCTATGATGGTTGGTCGACGCGTGGGGTCTGCTTGGAAAAACTCGATGTGGATGCTCCGATTTGCAAAAAAATATATATATTTGCATTGTTTGAGTGTTTTTGCCTCTGAAGAGATTTTAGCTATTGGGTGATAGTTCATTCGATATACGCAAAAAAGATTAATACACAAATAGTTAAAAAAACTATGACAATGAAAAGACTATTCTATTTGCTCTTCGCCTTACCGCTCCTCGTTGTGGCTTGCGAGCAGAATGAGGAAGAGCCGAAGGTGGAGACTCCCGTGCTCGCGCTTACGTCGGAGGCTACGATGGAGTTCGCGGCCGAGGGTGGCGAGGGTGAGATTACCTACACCCTTCAGAATGCCGAGGAGGGCGTGGAACTTACGGCAACAACCGCTGCGGAGTGGATCACGGACGTTGCAGTTGCCGAGAGTGTAACCTTCACGGTTGCGGCAAACGAGGGCGATGCGCGCGAGGTTGAGATTGTTGTTGCCTATGGCGAGCAGTCGTTCGACGTAGTTGTAAAGCAGGCAGCTGCCGCAGTCGAGCCCGTGGTTGAGGGCTGGGCTATCGTTGGCTCAATGACAAACGATTGGGATGTGGCATCGGCCGTGGCTATGGAGCAGATAGATGGCTACTACGTGGCTCGTGGCTTAGATATCCAGGCATCGGATACCTTCGTATTTATTGGTAATGGTGATATGTCGAATACACGCTCGGGTAATGGTCAGCCTGCTGAGGTAGATCATGGCTATCAGGCATACGCTGGTGGTAGCGATATCCGCGTTAAGGAGTCGGGTCGCTACGACGTATACCTTACGGCTGCACTCGATATATACTACATTATGAGTGAGGGTGCTGATCCTGCAACGGCAGTGGCTCCTGAGGCCCCCGTGGAGAATACGTGGGGTGTGCTCGGTAACTTCGATGGTAACAACTTTGAGGTAGATGTAGAGATGGTCAAGGATCATAATCTCTATATCGCTCAAGATGTCGTGTTTGCGTCTGAGGGTGACCTCGGTTTTAAGATTCGCAAGGGGCATAGTACACGCGATGAGCACAACTACGGCGCACGCACAAAGAAGGTGCGTGAGTTAGGCGAGGAGATTCAGCTATATGCCGCATCAAACAAGGGGACTAATAACGTGCTTGTAAATGTTGAGCGTGGCGTGAAGTACGACATCTACTTTATGCCCTCAAGCGGTCAGGCTTGGGTGATGGCCGATGGCCAGAAGCCCGAGATTGAGATTGAGTGGTACAGGGTTGAGGGCGTGATGTTCGCGGTCAACAACTTCGGAGTCTTTATGTACTCTGATACGCATACCCTCTGCTTCGACTTCAACTCGGGCGTTGTGTCTGAGGATGGCACTATCCCTGAGGGTACCTATTACGTTAACGACGTGAATAACACGGGCAACAACTTCAACGAGATGGGCGAATATACCTTGCTCACAATCCACGGCATTGATACCTTCCCTGTGGATGGAACTCTGGAGATTCGTCATATCTCGGGCGGCTACGAGATTATCATTGATATGGTCACGGCACACCAGGATGAGCTTAAAACACGCTATGAGGGTCGAATCGAGGGTAATCAGTATATGGGTCGCCCCATCACTAACCCTATGTAATTGAGCCTAATCAATAAACCGATAAATACTTAAAACTGAGATGAAAAGAATTTTTATTTTGTTTGCACTTATGGCCGTGGCACTCACAGCTTGTGAGTCTGGCGACGAGACTACTGATGCTAAGGAGTATGTCCTTACGCTTGCGTCTAAGTCCGTGATGAACTTTACGGCCGAGGGCGGCAAGGGAGAGATTGGCTATGCTCTTACCGAGTCAACGCGCACAGCTAAACCTGAGTATATGAATATCAAGGTGGAGTGCGAAGTGGCGTGGATTGAAGATATTACGATCGAGGACTCTATCTCGTTCAATGTGTTGCCTAACGATGGTAGCCAGCGTGAGACCGTACTCAAGGTGTCGTACGAGACCCAGTCGTTCTCGGTGATGGTGCGCCAGGAGGGTGCTGGCCAGGCTGCCGACGTGGAGTTTAGAGCAACGAACCTCAATGGCACTTACTTCGGTAAGCTCCAGACCTATGGTTATAACTACTTCATCGTGCTCTCGGATACGGGAATCCCCGCTATGAACGACTATGTGTATGGCGGCACGCAGTATCGTTTCGACCTCTACGCTGATCAGACATCGGCATTCGAGCCCGTGGACTATGTTCCTGAGGGTGTTTACGAGTTTGATGTAGCGGGCTACGGCAACCCTGGCACTATTGACCCCACGCAGAGCTACTATCTAAACTATGGTAGCGAGGGTAATGTGTCAATGGACTTTGCTTCGGCTAAAGTTACGGTTACGAAGGATAAGATCGTGGCAGAGGTACGTATGATGAATGGTAAGGTTCACCGCATTACGTATGAGGGAAGCCTCGCACTGGACTATACACAGCCTACGGCCGCTGATATCACAGCAAGTACGCAGACATCAGATGTTAGCTTCGATGTCACGGGTGGTACCATTATGGCATACTATCGTGGTGACTATTATGGTAAGGGTGCTGATGTCTGGTTCTTGCATATGATTGAGCAAAAGGCGGGTTTCTCGGGTGTATATCTAATGATGGATCTCTTGGTCGATAAGTCGGAGGGTGGCTACGAGAATAAGGAGGCCTTCGTGGGCGAGTACACGGTGCTCAACAGTGAGATGGATAACTTTGCCGACACCTTTGCCCCAGGATGCTTGCGCGACGACTGGAATCAGCTTCATACCTGGTATATGAACTGCATAAACAGCCAGATAGACCCGACGAACTGGGCTCCGTTTGTTGATGGTAAGATTACCGTTACGAAGGATGGCGATGGTTATGCGCTCACAATGGATGGCGTTGACGATATAGGTAATAAGATTCAGGGTACGTTCCGTGGTGTTGTTGGTGACTACCAAAACCAGGCTTACGACCTTGAATAGGAGTTGTAATGTTTTAATGTAGTATAGCGAGATTGTGGGCGTGCTATCTAATTTTAGTGGCTCACTATCTCGCGTATATGTACGACAATAGAAAAAAATGTTCTATATTTGTCGCGGTAATACAAACAAATTATTGATATGAGGAAATTTTTTACATTACTAATGGTGTCGTTCGTGATGCTCGCTGTGTCGTGCTCGACGGACGATGGCTCAACCGAGTCTGTGAGCCTTGAGCTTAAGTCTGAGAGCGTCATGCGCTTCTCGCAGGATGGTGGCTCAGGCGAGATTAACTATACGCTCAAAAATGCGGCTCCAGGGGCGAAGCTATCTGTGGCTTGCGTTGCCGACTGGGTTACGAACATCAGTGCGGGTAATGTCGTAACGTTCGATGTCGCGGCTAACGATACCACCGACGAGCGTAGTGCTATAATTGTCCTTAGCTATAAGGGTGCTTCTGTGCAGGTGATTGTCGAGCAGCAGGGTCAGCCCGATGTGGAGTTTTTGGCAGGTAAGCTCAATGGCCGATTCTATGGTAAGCAGAATAACAACATTGCATATCAGTATAGCATTGTGCTCTCGAAGTATGGCACGACGGGCTCTGATGCCCACTATGCTGGTGATACCTACTACCATTTCAATATCTACTCGTCTGTTCCATCGGCAGCGAATCCCAGCCTCGCGTGGGGTGAGTATACGTTCGATGTGACTAATAGCTGCGAGCCAGGAACATTCTCGGATGACTTTAGTGAGTATGTGTCGGTAGATGCTGATGGCAATGAGACGCGTCTTAGTATAAAGGCGGGCAAGGTTGTCGTTGTTGATGGTGGTATTGACGCACTGCTTACGCTTGAGGATGGCACTATGCATCACGTTGTGTACAACGGTGACCTTACCCTCGGTTACCTTTCGAATGTGTCGCATGGCCCGTACAGCACGCTTACGGGCGATTATAGCTTCGATATTAAGGATGGTGCTATGACATTATTGTATGATGGTGACGATTTGGGTATAGGTCGTGGTAGTTGGGATGTGCGCTTTATGGCTAAGGAGGATTTGTCGGAGGGCGATTTCTTCCGCTTTATAGTAGCTGTTGATGATACATCGTTTGATGAGGAACTTGTTTATCGTAGTTTCGTGCATGATGCAAATGCTACATATGCCGCTGGTACTTTCAAGCAGGGTAGGTTGGATGATGAGCTGAACTTCTCTGGCTCATGGTATTTGCCATTGAACAAGGGCTCATTCACAGCTACGCAGGCCGCCATAGCTGGTGGTAGTTTCACCATCGAACATTACAACGTCAACGAGGCTCTTGTTACCGTTGATGTCGTTGATGACCGTGGCAACAAGATTACTGGCAAGTGCCATTGTAAGAAGATTACGGTTATGGATCGTACGTCAATGTAGAGTATATATTGATGGATAATCACCATTAATAATATGAGACTGAATAAAAAGTCTATATTGTCGTTACGCTTGCCCTCAAAATGCTCATTTACGCTCGAGTAATTACGCTTTTCGGGCTTCGCAAGCCTAAAACTACATCTTTTTATTCAACCTCCTAACAGAAAAGGGGATGACCGCAGTCATCCCCTATATTATTCTATATCACACTCTTCTTCCTCACTCTCTCCATTCTTCACACTCTACTTCTTCTCTCCATCACACTCTCTCATCTTCCTCTCACCTTCATACTCACTTACCCCCCCAGGGGGCAGTTGTTATTGTTGTAGTGCCTCCCAGAGCATATCCTTGAGTTTTGTGATGTTCATGTTCGCTACTGACGAGATAAATATCGACTTGATACCCTCGGGCAGATGAGCACGCATCTCCTCGATTAGCTCGTCGTCGAGCATGTCGCACTTCGTTACGGCCAGCAGACGCTGTTTATCCAAGAGCTCGGGGTTGTACTGCGTGAGCTCGCCGAGCAATATCTCATAGTCGGCTGCTATGTCGTCGCTATCGGCTGGCACCATGAAGAGCAACACTGAGTTACGCTCGATGTGGCGCAGGAAGCGCGTACCAAGGCCGCGACCTTCGTGTGCCCCCTCGATGATACCTGGTATGTCGGCCATAACGAACGAGTGGTCGTCACGCACCGAAACGATGCCGAGGTTAGGCTCGAGCGTAGTGAAGGCGTAGTTGGCAATCTTAGGCTTTGCGGCAGATACAACAGATAGCAGTGTCGACTTACCAGCATTTGGGAAGCCAACAAGACCTACGTCGGCCAATACCTTTAGCTCGAGGATGAAGGCACCCTCTTGTCCCTCCTCGCCAGGTTGAGCGTAGCGTGGAGCCTGATTCGTTGGGGTCTTGAAGTGCCAGTTGCCGAGGCCTCCGCGGCCACCCTTGAGTAGCACGAGTTGCTCGCCATGCTCCGTAACTTCGCCTACAACTTCGGTATATGTCTCGCCAGTCTCCTCGTCGGTGAATACCTGCTTTGCTACAGTACCCAGAGGTACGGGGATGATGATGTCCTTGGCATCAGCACCCGTAGAGCGTGCGCCGTGGCCATTCTCACCATCCTCGGCAAACTGGTGACGCTTGTATTTTAGGTGTATGAGTGTCCAGTACTGCTGGTCGCCCTGGAGGATGATGCTACCACCCTTGCCACCATCACCACCATCGGGGCCACCGAACGCCACGAACTTCTCTCTACGGAAGTGTGACGAGCCAGCGCCACCATGACCCGAGCGGGCAAATATCTTAACGTAATCTACAAAGTTGCTTCCTGCCATAATCGTATGTATGGTATTTGTATCTTAATAAACGAGTGGGCTTGATATATGAGGGCTCCCTACTCAATAAATGAGGGTACCAACAACTTGTTAGCACCCTCTAATTTTCGCCCTGTCGCGAGCAGACTAGTTGTACTTGAATGTAGCCTCGTCTGATACGGTCAACTTCTTGCGACCCTTTGCGCGACGTGCAGCCAATACCTTGCGGCCATTAGCAGTAGCCATTCTCTGACGGAAACCGTGCTTGTTGATTCTCTTACGACGAGAAGGCTGGTAAGTTCTTTTCATTGCCATAGTTGTATCCTGTTTTTATTGTTTTTGTTCCATTTAACGCTTTCTATGCGAGGTGCAAAGGTACAATGTTTTTTTTTAATTGCAAACGAAATTTGAAAAATATTTTGTTTTTGTGCCGTTTGTACTCCAATTTTCGTGCAATAATAGCCCTTTTACTGCTCCTCGAAGAGGTCTAACTCGCCGCGCTCGACCTTCCCGTAGAGTGCTGCGAGCTCGCCTATGGCGGGCGAGATGACGGCCAATGTGTCGGCTATGGCCTGTTCGCCACCACCCTTAATGCGGTAGAGTAGTGCGGCATAGAGTGCGCGGAAGCATAGCTCCGTGTCGCTTATGTCGTTGTTGTCTATGAGCGTACGCAGGCGTGGTAGCTCGGCCGCAAGTGTGGCGTACGTGTGTCGATAATGCTCGCCCACGGGCAGCTTCATAAGCTGCAGATGGAGGTTGTGTAGGTCGCCGATGAGGTGGAGCGTATGGTCGATATGACCCTTCTCGGCCTTGCCCTCCTTGCGCAGGAGTTCCACAATCTGCATATACCAATTAAATATGTTCTCTTTCTGCTGCTCGTCGGCACCCTCGGTCTTGGCAACAAGCGTTGTGTAGATGGCCTCGGGGCTAAACTGTAAGGCACGCAGCAGATCCTCCACCTGCCATAGGTAGAGGATATACTCGGCGATATTCTCGCGGCGTTTTTGTAGCGCTATGAGCATAATATATATAGTAGGTTATTATAGCCAGTCGTTGGTGTTAAGCGTACCCTTAGGGGCGTTAGGCACGTTGTCGAAGTATGTGAAGCCAGTTATGCGTTCCAACTCCTCGATGGTGATAAGATCGCGAGCCTCGGGCGTGTGACCCTTAGACTGCTCGTGCGAGAGGACAAAGGCGGCACATTGTAGCTCGCTGGCCGAGCACTCTGCAACGCTCTTGCCCGTCGTGCCACTCTTTGTGCGGAGCAGGGCGTAGTAGAACATCGTGGGGCGCGAAACGTCCGAGCGACCACCGAACGATATCTTTGCGGGTGTTGCTACGGTGCCATATGCATCTGTAAACTTGTCGAAGTAGCAGCCGATTACGGTGTATAGCGTGTCGGCACAGACGAGGCCGTCGATATGATCCTCGAGCCTATTCCATGCTCCACCTCCTGTGTTGAACGTCTCCTGGTATTGTGGTGCTATGTTCGAGAAGTAGAAGACCTGGCGGTTTGTCTCGGTCGATGAGGTACGCTCTGCCGAACCGAGCATGTGGCCATTGTTGCAGCCGCTGTCGGCATCCTTGCGGTAGTACTGAATGTTGGCGGGTATCTGTGGATCCTGCGTGTAGGCATTTGTGCGCTTTGCCGAGCCCTCGTACATAGCGTGACGTGGTGCAGCTACCCATACGGGGCAGTGGTGCTCGGCCGAGAAACATACTGAGTAGTTGCGTGCCGAGGCTGTGCGCTGGGCATTCTGCTCGCCACCAGTGCAGAGGTGGTGGGCGTAGTAGTAGCTGTCAATGTTGTCGTCGCAGCCATCAGCATTGTTATCTACCTCGATGGGGAGCTCATACCATCCCGCACGATAGGTCTTACCTACGGCAGGCTTTTCGTCGGGATTCTCTGGCTCTGGAGCGGGTTCGGGCTCCGGCTCAGGTTTGGGCTCCTCTTCCTCATTTAACGTTTTAAAGTTGTCGATGGGTAGCTGCCAGCTATCGCCTGCGGTGTGTATAAAGAGCAGACAGTTATATGTGGTGTTGGGGCGTAACTCCTCGATGGTGAGGGCTATCGAGCGGGTGATGTTAGTGTCGTAGTAGGTGTAGCTCTCGCTGCCCGAACGACGTATGGCGAAGCCCATGCGTGTAATCTGCTTATAATCCGTAGCGTCGACAATCGCTGCAAGCGACACGCTCGTCGCGGTCACGGCCTCAACCTCACTCTCCACAACCTTGCAGCTGAATACCACCTCTTTTTCGCAACTTGCAAGTAGGAGTGCTGCCAGCACGATAAAAAAGAAATTTCGCATCTATTCTCTATTTTTTGAATCTATCCATATTGTCACGGGGCCATCGTTCGTAAGTTCTATCTGCATGTCGGCACCGAATTCGCCCGTGGCCACCTTACGACCGAGCGTACGCTCAACGCGCTCTACGAA
Source organism: uncultured Alistipes sp. (assembly GCA_937895825.1). Taxonomy (GTDB): domain Bacteria; phylum Bacteroidota; class Bacteroidia; order Bacteroidales; family Rikenellaceae; genus Alistipes. The sequence goes on along the minus strand of CALBKP010000011.1, from coordinate 11,591 downwards.
GTCGTTATATAGTGGGCGCGATACCGCTTCTGGTGCAGCCTTAATCCATGAGGGACGGTTGCCCTTCTTGGTCATCGCATGGAGCGTGAACTGACTCACTACCATAATGTCGCCCTTGATGTCGTCCACCGAGAGGTTCATAACGCCCGCCTCGTCGTCGAAGATGCGCAGCTGCACGAGCTTCTTTGTGAGCCACTCTAAATCCTCTGCTGTCTCGTCGTTGCCGATGCCTACAAGTACGACTAAGCCCTTGCCTATCTGGCTAAAAACCTTGCCGCCGATGTGGCACTTGGCCCCTGTCACACGTTGAATTAGTAGTCGCATTTATGTTACTGATTACTCATTACTAATTGCTTACTGTTGTGCCTCCTCGAAGAATCGCCATAGGTTGTCACTCTTGGGCACGGGCGCTGTAACCGATATAGGCTTGCCACCAACGGGGTGCAAAAACTCCACACGGCGTGAGTGTAGCGAGATGCCACCGTCGGGATTCGAACGCTTAGCTCCGTACTTCAGGTCACCCTTGATAGAGCAGCCTATGGCCGATAGCTGTGCGCGTATCTGGTGGTGACGACCCGTCTTGAGGTCGACCTCGACGAGGGTGTAGTTCGTCGATGCGCCGAGTACGCGGTAGTCGAGTATAGCCTCCTTGCCATCGCCCTTTGGTCGTTGGTGGGCGTGTGAGCGGTTGGTCTTGGAGTTGCGCACGATCCAGTGGCGGAGTGTACCCTCCTCTTCCGAGGGGCGATTCTCGGTTATCGCCCAGTAGCTCTTCTTAATCTGTCCCGTGCGTATCATCTCGTTAAGGCGTGCCAAGGCCTTTGATGTCTTGGCGAATACCACAGCACCACTCACGGGGCGGTCGATGCGGTGTACCACGCCGAGGTACACTGCTCCTGGCTTATGGTCGCGAACCTTAATCATCGCCTTGATTTCGTCCTCTAAGGCCTCAGTACCATCGGGGTCACTCTGCACGAGGTCGCCCACGTGCTTGTTGACAACCATGAGGTGGTTGTCCTCGTAGAGTATGTCGTTGATTGTAAACATATTATAACATAAATGTGAAGGGTAGCAACTTCTCGGCTGTGTCGACAACCGTTGCCGAGCCTGCTCCCGTCATTATTACACGAATAGGAGACTTCTGTCTGCGCTCCACGTCGACGATCACCTGACGGCATTGGCCACAGGGGTAGCACTCCCTCTCTGAGGGATTTGATGCTATGGCTAATGCCTCTATGGGGTCGTTCGCGTAGTTGGCCTCGACGTAGAAGAGCAGAGAACGCTCGGCACATAGGCCTGCGGGGTAAACCTCGCTCTCGAAGTTTGAGGCGTGGAGCGTGCGTCCGCTACGAAGTCTTACGGCTGCACCTACGTGGAAGTGTGAGTAGGGGGCATTTGCCGTTTTTGTGGCCTCCTCGGCCTCGGTGATAAGCGCGCGGTCGGTCTCATTGAGATCGGCAAGCGTCGCATAGTGCTCGTAAGATATGTCCAATGTTCGTTTCATAACTTATGCGCAAGTTTAGTTTAGTCTACAAAGGTACAAAATAAAAACCGAAAAATGAAATTGAATAAATTTTAGGTGAATAATCAAACATTTTACTATTCTTTGGAATTTTGAAAAATTTTTATTAACTTTGCAAAAATATTGATAATTTCACTTAGGGATTATATACGACTATGAGCGATAGAAAGTTACATTTCGAGACACTTCAGATACATGGCGGCTATCATGTAGACGCTTCGCAGGCGCGAGGCGTGGCTATTCACCCTACGGCTGCCTACCACTTTCCTACGTGCGACTATGCAGCTAACCTCTTCACGCTGAGCGAGGCGGGCTACATATACACACGTCTGCACAACCCAACGACGGCCGCTTACGAGGAGCGTATCGCCGCCCTATATGGTGGCGTGGGTGCGCTTGCTACGGCATCGGGAATGTCGGCTATCTTGCTTACCGTAACGGCTTTGGCTAACGCTGGCGAGAATATCGTCGCTTCGCCCTACCTCTATGGCGGTACGCATAACCAGTTCGTCATCTCGCTCCGTAACGTGGGCATCGAGTGCCGCTTGGCAAAGAGCGACTCGGCCGAAGATATTGCTGAGCTTATCGACTCAAAGACTCGCGCCGTATTTGTTGAGTCGATGGGTAACCCTACGTGTCGTGTTGCCGACCTGGAGTCTATCGCTAAGGTGGCACATGCAAACGCTATACCCTTTATCGTGGACAACACCTTTGGTGCGGGTGGTTACCTGTGTAATCCCTTTGAGTGGGGTGCAGATATTATCACTGACTCGGCTACGAAGTGGATTAATGGCCACGGTACGGCTATGGGTGGTATCATCGTTGATGGTGGTAAGTTTGATTGGCGTAAGTCGGGCAAGTTCCCGCAGATTGATGGTCCCTCTGAGGGCTACCACGGTCTTAACCTCTACGATGCATTCGGTGCTCAGGCCTTTATCGTAAAGTGTAGGGTTGATGGCATGCGCGACTTTGGCTGCTGCCCCTCGGCCTTCGATGCATATCTTATGATGCTCGGACTGGAGACTCTGTCGTTGCGCGTAAAGCACGAGGTGGAGTCTACCTACAAACTCGCGGAGTATTGTCGCCAGCATCCTAAGGTTAAGCATGTTAGCTTTGTGGGCTTTGAGGATCATCCAAGCCATGAACTCGCTAAGAAGTATTACCGCTTTGGCGCATCGGCCGTGATGACAATTGAGCTGGAGGGAGACTTGGATAGCACCGTGAAGTTTGTAGAGAGCCTCAAGCTGTCGGCAAATATGACGATGATTGGTGACTCGATATCAGTTGTCACACACCCTGCTTCGACGACACACAAGCAGCTCTCGGACGAGGCTAAGCGTGCGGCAGGCATTACGCCTACGTTGCTACGCATATCGCTTGGTCTGGAGAATGTTGAGGATATTATTGCCGACTACGAGCAGGCACTCAATAACATTTAGCGATGAGCAAACTATACAGACATAGTGCTCCAATAACGCTCGAGTCTGGTGCAGTATTGCCAGAGCTCGAGATTGCCTACGACACCTTTGGTCAACTCAATGAGGCGAGGGATAACGTCATCTGGGTATGTCACGCCCTTACGGCTAACTCTGACGTGTCGGACTGGTGGCCACATACTGTCGAGCAGGGCAAGTTTCTCGACCCCACGCGCTACTTTATCGTCTGCGCTAACTTCCTCGGTTCGCACTATGGCACTACATCGCCACTCTCGGTAAACCCTGTAACGGGCAAGCGATATTACTATGACTTCCCGCAGATTACGGTGCGCGATATGGTCTCGTGTCATCAGCTCCTTGCCAAACATCTCGGTATTGAGCGCGTGAAGCTACTCATCGGTAGCTCCATTGGTGGCTTTCAGTGTATGGAGTGGGCCATTATGGAGCCAGCGTTTGCCGAGAACCTCGCTCTTATCGCAACGACCACCTACTCAGAGCCGTGGGCGGCAGCCTTCAACGAGTCGCAGCGCATGGCCATACGCCTCGACCCAACGTGGGGCGAGGAGCGTGACGATGCAGGCATTGATGGTATGGCTGTGGCGCGAAGCATCGCTCTCATCAGCTACCGTGGAGGTGCAGCCTATAATGCCACGCAGCAGGAGACAGAGCGTTGGGAGGATGCATCGTTCGTGCGTCGTGCCCATAGCTACCAGCGGTATCAGGGTGAGAAGTTGCGCCGTAGGTTTAATGCCATGTCGTACTACCGCCTGTCTGAGGCTGTCGACTCGCATAACATAGCGCGTGGCCGTGGCTCTATTGCCGAGGCACTCGCGAGGATTGAGGCGCGCACGCTTGTTGTGGCCATATCGTCGGACATACTCTTCCCGCCTGAGGCGCACACACCACTCAGGGAGCATATTGCCCAGGTGGAGTATCACCTCATCGAGTCGGAGTTTGGTCATGATGGCTTCCTTGTTGAACACGAAAAACTTAATACGATAATTACAGGATTCTTAGGATAATCCTTAAACTGATCAAGTGTATGAAGAATTTAAATATAGGACTCTTTGGCTTTGGCAATGTAGGTCACGGCCTTTACGATGTGCTTAAGCGCATAAACTCCGACACGGTACATATCAAGCGTATCTGCGTGCGTGATATGAATAAAAATCGTGGCGTGAAGGCGGAGTTTACCGATAACTCCGACGATATCTTCAACGATAAGGATATAAACCTCATTGTCGAGGTTATTGATGATGCCGATGCTGCGTACGACATTGTCAAGCGTGCGCTTAAGAGCCGTATCCCCGTGGTGTCGGGCAATAAAAAGATGCTTGGTCACCACCTGCCCGAGCTGATAGATATGCAGGAGCAGTACAACACTGCGCTTCTGTACGATGCCTCAGCATGTGGCTCAATCCCCGTGATACGTAACCTTGAGGAGTACTACGACAACGACCTTCTATGCTCGGTGAAGGGTATCCTTAATGGCTCGTCGAACTTCATCCTCTCGAAGATATTTAACGAGCATATGTCCTATGGCAATGCCCTGAAATTGGCTCAGGATTTGGGCTTCGCCGAGAGTAACCCCACGCTCGATATCGATGGTTGGGACTCGCTCTTTAAGCTCATCATCATCACCGTTCACGCTTTTGGTGTATACGTCGCCCCCGAGGAGATTCTCACCTACGGTATCTCGACGATGAACGACTCGGACATACGCTTCGCGCTGGAGAAGGATCGTCGCATTAAGCTTGTGGCTCACGTCGAGAAGATCGACGATCGCCTGGTTATGTGCGTATTGCCGCAGCTAATCTCGCGCAATAAGTATATTTACAGTGTCGAGGATGAGTTTAACGGCGTGGTTATTAAGGGTCTATTCTACGACAAACAGTTTATGTTCGGCCGTGGTGCTGGTGGCCACCCTACGGGTTCGGCGGTCCTCAGCGACATTACAGCGTGTGCTTATAACTACCGCTACGAGTACAAGAAGCGTAACGACTCGGTGCTCCCGAAATATACTACCGACCACACCTTCCGTGTCTACTTCCGTTATAAGACAGCTGAGGAGCGTAACCTGCTTAATTTCTTAAAGATACGTGAGCAGTACTCGTCTGAGGAGTACAACTATATCATTGGTGATGTCACCATCACCAACCTCAAAGTGCATCAGGAGGAGCTACGCACGAAGAATTGTTTTGTGGCGGCTTATCCGTTCGACTAATTTATTGTGATAAAGGGCAATCTGCGGCACACCCTAAAAGTTCAAATGGCCATGGGCTGTACGTCAAAGTACTATCCCGTGGCCTTTTCTTTTGTGATGCACCACATTTCGCGGCTGCTAACAATAAGTTGTGTCTTGCGTTACCTATTGTGATGTTTGTGTGTTACGTGGGTCAGATGGGTTATGTGGGTCAGATGTATATAGGTCTTGTGATACTCGGCCCCACCTAACAAGTAGAACTCAGATAATCCACAGAACACAAACAATGCCCCTTATACATCCTTCCTTAATCACACTCAGCCATTGACAAAAAAAGGAGAGCGACACACACCCGTCGCTCTCCGTTGTTTTACCCTTAGGGCTTGATTACCACGGCAAGTAGTAGTACACGTTGTCGTAGTCCTCGACATCTACGCTTGTGCGGAGCAGGGTACCATCTTCGCTATAATCGAGGTATATATCCGTGAGATAGCCATTGTAGACCATCTGTGCCTCGATAAAGTAGATAGTGTCGGCATTATTACGCTCCAAGCGCTCCACGTCACTTACGGGGGTCTGCTTGCCATACTCCGTCTCGAACGATGTCTGTACGGCGGCGGGGAGGTCACTGTAACGAATGTCGTACTTGGTCATTACCCACTCGCCATTCTTTGTGTACCATGCCTCGCACTCGCCCCACTCGCCCTGGATGTGGAACTCGGCAACCGAGTAGCCGTGCTTTTTGTCCCAGTCAACATCTACGGCATTGGGATACTGCTTGTTGAAGGTTTTGCGCGTAGACTGTGGTGCCCTGTCGTCATCGCAGCTGGTGAAGGTCATTACTGCGGCAAGGGCGATAATTGCAAACATTAACTTTCTCATAACACTATATCTTTTTTATTTAAACAATCTCCATCAATTATACATTAGTCGTCAACGTCGATAAGACGATAGTCGCTGCTGAAGGTAAGCTCCAGACCGCCAGTGATTTTTGCCTCCCAGTTGCCATGCTCGCGCTTAAGCTCCGTTATCTTGCTCTGGGGGTACTGAGCCTTGACATACTCCTTAATCTTATCGGGAACAAGGGCTGCGGGGACATTGCTATAACGGCAGTCTACCTCGGTCCACTCGCCATCGCCATCGAATTCAAGTTTCGTACCAGAGAGAAATACGAGGGTGTACTCCTTGCTGATGATATCGTTGTCGAGTGTTACGTACGACACTTGCTCCTTGGCAAAGTGCTTGCCAACGAACTCCTTGGCCTTGGCTGGAAGCTCCTCGAATGTGATGGGCTTATCGTCATCGTGAACACAACATGTAGCGGCAAAAGTGCCAGTTGTTGCAAGGATGATAGCAGTTGCAAACATCAAAATCTTTTTCATAATAGTTATCGGTTTTAAGTTATTTATCATGTTTCCTACTGCAAAGGTCGTACACAAATTTGAAACGAATTTGAAATTTTCGTTCAAAACAATAAAAAAATGATAAAATTGAAGATTTTTATTATGAGAGGGGTGGACGGGCGTATATATTAGGAGGTGCATGATAGGTGGAATAGCCCATTTTATCCCTCGGTGTGTACGCTACTTAAAGGCGATAGTGAAACGGTGGCGGTCTGCCTCGTGGTTGTACGATGCGGTATATCCGTAGTGGTTGGCGATGGATCTAACGATGGCAAGGCCGAGGCCGGTAGAGCCCTCGCGTGTGGTGCGAGTATAGAAACGGTCAAAGACGCGCCCCTTGTCTAACGGCTCTGTGCCAGAATTTGAGATGCTCAATGCTATATCGCTGAGCGTTATCTCGATACTACTTCCCTCCTCGCTATGCAGATAGGCATTTTTGACGAGGTTGACAACAAGTGTGCGCGCCAACGTCTCGTTGATGTATATATATAGGTGGTTAGGTGCCGTTATATGGCACTCAATAGCCTTACCCTCGTATATCTCGTTACATGTGTCGACAGACTCACGTATAATCTCAGCGATATCCACCTCTTCGCTTTCGGCCACCTCGCCACTCTCGATGCGTACAAGTTGCAGCAGTGTGCGGTTTAGACGTATGCTGTGGCGCAGCGATTGGTCGATCTTTATTAGCTCCGTAAGCTGCTCTTCAGAGGGTGAGGTGTTGTTTATAAGGTACTCCACACGGTTGCTAACGACGGCCAGCGGGGTTTGTAGCTCATGCGATGCATTACCGATAAACTGTTTCTGTCTATCGAGCATATCTTCCGAGCGATTCACGGCACTCTCCGCAGCTTTATTAAGATGTCGGAATTCCGTGATATCCGTACTGTTGAGTATGGTCTGGTGTCCGCTACCTGGGGTGTAACCATCGAGCCAGCTAAGGAGCGCATAGAGCGGTCGCAGCGTACGGCGCATACTCAGAGTGGCGACGACGACAACGACGATGATAAGTAGTGCAAAGAGTGATACAGTCCATATCAGGATTGCCTCAACAAGGTCATCTTTATCAAATGTGGGTGTTGCGACTTTAAGTAGCAGGTAACGACCATCTTCGTCGAGAAATGCTATGGTCATCACGCGTGCAGGTTCCAACTCATTCTTCTCAGGAATGAAAACCTCTTCGTCGTGGAACGTGGGGCTCAGGTAGGGTTGCGCCTCGCTGGGGGTAATGGGCTTTATAGTATAGCTATTGTTCGAGCCGCTGTTAAGTGCGGGGAGTGTGCGTCCCTCGCGGCAGCGGGTGATGATAAGCGAGGCATACTGCTCAAGTGAGTCATCGGCCTCGTCGTTTATCTCGCTGACCATGGTGAAATAGAAGAGCGTGCCCCAGAGTGCCATAATCGGGAGCAAGGTCATTGCCAAGGTCGAAAGTATGCGTAACGATAGCTTCATTATCTCTACTACTCGATGGGTGAAAATTTATATCCGAAGCCATAGATCGAGCGGATACCTACATCGGCACCGGCATCCTCGAGCTTACGTCTAAGGTTCTTAATCTGAGCATATACAAAGTGGAAGTTGTCCGACTCATCGGCATAGTCGCCCCATACAGCCTCGGCCAACACGGCCTTGTCCACGAGGTGCTCGGGACGCTGCATAAAATAGAGCAGGATGTCGAACTCCTTCTTCAGTAGCTCCACGCTGTGCCCGGCGATTGTCACACGACGTGAAGTGGGGTTGAGCGATATGTTGCCAATGTCGATAGTGAGGCTGCCACCCGTGCGGCCGCGGCGTAGCACGCTGCGTACACGCGCCACAAGCTCCGATATATGGAAGGGCTTGGGGAGGTAGTCGTCTGCACCAAGCTCAAGGCCGCTCACGCGGTCATCGACGGAGTCACGCGCCGAGATGATAATGACATTCTCGCGGCGACCCTCGGAACGTAGCTTCTCCAGTAGTTGTAGGCCAGAGCCACCCGGGAGTGTGATGTCGAGCAGGATGCAGTCGTAGTTATAGCCCGCAAGTTTCGTTTCGGCCGAGATAAAATCCTCGGCCGTCTCCGTGCGGTAACCCTCGCTGCGCATGGCTCGCTCAATAAGTTCCCTAAGGGATGGTTCGTCCTCTACAATCAATATTTTCATACCCCAAAGGTAGGTAAAAAATCTGAAAAGAAGTTAAAATGATTAAAAATAAATAGGAGAGTAGTGGCACATCAACCAATAAAATCACATGTTGTATTACTATTACTAATTAAAAATTGCTAATTACTAACTACTAATTAGAAAAAAAGTGTTACCTTTGTATGTCTGTACCCACGACTTAAAAAGAGATCTAATTATGGCAAAGGCAAAGTACACACTTCACGAAGTGAAATTGGGTGATAAGAGATTGGAGAGAGAGTTCCTTGATTTGCCCAAGAAGATATATAAGGGCAACCCCAACTGGGTGTGCCCATTCGATAGTTCGATACAGGCGGTGTTCGACCCCGCTAAGAATAAATTGTTTCAGGATGGCGAGGCTATCCGTTGGGTGGCGTATAACTCTGAGGGCGAGTGCGTAGGACGTATTGCTGCGTTCTACGACAAGACCCACGCTTTTGGCTACGAGCAGCCTACTGGTGGCTGCGGCTTCTTTGAGGCTATCGACGACCAGGAGCTCGCGAATGTTATGTTCGACGCTTCGCGTGAGTGGCTCCTAAAGCGCGGCATGGAGGCGATGGATGGCCCAGTGAACTTCGGCTCGCGTGATGCATGGTGGGGACTGCTTGTTGAGGGTTATGAGTATCAGCCCCTCTTCGAGAATCCCTATAACCCACCTTATTATAAGGAGTTGTTCGAAAATTACGGTTTTCAGAACTACTTTAACCAGAACACCTACGTTTGGCGTGTATATGATGACGATGTAAACGAGGTTGTCTACGACCGCGTTAAGCGTCTTATGGCAACACCTGGTTATCGCTTCGCACCTATCGGCAATGAGGATTTGTACTCGGCCGTTGAGAAGTTCCGCGTGATTTACAACAAGGCGTGGTCGCTATTTACGGGTGTGCAGCCTATGACCGTGGAGGAGGCTCGTAAGATGGCCGACACGATGCGCCCCATCGTCGACCGTAACCTCATATGGTTCTCGTACTTCAACGACGAGCCCATCGGCTTCTTCATCATGGTTCCCGACCTTAACCGCCTCATCGGTAAGTATAACGGAAAGTTCGGAATCATCAATAAGCTACGTATGATGTGGGACTTGAAGGTGAGAAAGAAGTGCGACCGAGTGTTTGCTATCATCTTCGGTATCACGCCCGAGTTCCAGGGTAAGGGTGTTGAGTCGGGCTTTATGAAGGCTATGCTCGATGGCTATGTTCGTACGCCACGCAACGAGTATCGCACCATTGAGTTCGCATGGATTGGTGACTTTAATCCTGTGATGAACCGTATGGTCGAGCGTTACATATGTGCTCGCAAGCATAAGGTCCACACAACATATCGTTACCTCTTCGACCGCACGAAGGAGTTCACGCGCTGTCCACGAGTGGGCTTTAAGCCACGCCCCAAGACCGAGGAGGCGGCAGCTACCGAGGCTAAGACAGAATAGACTAACAAAACAAAATTGACATAACAACTTAAAACGAAAAACTAAATGAAAACTACAGCATTTACCAAGTACCATATTGCTAATGGTGCTAAGATGGCAGAGTTCGCAGGCTACAACATGCCTATCGAGTTCTCGGGTATCAACGATGAGCATATCAACGTTCGCGAGAAGTGCGGCGTATTCGACGTTAGCCACATGGGCGAGATCTGGGTTAAGGGCCCCCGTGCTACGGAGTTCTTGCAGCGTATCACCACAAACAACGTGTGCGATTTGTTCGATGGTAAGGTTCAGTATACCACAATGCCTAACGGTAAGGGTGGTATTGTTGACGACGTATTGGTTTACCGCATTAACGAGGAGAAGTATATGCTCTGCGTTAACGCTGCCAACATCGAGAAGGACTGGGCTCACATCTGCAAGCAGGGTGAGGAGTATGGTATGAAGGCTGGTGAGGAGCTCGAGAATAGCTCGGATAAAACCGCACAGCTCGCTATCCAGGGTCCTTTGGCAATGAAGCTCGTGCAGAAGATGACAGAGGAGCAGGTGGAGGATATGGAGTACTACACTTTCAAGATCTGCAAGGTTGCAGGTTGCGAGGTTATCCTCTCTACCACCGGCTACACAGGCTCTGGCGGTTGCGAGATCTATATGTACAACGAGGATGCCGACACTATCTGGGAGGCAATGTGGAAGGTAGGCGAGGAGTTCGGTCTTAAGAATATCGGCCTCGGCGCACGCGACACATTGCGTTTGGAGAAGGGCTTCTGCCTCTATGGCAATGATATTGACGACACTACTTCTCCTATTGAGGCAGGCCTTAACTGGCTCACTAAGTTCGTCGACAACAAGCCTTTCATCGACCGTGAACTTATGGAGCGTCAGAAGAAGGAGGGCGTTACTCGTAAGCTCGTAGGCTTCAAGCTTATCGACCGCGGTGTGCCACGTCACGAGTACGAGTTGGCTGACCTTGAGGGTAACGTTATCGGCCACGTAACGTCTGGTACTATGTCGCCTTGCTTGAAGATTGGTGTGGGTATGGGTTACGTTAAGCCCGAGTTTGCAAAGGCTGGCACGCAGATCGCCGTTGTCGTTCGCGGCCGTCTCTTGAAGGCTGAGGTAGTACGTCTTCCCTTCGTATAATTAACTTTGTTGACGAGTATTTGGTAGCGTTTTTTACACCGAATACTCGTCAATTAATGTTTTTGCTGAAAAAATTGCGGAAAGGTGGGCATAATTAGGATAATTTGTCTATCTTTGTATTGATATTTGAGGCAGGTATATGCCCTAAGCAGTGAAATAATAGTGTAAATCATTTTATAATAACCTTTTAACTTAACTTAAAACTATGGATGTAAAAGTTTTGATGGCCCAGTTGGAGGCCAAGCACCCCGGTGAGAGCGAGTACTTGCAGGCGGTTCAGGAGGTATTGGAGTCTA
>CALBKP010000010.1 GCA_937895825.1 uncultured Alistipes sp. | reverse complement strand
AATGTCGGGGGGTAGGTTGCTGGAGGCGGCAAGTGATTGTCGTCGTAGATAAATGATGGAGGCTCTGCCTCGGCAGAGTACAGAACTCGGCTTATAGCGTATTCAACAACAAGGGTGTCGACCTCATGGCCGACACCCTATATTATATATAAGGTATAAAACTTGCGCAACTATTTCGAGCGCACATACTCGTCGATGGCCTTAGCAGCCTTACGACCAGCACCCATGGCAAGGATAACCGTGGCAGCACCAGTAACAGCATCGCCACCAGCAAAGACACCGGCACGCGATGTTGTACCCACCTCGTCAGCCTCAATACAGCCGCGGCGATTGATGTTAAGGCCTCCCGTAGTCGAGGCAATAAGCGGGTTAGGCGATGTGCCAAGTGCCATGATGACAACGTCGCAGTCGATGATGAAGTCCGAGCCAGCCTTCTCCTGAGGTGAGCGGCGACCGCTTGCATCTGGCTCGCCGAGCTCCATCTCTACACAGTTGATGCCCTTAACCCAGCCATCCTCAGTACCGAGGATACGTGTAGGATTGGTGAGCATGCGGAACTCGATACCCTCCTCCTTGGCATGGTGTACCTCCTCCTTACGTGCGGGGAGCTCAGCCTCACCACGACGGTAGACGATGACAGCCTCAGCGCCAAGACGCTTAGCCGTGCGCACAGCATCCATAGCCACGTTACCACCACCAACAACAACGACCTTACGGCCCACATATACGGGTGTATCCGAGTGTATGGGATCCCACGCACCCATAAGGTTTACGCGTGTGAGGAACTCGTTAGCCGACAATACGCCGTTGAGGTTCTCGCCCTCGATGCCCATAAAGCGTGGTAGACCCGCGCCCGAGCCTACGAATACAGCGTCGTAGCCCTCCTTGTCAAGTAGCGAGTCGATGGTCATCGTGCGGCCGATGATAACGTCAGTCTCGAACTTAACGCCGAGCTTCTTAACCTCGTTGATCTCGCGAGCAACTACCCTATCCTTCGGCAGACGGAACTCGGGGATACCGTACGAGAGCACGCCACCCAGACGGTGCAGTGCCTCGAATACATCAACCTGATAGCCCATCTTCGCCAAGTCCGAAGCACATGCCAAGCCAGCAGGGCCGCTACCCACAACGGCAACACGCTTGCCATTAGGCTCAATCTTCGGAGCCTCAACCTCGTCGCTATGCTCCAGTGCCCAGTCGCCAACGAAGCGCTCGAGCTTACCGATAGCCACGGGCTCACCCTTGATGCCGAGGACGCACGAGCCCTCGCACTGCGACTCCTGAGGACACACTCGGCCACAGATCGACGGCAACGAGCTGTCGAGGTGTATGGTGTCGGCAGCAGCACGCAGATCACCCTCGGTGATATGGTGAATAAAATCGGGAATATGGATATTCACGGGGCAAGCAGCCACGCAACGCGGATTCTTGCAGTTCAAGCAGCGGGTAGCCTCCAACGCTGCCTCCTCGGCGTTATATCCGTAGCACACCTCTTCAAAGTTGGTGGCACGAACCACCGGATCTTGTTCGCGTACCGGTACGCGCGGTATCTTATTTGCCATAGCAGTTACATTTGTGTTCGCGGTTCTCGTTATCTAATCTCTCCTGGTTCTTATACATAGCCTGACGACGCATAGCCTCGTCGAAGTCTACCTCATGGCCATTGAACTCGGGGCCATCAACGCACGTAAAGAGCGTCTTGCCACCTACCGACACACGGCAAGCACCACACATACCCGTACCATCGACCATAAGAGCGTTGAGCGATACAGTGGTAAGAAGCTCCCACGGCTTCGTGGTGAGGCACACAAACTTCATCATAATCATCGGGCCAATACATACGCACTCATCGTACCTTCTTCCCTCTGTCTCAACAAGCTCCTTCATAAGGCCTGTAACCATACCCTTATAGCCCTCCGAGCCATCGTCTGTGGCGATATGTACATTACCCACCTTACGCATCTCGTCAATGTAGATAAGCATATCCTTAGTCTTTGCGCCAATGATAACGTCACAATCCACACCATGGTTCTTGAGCCACTTAACCTGGGGATATACCGGAGCAGTGCCAACACCACCTGCTACAAAGAGGTACTTACGCTTCTTGAGCTCCTCCTCGGGCATATGCACGAACTCCGAAGGACGACCAAGCGGGCCCGCAAAGTCAGCCAGCGAGTCGCCAGCTTCAAGAGCACATATCTTCTTTGTTGAGTGGCCAATAGTCTGGGTTACGATAGTCACCGTACCTCGCTCCACATCGTAATCGGCAATGGTGAGGGGCACGCGCTCGCCACCCTCATCGGCACGTACAATGACAAACTGTCCGGGCTGGGCAGCCTTGGCTACACGCTCGGCGGCAATCTTCATCTCGTAGATGTTATCCGCAATCTTGCGTTTTTCTACAATCTTAAACATCTTGTACTTAGGTTTTTATTTCAGTTTAGTCTTAATTGGATCTACTCTTTAGTCCTACTGCGGGAGGGCATTTACCCTCACTACCTGCATGGGGCGTATCGGATCGTTGGTTATAATCTTTATGCGCGTAACGAGCGGATTATCCCAGTCGTCAATATGCTCACCACGAAGTCTGAGTGTGATGCTTACCTCACCACCTGGAGCGATACTTTTAGTCTTATCCCCCACCACCTCAACAGCAGCTGACTCACTCTCTAAGGCACGCACAAACAATGGCGATGCGCCCCCGTTTTTCAACGTCAGGCTCTGCTCCATCACCACACTATGATCATTTACCTCCCCAAATTTAATAATATTTTTTGAAATAACGAGCTTCGGAGCCGAAATATCATCCACCAAGTCGAAATTATCCACCGCAATAGCATACAGGTCTATCGTGTAATTGGCATCAACACCATCTACTCGAACACGTATCTTCTCCTGGACAGAACCATATACCCCCGCATCACGCGGGTTATCGCAACGAAACACTATGTCACCTATCGCGCCAGGTGCTACCGATACAGTGTTATCATACGTAATAAAACCCGATGGCTTATCACTTCGCAGCTCAACTGTTATCGGTCGCTTCGAGTTATTCACATACCTTATGCGCTCCTCTACACCCTTGCCGGCCTCAACATACCCAAAGGCGTGGAAGTTCGAGACGAGTCTCAGCCCACCACCCATATCAAAGGGGTAGAGCTCGGCGATGGTACGCTCACGCGGCTGTACATAGCCTACAATGGTTAGCTTTATAGGGTCGGGGCAGTCCGACACATGCACGAATATATGTTTTTCCAGTCGCCCTGGGCGATTCATCGGGTCATAGCTAACCTCAAACACAAACTTCTCGTTCGGCGCAACCACGCGTCGCTCATAGCGTGCCGAGGTACACCCGCACGTTGTGACGATATTTAGCACCTCCACACCCGCCATCGTACTATTCACCGCCTCGAAACGACACATTATCGCACCACCATCCTCGGCTATATCACCATAGTCGAAGGTGTCGCTCAAAAAACGCAGTCCACTCGAGCTGTTTGTCTGTGCTTGCACAGCTGCCGATATTAGCAGAAGTGACAGCGCAACTATGTATCTATATATGTGTTTCACACTACAAAGATATGATTTATCCACCGAAAATCGACATTTTTCACTTTTTTTGCATTTTTTTTGCGAAAAAATTTGCAGAATTAAAAATTATGCCTACCTTTGCACCGCAATCGAAAGATAACGGTTCTTTTAAATGCCTGAATAGCTCAGTTGGTTAGAGCACATGACTGTTAATCATGGGGTCCTA
>CALBKP010000009.1 GCA_937895825.1 uncultured Alistipes sp. | reverse complement strand
CCCTTCTCAGCCTTAAACTGCTGACCTGCGATCTCTACTATTACGTACATTTAATCTAATAATTAATGTGTTTAGCGCGGCAAATGTACGAATTATTTTCCAATCTGCAAACAACTAACTGCAACTTTTTTAATTTATTCCGATCTTTTTATTTGGCATACTTTTAGCCGACGGTTAAGCGTTAGTAAAATAACAAAGATACAAGCCTATCGAAATTCTTTAGGCCAAAGGCTTGGATATGTCGAAATATATTTATAACTTTACAATGCAAATAGTTATGATTGCTAAAACCGCCAGTACAATGATTGACGACCGCATAAGAGAGTATCTTCTTCCCGAGCAGTTCAACGCCGCTGTACGCGCCGGAGCAGCGATTATGAAGATATACAAAAACAGCGACGACTACGACATATCGTTAAAGAGCGATCACACACCGATAACCATCGCCGACCGTATGGCGCACGATACCATCAAGGAGTCGCTCGGCCAAACACGCATACCTATCCTCTCGGAGGAGGGGCGCTCGATGCTATATGACGAGCGCAAGAACTGGGAGCTATTCTGGTTGGTCGACCCGCTGGATGGCACCGTGGAGTTTATCAAGGGTAACAACGAGTTCACGGTAAACATTGCCCTCATGGAGAACAACATCTGCATCAGCGCGATTGTCTACGTGCCCTACCACCACAAGATATACATCGCCGAGCGTGGCCGTGGCGCATGGGTGATGGAGGGCGTTACTCCCGATAGTAATGCAGCGTTTACGTACGACGATATACACTCTGGCATTCGCAGCCTGCCGCTCGAGGAGCGCAAGCACGACCGCTTCCGTGTGGCGGTGTCGCGCTCGCACCAGACACCCGAGACCCACGAACATATAGACACGCTACGTGCGGAGTACCCCGACTTGGAGATTATCGAGCAGGGAAGCTCATACAAGTTCTGCCTATTGGCCGAAGGCACAGTAGACTACTACATACGCACCACGACAACCTCGGAGTGGGACACTGCCGCAGGTGAGTTGATACTCCATGAGGCAGGAGGTAGCTGCATGGCCTACCCCACTGGTGAGCCGCTCGGATATAACAAGGAGGTGTTGGATAACCCCTGGTTCGTAGCCCGAAGATAATCCCCCACCATATCGGGTTATGCGTGCAAATTGATAGATGCAAATTGCAATATTAGAGATATTTATATAACTTTACGGATGAAAATTGAGTTACTGACCCTAAAGATAGCGCTGCTAAGTGCCATATGCCTTATAAATATGGGGTGCGGGAATGGTAACTCTCCACGTGCTGATTATAGCGAACTACTACTACGTTTAGAGGAGGGCGACCTACTCTTTCGTAAGGGCACTGGCGTTGTTGGGCACATTGTCACCTCGGTAGACAATAGAGGCGAGTTCTCACACGTAGGCATAGTGGTAAGGCGTGGCGATGAGTGGCAGGTGATACATGCCGTGCCTCACGAGCCCGACTTCGAGGGTGACTTCGACCGCGTTAAGATTGAGAGTGTTGATAGCTTCTTAGGACGTTACCCCAATGCAACGATTGGCCACTATCGTACAACGTTAGCAAGCGAGCAGGTAGCCATCGCCGTACTCAACGCTACGAGGTTATGCAACGAAAACATACCCTTTGACCACGACTACGACCTTAGCGACACCACGCACCTCTACTGCACCGAGTTTGTGGAGTACGTATACTCGTTGGCGGGAATATCGCTGAGTGAGGGTCGTCGCACAGAACTTAGCTTTCCTGCGCTCTCGGGTAGTTACATCATGCCCTCGGACTTAACCGAGAGCAGCTATTTGAAACCTATTTATTAACACTTTAAACTCATTCACTATGAAGAAACTATTTTATCTATTTGCAATCGTTGCTGCCATATTCGCAGTATCGTGCTCATCAGCACCCGCTACTCCTGGCGATGCTGCTCTCCACATTTACGAGTTGATGGCCGACGGTCAGTATGAGGCTGTTGCCAACGAGTTCTATTTCGGCGATAAGAGCGCTGAGGATATTGAGAAGGGAAAGGATCTTATCGTATCACTTCTCACCGAGAAGGGTGCTCCTCAGATGGAGGCAAAGGGTGGTATCGCAGCCACCGAGGTTATAGAGGAGATCATTGCCGAGGATGGCCAAAGCGCAAAGGTTACGCTAAAGATTACATACGGCAATGGCGAGGTTGATGATAACAACAAGCTCGAATTTGTTAAGGATCCCGAGGGCGAATGGAAGGTTCCATTTAAGAAGTAGTCTCAGATGACTGACGACCGCAAAGAGCAGTCAAGTGTTGAGGGTGGCTAATTTTTAGTCACCCTCATTTTTATTGTAGCGGAGCCAAAGTCTGCATTTTAGGTCACATACATTTTGCTTATAACGGTATAAAAAATAACGATTTGACTTTTTAAAATTGTTGTACTATTTTTGCAACGAAGAAAACCAAGTAATAACTAAAAATAGATAAAATTATGGCAACAATACATTTGACAAAGGGTGGTTTCGAGAACCGCATAGCAAAGATAGATGAGATGGCGAAAGAGTGGCGTTTCTTAGGCACACGCCCCGCATTGATTGACTTCTACGCCTCATGGTGCGGCCCCTGCCAGCGCCTCTCGCCAATCATCGACGAGCTCGCTGATGAGTACGACGGCAAGGTAGATATCTATAAGGTAGATGTTGATGCCGAGGAGGATCTCGCACGCCTCTTCAAGATACGCTCTATCCCAACACTTGTCTACATTCCATTGGGAGAGCTACCTATCGTGGAACTTGGCGGCAAGGGCAAAGGCGAGCTTAAGGAGAAGCTCGATGCAATGCTGTAAAGAGACATAAGAACAACCGAGACAACAACGAGGAAGGGTACTGAGCTTTATTTGTACGCGACCTCGTTGTTCTCTTTTCTGTCGTTGTAGCCACTTAGCCCCCCCATCAAACGACATCCAATTTCTTGTCAGAGTAGCGCAGATGTGTCACCGACGCGATAAAGCCCGAATGAGTCATACTTGACGTATTTCTCATTCGGGCTTAAAACTGAAGCGTCGCAATAGCTCCGCTATCACAATAAATTATTATGCCTCAAGAGCGAAACGCTTATAAGCAACAACAGTAGCCTCCTTGTCAGCCTTCTGGATGAACTCACGGATAGACTCCTTCTCACCTACAACGCACTGGTTAAGGAGAGTGTTCTCCTCGAAGAACTTACGCATCTTACCCTCAGCGATCTTCTCAAGGATAGCGTCAGGCTTGTTAGCGTTCTTAGGATCCTGCTTCATCATCTCCATCTGGATAGCCTTCTCCTTCTCAACAACGTCTGCGGGGCAGTCGTTCTCGTCAATTGAAATGGGAGCCATAGCTGTTGCCTGCATAGCTACCTTCTTTGCAGTCTCCTCATCGATAGCCTTATTGAAACCAAGGATAGTACCGAGCTTCTTGTTGAAGTGAACGTATGATACGCAGTAGGGAGCCTCGATACGAGCATAGTAAGCGAGCTCTACCTTCTCACCTGTCTGGCCTGACTTCTCAGTAACCATCTCCTCAACAGTGTTACCCTCAGCGTTCTTAGCTGCCATAAGAGCGTCGCGATCAGCTGCATCAGCTGCAACAGCAACCTCCAACATGGCATTTGCAGAAGCACCAAACTCAACGTTAGCTGCTACGAAGTCTGTCTCACAAGCGAGGCAAAGGATATAAGCCTTCTCGCCTACAATCTTAGTTACAACAACACCCTCAGTAGCGGTACGGTCTGAACGCTTAGCTACAACGAGCTTACCCTTCTCGCGGATGATATCCTTAGCGCGCTCGAAATCGCCCTCAGCCTCCTGAAGAGCCTTCTTGCAATCCATCATACCTGCGCCGGTCATCTTGCGGAGCTTCATTACATCAGCTGCTTTGATTTCCATATCTCAAAATGTTTTAATCGTTAATTGTAAATTTAAAAAACCGTGGCGAGCGGGCCTCAAGCCTACCCGCCTCGGTAATATATGCCCTTGTGGGCGGAGAGCCATAAAGGATTACTCCTCCTTAGCCTCCTCAGTGGCTGCAACAACCTCAGCAACTGCAGCCTCCTCAGCATCAACAGCAGCCTTTACTGCCTTCTTGATGCGGGGCTTTGCCTGCTTTGCACCCTCCTCGGCCTCAGCCTCCTGAGCCTCCTTCTCCTTCTCGAGCTTGCGCTCCTCAGCGCCCTCAGCAATAGCACCGCAAACTACATCAAGGATGGTTGCGATAGACTTCTGAGCATCGTCATTTGCAGGAATTACGTAATCGATATCGGTAGGATCACAACAAGTATCAACCATTGCAAATACGGGGATGTTCAGACGCTTAGCCTCCTTAACAGCGTTCTGCTCCTTCT
>CALBKP010000008.1 GCA_937895825.1 uncultured Alistipes sp. | reverse complement strand
ACGCCGATGGTACTGCCTATTTAGGTGGGAGAGTAGGTAGCCGCCTCTTCAAGCCGAATCCGATAAGGGTTCGGCTTTTTTGTGTTTATACGTATAAGCATATCAGAGCCCTATTGTCATGACATGAAGAGCTGGCTGTGCAGTCAGTTATATTCACAATCCCTCCAAACTTCCATTTGATAATGGTGGGTGGCCTTTCTATAATGATAATCAAGACAAAGGTACAATCAAGACTACAGAGACTTCAGGGATAGCAATTACAACAATGATAATTGTATAGTTGGCATAATTGTCTTTAATCTTTGTTGTCCTTGTTTATTTACTCTTTGTTGCCTTATTTTCACTCTTTTGAAGGACTTTACTAAAAAAATATCACAAATAGGTCAATATTATATCACATTTAGTTCAATCCTATGTTATAGCCAGTTACAAGTTTGCAAGATATATTTATTTTGGTAACTTTGCTTTGTAAAACAATCTTGATATGGATATTGGTATAACAAATAGAGTCCCGTTTAGAGATGCGGTCTTGGAGTATGTCTCGTTAGAGACGGATAGTGTTGTTGATCGTTGCACGGATGGTTACAACCTTGTGTGTATCATCAGTGGCTGTTGTAAGTATATTGACCGTGATGGTGCGCATGAGCTTGGCCCTAATGCTCTACGAATACTTCTCCCTGGCAGCAGAATACTTGAGTATCGCGTAGGTCATGCTGGGGTATTTCAGCAGATTTCGATTCATGTTGACCGCGAGTTGCTCTTCGGTCGTGTAGATATTGTAGGTAGGGATGAGGAGCGTTTCGAGAGTGCTATCATCAACGGTATTTCACTCAATCTATCTGTCGAGACCATGGCTCAGATGTGTTGCTACTCGGTGTCGACGTTTAAGCGTCGTTTCCGTGAGCGTTATGGTGTGTCGCCACATCGTTGGCTCTTAGGTTGTAGGCTCGATATTGCTGAGAAGATCTTGACAAAGGCTAAGATGCCTACAAATGTGATAGCTACCATCTGTGGTTTTATCAATGTCTCACACTTCATAGCTACATTTCGTCGTCGCTTTGGTACGACTCCCTCGTTCGTTTGTCGCCGACGTTTTAGTGGCATATACAATAAATAGGGGTGCTAACATTAAATGTTAACACCCTCATTACTATCCTTACATTATATCTTACTCGCTCCACTCGGTTATCTGCACTCCGAAATAGTCAAACGTAGCACTGCGACCATTGAGCATTGCGTGTAACGTGCCGTCATCGACGAAGAACACCACTTCATCATATATGGGCCCGATTATATATTTACCGTTGCGGTCAATGACTCCCATCTTATTGTCGTGTGTTGTGACCGTGGCTCTGTCCTCCACGAAGTCACTTGCACGAAGATATATGTCGTCAATTACCATGCGTCCATTCTCGTCCTCAAAGCCTGTGCCTCGAGGTGTCGTAATGCGACGGCGACGTTCGTGCAACGGGTAGCGTATAATGTTGTTGCCTGCGCTTGTGGTATATGCCGATAGGTTCTCGTGTAATGCTGCAACTGGCCTATTTAGATCAGGAATTGCATATTCGTCTATTAATGAAGTAATATGTTCGAGTGTGGCGCCATCCCCTCCATATCCCTTCATGGCATAGTAGCTACGCAGTGGATGCCATACGTAATGCTCGTCGACAATAATATTATCCACCGAGAGGTGATTATGGCTTATGTCGTATTGTTTGAGTGTGTCATGTAGCATGTTAAGCCCGAGCATAAGGCAGCTGTGTGATAGCGTGTGTATAGCCTCGCTTAGCTTGATGCCACTGTGTAGCCTCTCGATGATAAGGTCGCAATAGAAGGTCTGTTTGCCGTGACATATTATCTCATTATGAATTATCTCCATCTCTCCCACCTCTCCATGAGCGAGACCTAATATATCGATTGCCTGCTCGGCTATCGTCATCGACTGAGGGGTGATGGGAGCATACATCATCACCTTCGATCCAGCGATTCGTGCGCGACACTCGGCAAAATATCGTGTTGACGTGAGCGTCTCGGGCTCATACTCTACATCATGAATTGTACGTAGCAGCAGCCCTGGATTGCGTAGGCAGTTGTGGAATTGTGTGATGGTGCAGATCATCCTTGCTATAAATATTTTATGCTATTGATGCTCTCCGAGCCAATATTTATGATAGAGAGAAGTTCGCAGACAGAGGCGTTAAACGCCACGGCGCGATATGGGCCCTTGCTTCTCGGATGTAGCATATCCTTGATAACGGGCTCCATACATTCGGGTATAGTACTCGACATTCTGTATAGCATCATTCGCTCGGGCTCTTTCGTGAAGAACGTATTCTCAGCGGGAAATACCTCGCAGAATTCGTCAACCTCGTCTGTTGACGAGAGATGTACGTTGATAAGAAGCGTGTTACCGTCGCGCGTCGATGTTTTCGTTATGCGTTGAGCTATGTCGATGAGTGCTGCATCGTCGGCATCGCTGCAGTCGCCATCTGCGATGTGAAATATGAGTGGTGGAAAGCTGTCGCGGTTGTCCGTGTGTGTACACCACGCCCCAACAAGATCTTTTACGGTGACGAGTGCATCGTACATCGGTGTTGTGCCCGATGCAGATGGCCGCACCCATGGATGTAGCGTGAAGGGTGCTCGTATTGACTCGCCGTCGGGCATTGCCTGCTCTATGTATATCGTCTCGGGCTGCGGACAGTACTCCGCCAGACGGTCTATCGAGATAAAACCTCCATCGGAACCAGGGAGCAGTGACTCTACGCCATTGCCCGAGTAGCTGATTACCGCAACATCGTAGTAATTGCGCACCTTGTGGTTGCGCGTGGCACGTATCAGTAGCTCGTCGATGATGAAGTTTGTGACATACGATGCAGCTTCGGCCTTCGATAGCGGCATCGAGTTTATGGTTGTCAACTTCTTCATCGACAACGAGCGATCTATCACTATGACAATCGCCGCACGATTACGGTGTGTGATATATTGCTGATACATTGAGCTTTAAGCTGTTTATTTGTGCATTATGCTCTTCGGCTTGAGTAGATGGCTGCGTACCTGCATAAGGAATGTGCTGAGCAGACCCTCGCGATAGACTAAACGATGCTTCCAGCGGTTGGCCCACCAACGGCGATATTTATACCATACGATGCGTGCGAAGCCGCGCTCTGGCATCTTATCAGAAAATTCGGGCGATAGTATGTCGTTAAGTATTCGTCTCTCGAGGTCGGGACGACGCACCGTGCCAGGCATCAGGCTGATCTCTATGTCGCAAAGTTCGGCACTTATCGCATTCATCGCGTCGAGGAATCTATCCATATTGTGGCTCTTTGCCACTTCGCGTAGCCACGGCCAGTCGATCTTCGTGTGGTTGTGCTTTATGAACATCGCCCAGTCGGTGATGTGGCGCAAGACGATCTCCACGGCAGCAAAGTGTGCTGCCGCATGTCGTAATAGAAAGAGTGCGTGGCAGTTAGCGTTAGGCACGTATATCGTTCGACCATCTACCTCAATAGCTTCGGGTGTTGCAGCCTGCTGGCGTAACTTCGCCTCGATGTCGCGGTTGGATAGATGCGCGTGGATGTTTAGGAAGTCGTAGTGGTTCTCGACCATCACGCCATCAATATAGAAAACCGTATGGTGGTGTTTGTCCTCGTCTATCTTTATGCCAAACTCGTTGCGGAGGATGTTATCGGCACGTTCCTGCTCGCCAAAGAGCCAGATGTCAACGTCAGAGCATGAACGATGCTCGGGCACGGGATAGTAGAGACTTAGACCAAAACCTTTGAGTATCATCATCTTGACATTGGCTTTCGTATATATGTCGGCAAGCTTGATTATAGCCTTGCGATGCTTCGCATATTGCTCCTTGGTACGCTCTGCAGATAGTGCCCATTGTAGTTTTGTCGCTCTATCTGGCATCTGCTCAGCGGTTATGACTCCATCATTTATAAGTTTCTGCAGGCCATCCCACGCAATCGCTGCTACCCCCTGCTGCGCCGCCAAGCGGTAGACATCACGCCATAACAACCCACTGCAAATCGTAGTGGTGTATTGCAGGTGCTCAGTGAGTGCATTGCGAAGCATCTGCTGAAGTACCTCGGTAACTTTCTTTGCTTGTTGGGTCATAGCTTATACGTTAAGTATATCACTTGGATCGATAGGCATATAAGGTCCATCTTTAACTTCAAAAATTACGGATGATTCGTGTACCTCTATTGTATGCCACTGACCCTTAGGTATATGCACGCCGTATATCTCACGCTTAGGATCAAGCTCATATCTCTCGACAACTACTCCATGGTCGTTGTAGAATAGTACGTCGATGCGACCTCTAAGCCGGATATATGTTTCAGCTGTGTGCTTGTGGCGATGTATTGGTAGGTGTGTGCCTGGCTCCAATGCGTTGAAGAGGCGTTGCGCCTTGGCATCGAGCGAGTCGTGCAGGTTGTAGTTCATCCTTAGGCGTTCGCTCTTGCGTGCCTTTGAGGTGATATTATCCAAAAGATTCTTATCTAAAATCATCTTCTTACTCTGAGATTAGCGTTACAAGGTTGTCGACGCATGAACTCTTTGTGTAATTTTGTAGGTAGTACTCTCGGGCGTTCTTACTCCAGGTGGAGAGCTGTGAACGGTCGGCAACAATCTTAAGAATCGTCTCAGCGCATGCTTCGTAGTCACCAGCATTCACACACACACCGCAATTTATCTCATTGATAAGTTGTGTTACACCCTCGCCGATCATTCCTACGACGGGTTTACCAGCAGCGATGTAGGACTGAAGTCGAGCGGGAATGGTCTGCTCAAGGTGCTGGTAGGTGGTGGGCTTTAGGCTTATAAACATAACATCGGCTAGCTTGTATAACGATGGCATATCCTCGAATGGAAATCTTCCGAGTACCTCGCAACATCCATCAAGCCTACACTCTTTGATGGTGTGACGTAGCCACTCCTCACGGTTACCACCGCCAACAAAGATCCATTTTATCTCTGAGTTTACAGCCGTACGTTTAATGACCTCTACGACACCATCAAGACCTGTTGCGTCTGATAGGTTGCCAGCCATCATTATACGGAAACCCTCGGGCAGTGTGCGTATATCACGACTATCCATCTTTAGAATATCTTCGCACCAATTTGGAAAGTAGATGATCTTATCGTTGTAGTTGGCATCGCGATTAACTAACTTCCTAAAGCCTGGCGAACTGATTAATATCCTCTTCGAGCAGCGATATACAAGGTTGGTAAACCAGTTTAGCGGAAGGTTTACAAACTTGTGTGGCTTGTTCATAAATGCCAGTACCGAGTCTGGCCAAATGTCGAGTACCCAGGTATATATGGGCGTACGTTGCAGGACACCGAGAAGTAGCGCGGGCCACGCCTGCGTGATTGGCGATGTCTGGTGTACGATGATGGCGTCGTAGCGAGGCTTAAATAGGAAATAGAAGAGTATCCAGAATGTTGAGCATAAGAGGAACGAGAGGTAGTTGATAGATAATCGCAATGAACCTGGCTTACGGCTACGAGGTACCTGATAGACCCTATAAACCTTAGCCCCGTTATAGTTTTCTACGCGCTTACGTAATATGCCGTAACCCTTGTAGAATACCCCCTCTGGATAGTTGGGGATGCCTGTCAGTACGTCGACCTTATAACCGCGTGCCACAAGCTCGGTAGCTATGTCGTTGCTCTTGAAGAACTCTGGGTAGAAGTTCTGAGCTACAAGCAATACACGTCTCTCCATTGCTACTTTCTCCACACCATCTTATTAACGATACCCGTGTACGATTGTATTAGTTTTACGACCTTTGTCGATACAGTCTCGTCGGTGTACGTCGGCACAGGGATACCATTATCTCCACATCTTGTCATCTCGACTGCAAGGTCTACGGCCTGAAGCAACGATGCCGTGTCGATGCCTGCAAGTACGAAACAACCCTTATCTAAGGCCTCGGGACGCTCGGTCGAGGTGCGTATGCAGATTGCGGGGAACGACTTGCCGACAGATGTAAAAAACGAGCTCTCCTCGGGCAGCGTACCGCTATCGCTAACTACAGCAAAGGCATTCATCTGAAGGCAGTTATAGTCGTGGAAGCCAAGGGGCTCATGCTGAATCACACGTCTGTCGAGCTCGAAGCCGCTGGCAGCTAATCTGTTGCGCGAGCGAGGGTGACATGAGTAGAGAATAGGCATATTGTACTTCTCAGCCATCTTATTGATCGCAGTAAATAGCGACGTGAAGTTCTTCTCGGTATCGATGTTCTCCTCGCGGTGTGCCGAGAGTAGGATATACTTACCCTTCTCAAGTCTTAAGCGTGCGTGGATATCAGAGGTTTCAATTTCAGTGAGGTTGTTATGTAGTACCTCGGCCATAGGCGAGCCTGTTACGTAGGTACGCTCCTTAGCAACACCTGAGGCATTGAGGTAGCGACGTGCATGCTCTGAGTAGCATAGGTTTACATCCGAGATAACATCTACAATACGGCGATTGGTCTCCTCGGGAAGGCACTCGTCGAAGCAGCGGTTACCCGCCTCCATGTGGAAGATGGGAATATGGAGGCGCTTAGCTCCAATGACCGATAGGCAAGAGTTAGTATCGCCAAGAACTAATACGGCATCGGGCTTCGTTGCTGCCATCAGCTTGTACGAGGCATTGATAATGTTGCCCATTGTCTCGCCAAGATCGCTACCCACTGCATCCATATAGACATCCGGGTCAGCGAGTTTTAGGTCGCGGAAGAAGATGCCATTGAGGTTGTAATCGTAGTTCTGACCCGTGTGTGCCAGTAGGCAGTCGAAATATTGACGGCACTTGTTTATAACTGCCGATAGACGGATAATCTCGGGGCGTGTGCCTACGATTATTAATAGCTTAAGTCGTCCATCGTTGCGGAAACTTACATTGTTGTAATCACACTTTAGCTCCATAACTTATCTATTTATTTACTTTTTCGTAGTATGTGTCTGGGTGGCTCGGATCAAAGGGCTCATTTACCCATATAAGAGTAACTAAGTCGTCCTTGTCAGAGAGGTTTACGATGTTGTGAGTATATCCGGGTAAAGCCTGTACGACCTCAATCTTCTCACCCGATACTTCGAAGCGTATGACCTCGTCGTCGCAAATACGGCGCATCTCTATAAGGCCATGGCCGCTAACAATCACAAACATCTCCCACTTCGTGTTGTGCCAGTGCTCACCCTTAGTGATGCCCGGCTTCGATATGTTGACGCTCATCTGACCACAACTTGCCGTACGAAGAATCTCGGTGAAACTGCCACGCTCATCCACATTCATCTTTAGCGGGAACGCCACTCGCTCGGCGGGGAGATATGAGAGATATGTTGAGTATAGCTTCTTGGCAAAGCTGTTACTAGCAATCTCGGGTATAAGTAGCGTCGTAGGCTGGTGACGGAAACTCTCCAGTAGGTTGACAATCTCACCGAGTGTAACCTTGTGGGTGATAGGCACAGCGCAGTAGCGACCATCAGCCTTCATCACAGTATCTATGCCATCAAACTCGCAGTGATGCTCCTCGCCCTTGAGTGCTGCGATCATCTCATTGACAAGGTCGTCAATATAGAGTAGTTCGAGTATTGTTGAACGGTTGTTTACCGTGATAGGTAGGTCATTTGCAATGTTGTTGCAGAATGTTGCTACCGCGGAGTTGTAGTTTGGACGGCACCACTTGCCAAAAAGATTGGGGAAGCGATACACTAAGACCCTGACACCCGTCTCCTTGCCGTAGTCGAAGAATAGCTCCTCGCCAGCCCTCTTACTTTTGCCATATTCGCCATCAGCGTAGCGCCCTACCAATGTCGCCTGAATTGAAGAGGAGAGCATAACTGGACAAGTGTTGTTGTGCTTTTTGAGTGTGTTGAGTAGGGTAGATGCAAAACCGTAGTTCCCTCGCATAAACTCCTCAGCATTTTGCGGGCGGTTTACTCCTGCGAGGTTAAAGACAAAGTCGGCACGACGGCAGTAGTCGTCGAGCTCCTCGGGCGTAGAGTCGATGTCGTACTCGAAGATCTCGCCAATGGCTACGTCGCCATAGCTGCGGTTCTTACCTTCGGCAATGTTGCGTAGCTGAGCGCATAAGTTGCGCCCAACGAAACCACGAGCTCCAGTAACAAGAATATTCATACGTCTGTGAGTGTTATTCGCTGCGTATCTCGGCACTCTTCTGTCGCTCCACAAGACCGAGGTCTTCGCGCACGAAGCGCAGCTTTAGAAGTAGCTCCTTCATCCCCTCGACGTCGAGGCGACGCGTGTTGTGCGAGTGGTAGTCCTCGATGTGCGACACCTCCTCGTTACCCACGGAGAAGAACTTGTCGTAGTTCAGGTCGCGTGTGTCGCACGGGATGCAGTAGTAGTCGCCCATATCTATCGCCTTGGCCATTTCCTCGCGCGTGACAAGCGTCTCGTAGAGTTTCTCGCCATGGCGTGTACCTATGACACGCACCTCGGTCTGACCATACTCGGGCTTTACCTGTGAGTATAGTTGCTTGAGTGCTTCAGCAAGTGTGGTGAGCGTGGCGGCAGGGGCTTTCTGAACGAAGAGGTCGCCATTCTTGCCGTGTGTGAATGCATAGATGACAAGGTCGACTGCGTCGTCCAAGGTCATCATGAAGCGCGTCATATTGGGGTCGGTGATGGTAATGGGCTTGCCAGAGATAATCTGTTCTACCCATAGTGGAATCACCGAGCCGCGCGATGCCATCACGTTGCCGTAGCGCGTGCAACATATAGTTGTCTGTGCATCGTCGCCAAGCTCGCGCCCTTTGGCGATGGCAACCTTCTCCATCAAGGCCTTCGATATTCCCATCGCATTGATTGGGTATGCAGCCTTGTCGGTAGAGAGTACCACGACATTCTTCACGCCGTGCTCGATGGCTGAGAGCAGCACGTTGTTTGTGCCGATGACGTTCGTCATCGTCGCCTCAATCGGGAAAAACTCGCACGATGGCACCTGCTTGAGAGCAGCTGCAGCAAAGACGTAATCTACACCACGCATAGCGATGTCGACAGATGTCTTGTCGCGGACATTACCGATATAGAACTTAACCTTTTGGTTCTGCAAACGGTGTCGCATATCATCTTGCTTCTTCTCGTCGCGCGAGAAAATACGAATCTCCTTGATATCGGAGTCAAGGAATCGTCGGAGCACGGCATTACCGAACGATCCCGTACCGCCCGTTATGAGCAGAACCTTATCCTTGAATACAGACATTATTGTTGTTTTTTAGTTAATAATTCGTTGTAGAGGGTGATGTAACGCTCGAAGCAGATATTCTTATCGTAATGCTCTTCTGCACGTCGACGGCAAGCCTCACTATAACATCTCTTACCTCGATGCGAAATCTTGTCGATGGAGCGTATAATATCGTCAATGTTCCCTCGCTCGACTACTACTCCTGTGTCTGGTGAAACAGATTCTGGACTGCCGCCTGTGCGATATGTAATAACGGGTGTGCCACAAGCAAGAGCCTCGAGGTTTGTAGTGGGGAATGTATCGGCGTAGGTAGGGTTAACAAATATATCAGCCTCGTTGTATAGGCTTACCAACTCGTCAATAGAGTTTGTGCGAGCTATGCCTTGAATCCCGTGTGGAAGGGCGGCAATCTGCTCGGGCGTTAATCCCACCAATGTGATAGCATATCTCTTAGAGTCTAGCAACTGACGCAACTTATAAAAATCCCCTAAGCCCTTCGAGTCATCCCATACACTGCTAACACCTAATATGTTTACTTGTTTGTGATCTGTTGTTCGCGTTGGTTTAAATACGTCGACACTTATTCCATTGTGTATGATGGTGTGTTTATGTTGCTTATGGAGTGATTTTGGAATAAACTCCGCAAGCCAGTTCGAAACTGGGATAAGCGTGAGATTCTTGTTGGTGGTAAAGAGTTGTTGCTTGAGGTCGAAATTTCTCTTAGCTCGATCGTAGTACGACTTGGGATACTGTCTGAGTAGAGGACAAGCATCGCATCTGTCTTGCCATTTATGGCAGCCGGCCTCTACAAAATGTGCACAGTGCCCTGTGAATGACCAGCAGTCGTGCAGTGTCCAAACTATGGGTGTATCTGTCGAGTTAAAATACTCGAATAATAGTTTATAGTTTATGTAATAACCGTGTAGGTTGTGCAGATGGATGACGTCTGGATTGATTTTTTTGATCTGCTTAATTAGGCGTTTTGTCGCCCATGTCGATCCCAATCCGTGCCTATCGAGCAATCGAGATAAGATGAGATGCCACGCCTGTCCAAGCCTTGATCCGATGCGCATTAGGTGCGACTTGCTCTTGCTTGCGTACCTACCATATGCGATATAACTCTCCCAACCGTGCTCGATAGCGCGCTCGCCAATCTGCTCGGCAATCTTTCCAGTAGATCCCCAGTTAGCAGTAGAGTTTATTTGAAGGAGTCGTGGCATAAAATATTATAGGACGATATGTTTTTTTAGAACAGAGATCTGATACTCTGGAGTCCAATTTACATCTATCTCTTGCATACAATGAGTTCTGATTTCTTCACGCTTGGATCCATTATGATCAAACCACACCCTGATTGTTTCTGCTATTGATGCAGCATCGTTATATTTAAAATACGTTCCAGTTTTCCCCTCTTTTATCGCTTCAAATTCCGGCATTTGCATTGTAAAATTATTATGAGTAGCAATGGGAGTCCCAAATGACATAGAGTGTATGGCTGTTAGTCCGACGTTTCCGGGAGATACACATAAATCGGCATTGTATATCAGTTCTGCTGTTTTATCATCATCGTAGCATGCACCATAAAACCATACCTTATCTCGTAATTGAAGTTGCTGCACTTTCTTTTGTAGAGTATTATACTCTGTGCCTTCACCTATAAATGTAATGTTGTATTCTTCCCCTTGTTGAGATAGTAGGTATATGGCTTCTAATATCAAGTCAAGGCGTTTAACAGCGGTTAAACGGCCAATAAATATTAAGTTATAATTATTATTGTGAAAATGATGCCTATAAATATCAGATGTATGTAGGGTTCTTCTACATTTTAGATGAGTGTCGTAGTCGAGTGAATTGTGTATCACGAATAGTTTTTGTTCGTCGTATCCGGCTGATACCATATGGTTCTTGGTATAGTCTCCATATAAGAATATTCCATCACCTAACGAGAAAAAACATTTTTTGATAGCTCTGGTTAGAATATTCCCCTTCCCATTATCTCCGTGCGTCCATAAATATACCCTCTTTTTACGCAGTAATTTTGAGCATAGTAAAAAGAACCATAGGGTAATGTTACGTATATCACCTGTGACTAAATATGTTGAATACTTCTTGTTGAAAAGTAGTGGTAGTATTGCTGTCTGAATGTAATTATGTTTGATTAAAAATATATTTTTAACGGTTTTGTATCGCTGTAATTCGTTGTTAGATAAGGTTTTGATATCGTCAATTTTATCCCCTGCATACCAATCGCACTCAAACTCCTTATCTATTGCTTGATATATTGCCTTGCGATAGTGAGGGGCCAAGTTTAATATGATACATAAATTTTTATACATATGTTATTGGTTAAATTTGCAGTATTGATTTACATAGTTTTGATTCCTTGTCAACTATGGTATCCCAGTCAAATTGCTTTGGTAGCTCTGGACAGACTTCGTTATTTTGTAAAATGTCAACGCAGCGATGTCCAAAACGTTCTACAAAACCGTCGCCATGATCAATAACATTCTTGGGCCCGATAACCTCGCTGATGCCACCGACATTGGACGCTACAACATTTGTTGCGCATCGCATAGCCTCAACTGTAACCAATGGGAGTCCCTCATTTTTGCTCGGCAGTAACAATAAATCTATGCAATTCATCAATTCGGGCATCGTATTCACCGATTGATTCCCAAACATCATACATCTAATGTGTGGATATCTATCTTGTAGTTGTGTCTCTATGTCTCTACGCAGTTTGCCATCTCCTACAATCCAGAATGTAGTATTTGGACATCTCTCGTGGATGTATTCAAAAATATCAGGGAGTTTATCGACATTTTTAATTGGTACTAACCCCCCCACGAAACCTACTACTTTATCAGCATTGTCAATATCATATTTTTTTCTCAGCAAACGTTTATCTTCATCCGAATACTTTGTAAATATGTCTGCACCTCCATTGTACGATATGTGTGCATTAGGCACTACTTGCATAAACTGCTTTGCAGTTATCATCAGAGCTCTGCTAACAAATAGGTTGGCAGAGCCATTGGACATTACTCTCTTTACCGTGTCCCTATAATTGCTATTCACAAAAGGTGCGGTATGAACATCTGAACCGTGCCAAGTAGTTATATATGGGATATTATATTGTTCATGTAACATATAAGCAAACTCGCCAGGTATCGTCGAATGTGCACATATCAAATCGTAGCCCATAAACCGAGAGAGGTTTCTCTTAAAAATCATAGGCTCAATGATTCTCCCTTTATGTAGTTTTACAGACAATATGTAGTCTATCAATGAAAATGGATACCATATCATATTGATTGTAAGACCGTCAACCTCAATCTGGGTTGCCCGCTCAGCCTTTGGCGTATGACGTAATTTGCGGTCAAGCCAATGATCGTATGTCGACAGGCAGAATATATCAGTCCTAAACTCTTTTTGCGGACATAATCTTTTTGCTCGCTCAAGTACTGCATTTATATAGCCCTTTCTATTATGGAGGTCTCCATTGAATATAATCGCTATCTTTTTCATCTTATTTTCTTGAACGAATAAATTTAGATGGATTACCCCCAACAATAGAATATTCTGGGAAGTCCTTACATAGAACGCAGCCTCCTGCAATAATCGTCCCCTTTTTTATAACTCGCCCAGGAGTCATTAGCACACCTCTACCAATCCACACATCATCTCCTATAATCGTTTGTTTTCGTGGCGTAGACCCTTGTTGCCACATAGGTATATCTACCCTGTCAAAGGCGTGATTCACGCCCAGAATATAACAATTAGGGCCCATCATAACATCATTACCGATAATTGTGTCGGATGGGATATTACTATTTATACCTATGCCTGAATAATCACCAATTTCAATATTCTTTCCACTACCAAAGAATGCCATTCTCTCCACATTGACATTTTTGCCACATTTCTTGAAAATTCTACGGCATAACTGATATCTTATCCATTTACAGGCTTTCCCGATAATTGGGAAATATGATACTGGTAGATATCGAGCAAATCCGTAGTATAATATTAGACAAAGTGTTTTCATGTTTATTCTTTACTCAAGGCTCTAATGTTATTTTGGTGATATATCTCACTATGAGTTGCTACAAGTATGAAGAATCCCATCAGCCATAGGCTGGTGTAAAATACATAAAAGAAATTATCAATAGCGAAGAAAATACCAAATAAGCAAAATATTATATATGGGCGGGTTCCATATCGTCGATATCGTTTCCATTGAACCAATATAAACCTAATCACTAAAATGATAAATATTAGTGCTGCTATTACGCCTGAATTAGCAAACAACTCTGCATAGGTACAATGAGTAAACACCTTAAGTGAAGAATACTTAACAAAATTACCAGGCCCAAGGCCAAAAATCGGATTATTCATTCCGTATTCAACAGCTTCTTGTAATACCAATGTGCGTTCATCATCCTCGATTGACAGCTCGTTGCGTTCTTCGAGCAAACTACCATCATATAATTCAATAATCTGGTCTTTAACAATCCATATTGCTATTCCGCATGTGGCTATCATTGTAAGTAGTTGCCACTTTGATTTTGATGCATATCGAATGTACATCAGTATTATGTAGAGCGGTAATTGCAAAATGAGAACTTGTCGTGATGCTGTCAACATCGCAATAAAGAATGATAATGCAATCGTGGCAATAAATAGTACTCTAAATATGATCTGAATCTTCCCCGATTTGACAAACTCCCCCAATACGTATATTGCTATCGTTGTGTAAAATGTAAAATATGCTAACATGTTTGCATTCATATCCTCTCCACCCAATCGCTCTTCAAACATGATGATTTCTCCCAACAGGTTCTCTTGAGCAAATTTTAGTATTGAGATGTAGTACACTATGTAGATGCCATATAGCCAGGGGATATTTTTAGGGTTTTTAGATAAGTTTGCGAAGATAGAGCACAGTACGATAACTCCCAGTATTTGCTTCATTTGGTCGATGGCGAGGTCTTCGTATATTGCTGCTACAGATGTTAATCCTATCCATAGATACATAAAGAGTAATGATTTCATGTAGCTATTCTGATGGAATGGATTGTTGTAATGTATGATGCTTATAGCAAAAACTATCGGTAGTATGCCGTAAAGAGTTATGGCTAAGTACTCTTTATCCATAGAAATAAATGCTACGCCATACAGCATTAGTAGCATTATCACATCCATTACAGATTGTCGTTGTGGTTGCTGGATACTATTCATAGCCGTTATATCTACTGTATTTAGGTCTTCTTGACATGATAAGTTGGTAGGGGATATCTTGTGGATACTACGGTGTATGTGGCGACAAACGCGTAATCCCTCAATGTGGTACGATAATAAGTACGCCCATTTGTGTTATTCAGTAATTCTTATCATTATACATTCTAGTTTCTCTTCGCCAAACGAGTTAAAGATAATCTCTTTGGCATAATATACTTTTTATCTTAGATGTATATGCTTTAATGGTATTTTTCTCACTATGGTTCATAGTTATAAAGAACAACAGGACAATTATCAATAGGTTAAGCATAACAACAACTAAAAGTCTCCAAATAGATGATTCCATTGTATTATTAACACGTAGTGCAACAAATAGAGAAATAATAGTTGTTATGATGCAAGGTAAAATAACCTCTGTAATATATTTGCCAAGACTATACTTGAATATCGAATGGAGGACTCGTAGGCTCACGACTTGATTAATTGCCATAACTATGATTGTAATAATAAACACGCTATTGGCACTATATCCGAGTTTGAGGAATATCCAAGATATTGGCAAGATGCTACATATTACAATACCTGTGGCGATTTGATATCTTTTCATCTTTCCCGTGGCATGAATCATCTGTGTTACTGGCGTATTTAATGTGCCAATCATTGTCGCAATTATGGTGAGAATTGCAAAACTCTGAGTATTTGTAGGAATGTCGGAACTTAACCACAATGCTAATATGTAGTTTATTTCAACTATTATGGGTATCGCAATTATGCACATTAACAAGTAAGCTATTTTAGACATACTAAACATTAGGCCTTCAGCACGATTATAATCCCCAATAGCATAAGATTGTGTTAATTGTGGTTTGAACGCAAGAACAATGTTTATAGAGAACGTTTGAATGGCAGAAGACACTTGCGCCGCAATGCCGTTGGCTGCATTAATCATTGTGCCAAAGAAGGAATTTATTAGAATATTTACACCTTGTCCTTTCAGGACATACGCAAATGATCCCAATAAATTCCAACCATAAAAAC
Organism: uncultured Alistipes sp.; assembly: GCA_937895825.1. GTDB lineage: Bacteria > Bacteroidota > Bacteroidia > Bacteroidales > Rikenellaceae > Alistipes. The sequence goes on along the minus strand of CALBKP010000008.1, from coordinate 20,897 downwards.
CTATCATTGATTTAAACAATGGCTTGTCAAATGTTTTCCTGAATATAAGATGACTAAATTTTACACGGCAATATACATGATATAGGAAAAAATCGAAAATGCTTATCATCATTATTAAGAGCCCGTATAGGATCAAACTATCGCTAAATATGTATGGCAGAATGAGCACTATCCCCAATTTCATGCAAGCATCAACGATGCTTACAATTGCATAGTAGTCCATCTTTTCGTATGCCAATATTGCAGCACTAAATGGAACTTGCAAAACAACAAATATTAAAGAAATGACTGAAAATTGAAATATCCAATTAGCCGCTGCTATCCTGTCGGGATCTATTATCATCTTTGTGTTCACATACCATAGACCAAAGGTTTCAGCAAGAACCAAGATGACAACTGTCAATGCAAACTGAATAATTATCGCAGTATTATAAACCCTTACAACGCCATCTATGCCATTTCTGCCCATCTCAAAGTTGTAGAATCTCTGGATGCCATTTGCCATCGATGTGTTTAGTACTCCGAACATCGATACAAATCCACAGACAACATTGTATAATCCAAAGTCAGATACACCCAGAACATCAAGAATGACTCGTGTAATATACAAGTTTATAGCCATCACGATGGCCATACGAATGTATAGAAACAGAGTATTCTTCGCAATGCGTTTATTGCTTTGTTCCAGCATGTTATCTCTTATTGATCTTTAATCCCTCCTGAACAGATCGCGGGTGTAGACCTTCGCCTCGACATCGTCGAGCGTTGGGTCGTAGCGGTTGGCGATGATAGCCTCGCTCTCGCGCTTGAAGCGCGAGAGGTCGTTTATTACCTCCGAGCCGAAGAACATTGTGCCATCCTCCAGCGTGGGCTCATAGATGATGACCTTGGCACCCTTGGCCTTGATGCGTTTCATCACGCCCTGTATCGACGACTGGCGGAAGTTGTCCGAGCCCGCCTTCATCGTTAGGCGATAGACACCCACCGTTACCGCGCGCTCTCGCGACGAGTCCCACTGGCTCGACCCCGTATAGTAGCCCGCCTTGCGTAGCACCTGGTCGGCGATATAATCCTTGCGCGTGCGGTTACTCTCCACTATTGCTGTCATCATATTCTGTGGCACATCTTCATAGTTGGCCAACAGCTGCTTCGTATCCTTAGGTAGGCAATATCCGCCGTAGCCGAACGACGGGTTGTTGTAGTGTGTGCCGATGCGTGGATCGAGACCAACACCCTCGATGATGGCCTCCGAGTCGAGACCCTTAATCTCGGCATAGGTATCCAGCTCGTTGAAGTAGCTCACGCGCAGTGCCAAGTAGGTGTTAGCAAAGAGTTTGACAGCCTCCGCTTCCTTGATGCCCATATATAGCACGGGGATATTCTCCTTAAGCGCACCCTCCACAAGAAGATCGGTAAAGTGTTTTGCGGCATCTTCCAAGAGGGCGATGTCCGCGAGTTTTGCAATTGCACGATTCTCCGCATCGAACTCTTCACCCGCGATAACCTTGGGTATTCCAACGATGATGCGCGAGGGGTAGAGGTTATCCTCCAGAGCACGGCTCTCGCGCAGGAACTCGGGTGAGAAGAGCAGGTTAAGATGCTCTACGCCGCGCTCGGCATACTTCAGGTAGAGGCTGCGGCAGTAACCCACGGGTATTGTTGACTTGATGACCATCACAGCCTCGGGGTTGACCTCGAGGACGATGTCGATGACATCCTCGATGTTGTGCGTGTCGAAGAAGTTGCGCTGCGGATCGTAGTTCGTTGGCACGGCTATAATCACGAAGTCGGCATTGCTATATGCCTCACGGGCATCGAGCGTGGCGCGGAGCGATAGCGGCTTTTCGCGCAAGTACTGCTCGATGTAATCATCCTGAATGGGTGACTGGCGACGGTTTATCATATCCACCTTTTCGGCGATGACGTCGACGGCCACCACATCATTATTTTGAGCCAAAAGCGTGGCAATGCTTAGTCCCACGTATCCTGTGCCAGCAACTGCTATTTTCATATTAGTCTGTTTGTTATTATCCGTAAAACTCTTTGTACCACTCGGCAAAGCGGCGTAGACCCACGTTCAGTGGCGTGATTGGTTTAAATCCAACCCAGCGGCTCCAGTAACGAGTATTTTTTTCATATTACGATCTATCAGCTATTTTTTGGAGGATAAGGAAGGCTCCTTTGCGCTCGAAGTGGGTAGCACGGCCGATGACCTTAACACCGCGCTTAAGAATGTTGTCGTTCGATATGTTTGTCATGCATAGGTAGAATCCCAATGTTATGGCTACGCCCAGACCGATGACTATGTATAGCTGAACATCTATGCTACATCCCATGTGCCAAGCCAGCCACTGAGCTACGATTACAAGTATGTTGAGTGTAATGATTGTCACGGTCGTTCCTGCATGTGAGAAACCGAGGTCGATAAATAGGTGATGTAGGTGTGTCTTGTCTGGATGGAATGGTGATGTTCTGCGTACGATGCGCGTAAGCATGACCCTCAGTGTGTCGAATACAGGTATGGCCATCACGGCAAGAGTGAATGGAACAAGTCCAAAATTACTATCTACCGAACTTGAGACACTGCTACCGTTCGTGAGTATGTTGATTACGAATGTAGACATTACCACACCCATTACCAGCGTTCCGCCGTCGCCTATAAACATCTTTGATGTCTTACCAAAAACGTTGTGGAACAAGAACGGTATGAGCGAGCCTACCGATACGGCTGCGAGTATTAGCATGGACACATTATCTGATGCATAGAATAGCGAGCCAAAGGCGATGCTTGCCATAATGCAATAGCCCGACGATAGACCATTAACGCCATCAATCATGTTTATAGCATTGATTATGCCTACGGATGCAAAGATTGTCAGTGGTATTGCCAAAGTGTTGGGTATGACACCCACGCCCCAAAGACCGTTGAAGTTGTTAATCGAAATGTCATTGGCATAGATGAGCAACATGACGACACCTATCTCCACAGCAAAACGTAGCAATGCAGATAGATCGAGTAGGTCATCCATCGTTCCAGTATATAGCATAATCATCATTGCTGCCACGATTGTCATCAGCGATGTGCAACTGACATACGTGCTGGCGAGGGCTATGCCAAGAACAATACCGAAGAAAACGGCAACACCGCCAAGTACAGGCACAGGCGTTTGTTGTAGCTTGCGGGCATTGGGATTATCTACGATATTTTTAAGGTGGGCGATTTTCACCAAACGTGGATGTATCCAAATTACGGCGACCATTGCCGAGATGAATGCTATAAGTATGGAGTTTATCATGGTCGGTTTTTATCGTGTGTCTAATTTTTATTTTACATATTATCCTCTGAGTTTTACTCTATCGGTTCGATATATTGTCGGGGGATGTACGTCGTTGCTATGGCGGCTATCCCCTCGATGCGTACTACAAAGCGCTTGGTGCCGTGTATGCGGCGTATGTAACCCTCGCTGCCAGCAAATAATCCTCCAGTGATGCGAACGCGTTGGGCGTTGAGGAGTGATGCCTCGTCAATCAGGTCAAGCGAGCGTGAAGCTGTGCGTGTGACAAAACGGAACGCCTCCATCTCGCTATCCGCTATGACCTCGGGCTGTGCTGTTCCTGGGTGGCAGTATGGTAGCACGTTATCGCCAGTGAGCTGTTTGAGGTGAGTGAGGAAGTCGCTGCTGCATCTGAGAAATATCAGCGATGGCATCAACATCTCGTGGTGTGTTGTTACCCTGCCATCTGTAATCTCCTCCACCTCACGAGTAGGTGTGTACCACTCCATCAGCCCCTTGTCGGCCTCGCGGCATACGACCGAAGCCTTGTTATGAAAGGTGCGTAGTGCGTACCATCCTATCTCCGTGTTCTTTTCCATCCTTAGTTCACGTATGTACATAATCTCCCCTCACTCGTCGGCGAGGTAGTATCCGTCCCCGACGCAGCAATTAAGACTCGATGTATTTGTGGAACGTGTATATTGTGATGCTTGGCCCTAACTGCTTAAGAGTTCTACCCAGCAATACAAAAGTGGCATGTTGCTTTTTTACACATCTCACAAAATCACCATCTCGGCGAAATGCTTGCGACTCCGCAAGTACTTCGACCGTGAGCCCCTCTGTTCCGACACATAGTGTCAGCGTTGTACGTAGTACAAAGGTACTAAAATATTGCTATTTCGCAAAAAATAGCCCCGTTTTTCAGCCAACACCAATAATTTAGTGATATTCCCACCAAATTCTCAGTGTAAATGCGTTATAATATCCTTATCTGTTGCATCTGTCAAGGCGTTGAGTATATCTGTTGTACGCCTATCGTTTTCCACTTGCGAATATCGTGCCGAAATAAAAAATCGCCCACTATTGGACGATCTATGTTATGCTTAAATTGACAAAAATGGTAAATATGAGAACTAATAATACCTCTATAATATGCGGCGTGAATAGCTCTCCTCTGTGAGTCTTAATGTACTTAAGTCGGTGTTCTGAATTACGACAAGTCCTGGCCTTTTCCCGACTTCTATCGAGCCAATCTCTGCCTCTAATCCGAGTGCGATGGCACCATTTATCGTAGCGTATGTGAGTAGCTCGTTGAGGGGAATATCGCCTAATTGTCGCATGTTATCAACCATCGACAGGTGGCGTGCCGAGGCCAACGAGTCGGTGCCGATGGCTATCTTACACCCCATTGAACGGAGTAGATCTATCGGAGGCATAAGTCGTGAAATATACCTATTTGACTCGGGACATAGTACCCACGTGGGGCGTGTTGTGAAGTGGTGGTCTATTGTCTGTATATCCCTCTCTGTTGCGCGCGTAGCATGTACGAGAAACAAACTGTATTCTGGAGCAATACTCTCCGTGATGCGCTCTGCAGGCGAGCCATAGTGCAGAAAATCGCATCTCCAGCCCATACGTTCGTACCACGCCCATAGTGACCCTGCGCGGTGGTATAGAGCCTCTTCATCATCCGATTCGAGAAAGTGCAATGATAGGGGTGCTGTGCTACCATCGGCAATCGCCTTAAATGGAGCATCACTCACCGAGTATGTCGAGTGTGGCGTTACCGAGGCGTTCGCATATTGTGCTGCTAATGCGTTGAGTTCCTCTACATTGGTATTGTTTATGCCGAAGAACTCGAACATCGTGTGGTACTCTATCTGCGACCGCTCCTTAATATCCATCACGAGGTCATCGTTGGCAATGTCCACTACCGCCTGCACGCCCTCCTCCCACATCAAGGCATCGGCAGAGGCTGCTGCTCTCCTGCGCTCCTCCGTGGTGTAGTTTCCCCTCACCTGACCTATGGCGCGGGCAAAGCCTGCGAAGCCCGTATCTTCGGCTATGGCACCACGGAGATATGCAAGCTCAAGGTGGCTGTGCGCATTGACCATTCCCGGTATCAGTATACCAGGGTAGAACTCCACGCTCGCACGGTTATCTATCGACGTACAACGTTCAATGGCCGTTATCTGGCCACTCGCATCTACCTCGACAACGATGTCGCGTTGAAGCTCACCATCAATTAGCGCATAGTGCGATGCTATCCTTCTGCTCATTATGTTCTGTACTATCATTAAGCTCCATCGTTGGCTCTACCACACGAACCGTGTCGGCCGTAAAGCCAGTCATCATCTTGTGGTTGATAATCTGGATGTTTAGCTGGTTGTGGTAGAGGCTATCTACCGACACCTCCGTAGGTAGCACGCGCACCACCTTGAAGTTCTTGATGGTGATGTCGGGCTGTGCAGACTCCTCGTTCTGTGGGTGGTAGAACATATTTATATATAGCAGCTTGTGCGAGGTGTCCACGGTAAACTTACGTGAGTATTTGGCCTCACGATAGCGGCTCAGCATCAGCGTATGGCGCATCACCTGAGTCGAGTCGTAGCGTCGCTCGATGTAAGCCTCTACGCGCGAGTTGCGGTTCTCGTCGAGTGTGTCGATGAGGTAGTCGAACGATACGGTGTACTCGCCAGGCACGAGGTCATCAATCGTTATGCGCAGCTTTGTGGTGTCGCGCATGCGCTTCACACGTATCAGCGAATCGGCATATATCGTGCGTGTATATGTACGTTTTGCGAGGTTGTCTATGGTATCGAGCACAACCATCTTTGCAGCCTCGGCGCGTGACTCGGCATCGAGCGTGCGATATACCTCGCTCATGATGTCGCTGAGCATGGCACTCTTACGCTCGGTGAAGGTCATGAGCGTATGCTGCAAGTCATCCATCGTATATCCATAGCGGTTGAATATCGGCTCATATATATATAATGAGTCCTCGCGGATTGACTGTTCCCCCATGTATGCATTGGCTACGTAGGCATCGTGGAATATCTTTACCAGCTCCTTGTCTGGTATCACCTTGGGGCCTGAGCATCCTACGGCTGCAAGGAGTGCTACCGCGGCAACGATTATGCATCTATATATCTTCATACGTTTATATGTGTCTTTTAAGTTTAGCCTTTACCGTGAGGTGCGACACCACCCATCCCATCACCAAGGCTATGGCAACAACAAGCATAACATCTGTCGCTATGAGCCTTACGGGGTAGCTCTCCAACATGCCTCCGCCAGGGATTTTCACCCAGCCGAAATGTTGCTGTGCGAGGGCAAATCCTATGCCTATGATCGTGCCGAACATAACGCCTGTGAGCGTCAACAGAGCACCCTCGCCAACGAAGATGTGGTGTATAAGCTTGTCATTCGCACCCATCGCCCTCAGGGTGTGTATGTCGTTCTGCTTCTCGGTGATGAGCATGATTACCGAGCCCACTATCGAAAATGTGGCAACCAGAATTATTAGTAGTCCGATGAGTAGTATCGTAAACTTCTCCATCCTAAGTATCGCATTCATAGAGGCGTTCTGCTCGTCGCGAGTAATCACATCGAACCTCTCGCCAACGACCTCTTCGATGCCACGCTCCACCTCCTTAATGTTGGCATCGGGCTTCAGTCCAACGGCCAATGCCGAGATGCTCCCTCGGTAGTTTAACAATTGTTGTATATGTTCGAGGTCGGCAAGAGCCAACGAGCCGTTTATGTCGGCGTTGGCACTGACCACGCCCCCCAGACGTGTTGTCATGCGCGATATGCCACTCATCGGCAGTAGCGTAGATATCTGCTTGCGGTTCAATGCATAAAGTTCTATCTCGGTACCTAAGCCATAGGCCGCAAGTGACGATGCAAGCGATGCTCCAAGGATCATGTCACCCGTTGCTATCACCGACACATCGCCTCTGAGGAGGTGTTCGTCGAGTGGTACGACGTTAAAGTAACATGAATCTACACCTCGAACGGCCATGGGCACACGTCGTCCCGTCGCCGAAGCTATCACGCTCTGCTCCAAGTATGAGGCAACATGTTCCACGCCCTCTATCTCGGCTATGGCATCGCGCGCTATCTCCTCACACTTGTACGTGCCACCGCGCTTGGCAACAACCTCTATGTCGGCATCGGTTATCTTCGTCAGGTCGTCGATGGTGCCAGTAAGGCCAGCGAACATCGCCAGGAGTATAACCATTGCGGCCGTAGGCACGGCTACGGCAATCAAGCTCACGAATGCAATGATGTTGATCACCGAGTGTGACTTCGGTGAGAACATATAGCGGCGTGCAAACGTACTCCAGAGCATCATAGACCTCCGCCTCCGATGGCTTGTTACTTGAGTAGGTTGTCTATATTCTCGATATACTCAAGCGAGTCGTCGATGAAGAACTCCAACTCGGGGACAATCTTAAGCTGGTTGCGTATGCGCGCACCGAGGAGTTTACGTACAAGCCATGCCTTCTCCTTTATCGCCTCGAGCATAGCCTCGCTCTGGTCGAAGGGAAATACGCTGATGTATATCTTTGCGTATGCCAAGTCAGGCGATACGCGCACGGTGGTCACCGTCACGAGCTTGCCACGGATAGTGTCGGCGAGATCCTTTTGTAGAATCTCGGCAATGTCGCGCTGAATCTGTCGCGCTATCTTCTGTTGTCTTGTTGAGTCCATATTGTTAAGTTTTTATCGTTATATCGTCAATCTGTTATCGTCGTCCTGAGCCCTGCATGCCTCGTGAACCGGAGTTAGATCCCGAGCCAGTGTTAGCGCCCGTCTGTGCCGAGAAGTTAAATTCGTCGAGCTTCTTCTCCTTCTTCTTGCGAACTACGAACCACTCGTCGAAGCCACGCTTGTTGAATCGCCAACCGACCGTCAGCATCACGTTTATATTGTCCAGTGGCGAGCGCAATGGGGTGTAGTAGAATGGGTTTTCGCGGCCATCAGTTGAACTCGAGTAGTATTTGTTTCGGTTTTTTAGGATGTCGGAGTAGCCGAAGTTATACTTTGCCTTGAAGCCTATCTCTACCTGATGCACAAGCACCGCAAAGCCTAAGCCGGCAGAGAGGCCATAGCCGAAGCGGTTGTCGCGTGGCACCTTCCATTCGTACTTGCCAGCAGGGTAGCGGTCGTTCTCGTAGCTGTAGTGCGACGATATGTTGTACGAGAGCACAAACGCGGCCTCCAGAAATATTCTCAATCGGTTTCTTGCGGCGTAGACGTGTGGCTGCCACACCAGCGGTAGCATCACCGAGTTAATCTTGCGGTTGTAGAACTGGTAGTGACGTATCTCCTTGCGGTTGCCACCCTCACCCACAAACTCCGAGGTATAGGTATATCCCAAGTTGAAGCCGCGCTCAAGGTACTCGAGATCGACACCCACAGCACCCACAAAGCGGGGTTTTTCACTATAAAAACGCCACGACAGGCCGAATGTCTCTGATCCCCACATCCACTTAGTCTCCTCCGAGGGGTAGAAGCGTGCTGTTGCCACGCCCGTACCGCCTGTGAGTGTCAGAGTATGCTGTGCCACGCTTTTCGTGGGTAGCATCACAACAAAGAGTGCCACCATGGCTATTGCCAAAAGTCCGTTATATGCTGTTCTCATAACTATCTACCGAATGATTGACTACCACTATTCAGGCCTCCTGTTGAGCGTCCGCCGCCCATGCCGCCGCCCATGCCACCGAGACCTCCTCCGCCGCCCATGCCGCCGAGGCCACCAAAGCCCATGCCCGAGTTCTGGTTATTACCCTTGTTGGCATTCTCCTTACGCTTCTTGGCCTCATCCTCGGCGAGCTTCTTAAGGCGCTCATCCTCACGGTCGTTGAGCATCTTGATTACCGACTCCATCGTCACTGGCGCAAAGAGAACATCCATGTCGACATCGAGGTCGAACTCCCAATTCTCTTTCGTTGTCAGCGTCTCTAAGCCCTCCTCGTTCTTGAATATCTCGGTGCGCTCGGGTTGGCGCATAAGCACCATGTCTCCCGAGTCCCACTTACCATTGCCGTTCATATCCTCCACCACGCGGAGCATCACGTCGCCTGGCGACACGAACTCCAACTTGTAGAGTCCCGCTGTGGCGTTGCGTATCTCCTTCTGTGTCTTACCCTGAGCATTTGTCAGCTGAAGGATGTAACGTACATCGGGGCGAGAGCTCTTGACGTTTACGTTTACGATGGCAAACTTCTCGGGGTCAGCACCTGTGTACGAGCACTTTATCGTGTCGTTCTGCTCCTGTGCTACGTTGGCAAACACGCCTGCGGGCATCACGAGCTCATACTTAGCCTTAGGCTGCCACTCGGCACGTAGCTGATACTTACGACGATTCAGCGTATCCTGCACGAAGTGGAACTCCACCTGCTGTGGCTCGGTAATCTCCTCCGTTGTCATCGTGAGCGATATAGCCGTTGAGTCAAACTTTGTGAGCGGGAAGTCGAACTCGAGGTCCACGTGCTTATCCTTGTGGAAGTCTCCCGACGAGGGGATGTTTAACTTGAAGGGGTTGGGCTTCTCGGGCTCTACCCACTCTTGACCAGACTTCTCGGCCTTCTCGCGCTCCTTTTCGAGCTTCTCGCGCTCTTCGCGCTCCTCCTTGGTCTCTACCTTCACCCACGCAAGACGCAGCTTGTCGGTCGACTCTACGAGATTGCTCACCGAGTCATGCTTCATATAGGTAATCGTACCCTTGATGGTGTCGGGCAGTTCCTCGGGAGCTACGTCAAACCATAGAGCAACAGTATCCTTATTTGCATTCTGTGGGTCGTATACCACCTTGTCCGCAGGTATCGAGTCGAATACGATGCTACGAACATCGGGGTTTGGTGCCCCGAAGTAGAGCATCGCCTTGTGGCGGTTGAGTCGCTCATGGCCGCTCAGCGTGTGGCGCGCAAACTTACGATCCATAAACATACGGAAGTATAGCTGTGGCTCGGCCGAGGGGTAGTGGCGTAGCGAGTCGAACCAGATGGTAAAGCCTGGCATCGTCAAGGGGTTGTACGTGGTGTCGAGGAAGCCTATCTGGTCTACTGACGGCTCATACTCCATGTTGTTATTCGTATCCTCAAAGGCGTAGATACGATAATCCACTGGTTTAAGGTTCTGTGCGATGAAGATGCCGTTCTTCTCGGCACGGGCGATCACCTGCGGCTTATACTTAAACATCGTCGAGTCCCAATCTGTGGGTCGCTCAACAGAGTCGGCTATGAAGAAGTAGATGAACGACTTACTTACCGAGTCGGCCTTGTACGAGTCGGCCGTATAGCCCGACATATACATCGAGTCGATCTCATCGCCCGTAGAGAATACGTAGCGCATAGAGTGCAGCGGGTTAGACTCGTTGTTGTCCTGTATCGACGAACCGAAGTTTATGGCGTATGTCGTATTCGGACGCAACGTATCCTTTATCGTCACAATGATACCACGACCACGACGTGCCACCGAGGGTTTCTTCTTCATCGCGGGCGATGTATAGAGCTCCTTCTGCTGATCCTTGATCTGCACATACTCGTTGAACTCTACGTATATCTTTGGCGGATGTAGCGTGTCGATATTTGTGGTGAAGTTGTCGGGGTTCATATAGACGATTACTGGTGGCAACGTATCCTTTGGGCCACCCGTGGGTGTCATCGTCGACGCACACTTCGTCAGCAGTGCAGCTCCGAAGAGCAGGACTATGGCTACCGATAGTGTCGATGCTATACTCTTAGCTATGCTTTTTCTCTGTTTCATCTCTATCTTTGATTCCTAATGTTTAGGCTCATTATGCTTCGGGTTCACTCTCCGTGTCGCTGCCATCATCGGGCTCGGGCTCCTGCGGAACAAGAGGCTCGCGCACCTCATCGGGGAAGGGGTTTATCACATCCCAACCATTTGCCGTGCCCGTCTTACGCCATGCGTAGATGTGTAGATGGGTATTCATCGACGGCAGGTTCATCGGTGTCTCATAGAAGCGTGTGGCGTATATCTTATTGGTCTTATCCACGATGACCATGAAGGTATAGTGCGCCCAAAGCTCGAATGTAAGTTGAAATTCCGCTTCGGGGTCGTAGATAGCCATAATCTCGGGCTCGGTGAGCTGCTCTGCAGGACGGTCTACGTTTGTTATGCAGTGTGCTAAGGCATCCTCCCACGACGACACCTCCCACTTGCTGCCTTTCGGCACCTTGAAGGCGTAGCCCTCGATGTCCGACGTGGTCTTGAGGATGGGATCCTCCGCCACGTTTTGCGAATATAGCGCGATGCACATCCTTGTCCCCTGCTTCTCATCCTTGAAGCAGCCAACAAAGGCGATAATCGCCACTGCTAATGCGAATATGTATGTTATCCTCTTCATAATCAAAGTGCTAAATCTCTATATTGTTAAGCATCTCCTTTGGTGTTAGCCTAAGTACCGGGTGACGGAAGTCGGGCACCACCTCGGCCACGGGGCGTAGTGCATAGCCACGTTCGGCGAGGAAATGGTAGGGTATCGTAAGCCTACTGTCATCAAACGTCTCTGTGCCGTAGAAAATTATGTCAATATCTATCGGTCGCGAAGCATAACGCTCGCCACGAGCCTCACGCACGGCCTGCTCCTCGCCACGGTCGCGGCCAAGCATCGCCTCAATAAGGTTTATGCGGCGCAACACCTCGTAGGCATTAAGTCCCGTTCGTACTACCGCCGCGCGGTTTACAAACTCGCTGTCGGAGCTAAAGCCGTAGGCCTCGCTGCGATACACCTGCGATACTCGCTCTATTCGGCCAATGCTCGCTGCAACAATCTCCACAGCCTCGCCAACGATGCGCTCTGCCTCTGCGTCATTCGAGCCAAAGAGCAGCACAACCTCCCTCTCTCCGCGCTTATCTTGCCAGCCCATCATCGTTGCAATCGGTTTATCTGCTTCGACACGGCGAGTGCGAAGTGTGTGAATATAATGCGCGGTGAACCATTCTGCATGATCTGGGTCATTGCACGCTCAATCTCCTCGACCAAAACTTCGATGTTCTGGTTGCCGATATAGGGGGCGAAGTTACGGCAGAATTTCTCCTCCTCGCCCCAGAGGTAGCTTATCGATCCGAGGCCTGCGTGAAGCATATAGCTCTCGCGCAGCAGGCGTACTGAATGGAGGAAGAACTGTCGCTGCCCTTCGCGCGTGAGGGCTGTCATATCGTCAGCCCACTCAAAAAGCTCGAGGTGCTTGTCGTTATAACCAAGGCGCATAAGGCGCGTAAATAGCTCAAACGACTGTGCGCGGCTCTCGTCCGTCTCGCCACGCATAAGTTCGCGTAGCTCTATTATCGAGCCATCTGCCAAGCGAGCCATATTAAGAGCCTCGGCCTCGCCCTTGCCCTCGGCGAGTGCTACGCGCTCGAGCGTCGGTATGTCGATACGTCCCACAGATACCTCCTGTGTGCGCGACGTGATGGTCTGCAACAGTAGCTCGGGGTGCTCCGACACAAGGATAAAGAGCGTCTTATCCCATGGTTCCTCCAAGATTTTGAGTATCTTATTTGCTGCCTCCTGGTTCATCGTCTCGGGAAGCCAGATGATCATCGCCTTATATGGCGACGAGAAGCTCTTAAATTGCAACTTGCGGATTATCTCCTCCGACTCCTTGGCCGTGATGAGTCCCTTCATCGTCTTGCCAAGATCGAGCATCGAGTACCACTCGTCGGCCGAGAAAATACCACCCTTTTCATGCCATATCTCTCGCCACTTGTCGAGGAAGAGGTCGCTTACCACGGCCTCACCGCTCTTTTTCTCGCGCTTGTTCACAGGAAATACCCAGTGTAGGTCGGGGTGTGCAAGGTCCGAAATCTGTCGGCACGAGGGGCACTCACCGCACGAGTCGCCCATGTGGCGGTTGGGGCAGAAGAGATACTGAACGTATGCCAATGCTAATGGCAGCGTGCCGTAGCCTGCATCGCCTGTAAACAACTGCGCATGGCTCACACGCCCAGCGTCTACCTGCTGGACGAGGCGGCGTTTTAGCTCATCGTGACCTATAATATCTTGGAATCTCATCGCGTAAACTTTCCTATTGCGGCCTTTACAAGCCCTTTAACATCAATCTTCTCGCGCCATACGGCATAGGCTATCGCTACGCTGAATAGCAGCGCGTTGAGTAGCGTATGCTTGCCGTGGTCAACACCTACAAATGCCCACTCCGAGGCAAAATATATCGCTGCGGCAAGGAGTATGTATTCGCCGATGCGCTTGAGGTCGTAGGGTATAGGGTAGTGCTTGCGGCACAAGATATAGCTCCACACAACCATCGCCGCCTCGGCAATGAGTCGTACCCATGCAGCTCCTCGGTAACCCATCGTGGGTACGAGCACGAAACTTAGGACTATGGTCACGGCAAGACCGAGGAAGGTGATATATGCGGCATACTTTGTCTTCTCCTCCCTCTTGTACCAGAACGAGAGGTTAAACCAGATGCCCGCCAAGACATTCGATGCAAGGACTATTGGTAGGATGTCGATGCCCTCGCGGAAGTCCTTACCAACAATCAGCGCAAACATATCGCGGAAGAGGACTATGCCGAGGAAGATAACCATCGAGGCCATCACGAAATACTTCATCGACGCGGCGTTTGCCTCCTTGAACTCCTCTTTCTTAAAGCCAGAGAGGAAGAAGGGCTCGGCCGCCAAGCGATACATCTGTGTGAAGAGCGTCATCACCACGGCAATCTTCACAATGGCGCCATAGATGCCGAGCTCGGCCATCGCCGCGGCCTCGCCACCGGGAGCGAGGTACTTGATCATCTGTCGGTCGATAAACTCGTTTGCCGTGCCGGCAATGCCGCTGATAAGTAGCGGTATGGAATAGACAAATATCCTCTTTAAGAGAGCCCAATCTATGCGTGGTAGCACGTAGTTGGTCGTAGGTAGCAGGGCGAGGAGTGTCACCACGCTGGCGATAAGGTTGGCGATGAGCACCCAGCCTACGCCAAACTCCGTGGCATATAGCCCCGCAAAGCCAAAGGCTATGGCAAGCGTGACGTTAAGCAGCACGCTCAGTGCCTTGAGCATAACGAAGCGCATGGCACGCCCCTGCTCTCTAAGGCGTGAAAAGGGTATCATGGTCCACACGTCGACCATCACGATAGCTGCGACAATCATCACATACTCTGGATGTGCAACATAGGCAGTACCCATAACCCTCGATATCGGGGCGTTGAGGAGCCATACCACGAGGAAGAAGATTATGGCGTTTAGCGACGTCACGCCCCACGTTGTGGCAAATACCTTGCGTTTGCCTGCTGCCACATCGCCACCCGCCTCCTCGGCGCGTGTGGTAAAGCGAAAGTAGCTCGACTCCATACCCATCGAGAGTAGTACCAGAGCAAAGGGTATCAAGGCATATATGTCAGTGACGATGCCGTACTCACCCTGATCGAAGATACGGGTATAGTAGGGGGTAAGCAGATAGTTCAGGAAACGAACAACTATCGTGCTTATGCCATATATTGCGGTCTGTTTAGCTAACTTTTCTAACATACTTTTCGCGCTCTGCACCTTTTACACAAGCGCATAACGCGACAAAGTTAGTATAAATATACTAAAACAACAAAAAAACAGCCGTCACCGTGCTGTTTTTTTGTTGTTTTATTGGTTTGCGGAATAATTCTACTCTACAATCTATCTAACGAGCGGGCGATTATCGCGCAGCACTCCTCTATTTCCGAGTCAGAGATTGTTAGTGGCGGCGAGATGCGGAATGCAGTGTCGCAGTACAAGAACCAATCGCTCATAATGCCCTCTTCCTTGAATATTTCCATCAACTTGTAGAGGTAGTCCGACGAGCCAAGCTCCACAGCAAGCAAAAGCCCGGAACGACGAATTTCTCGAACCTTAGGATGAAGTGATACTCGCTCCTCGAATAGTTTTCCTTTGCGCTCAACATTATCAACTACATTGTTGTTTACAAGATAGTTGAGAGCAGCAAGGCCTGCGGCACAACATACAGGATGACCGCCAAATGTGGTGATATGTCCAAGGCACGGGTTATGTGTAAAACTATCTAAAATTTGCCTATTCGCCGCTACGCCTCCGAGGGGCATTCCGCCCCCAAAAGCCTTAGCCAAGCAGACCACATCGGGCGTGATGCCATACTTCGTTGCGGCGAACATCTCGCCCGTGCGACCCATGCCCGTCTGTATCTCGTCGAAGATTAGTAGTGCCCCCACCTCCGAGCATCTGTCGCGCAGTGCGCGTAGCCATTCGGGATTGGGGAGCCTCACGCCTGCTTCACCCTGCACTACCTCGCATAGCACACCAGCAGTACGCTCGGTAATCTCCATAAGGTCGTCGAACGAATTGAAATTGATGGATTTAACATCGGGGAGTAGTGGGCGAAACTCCGCTTTCCACTCCTCGCCCTCGGGCGTACCCATCATCGACATAGCGCCGTGAGTTGAGCCATGGTAAGCGCGGCGCATGGAGATTAGTTCCGTGCGGCCAGTGTATCGTTTTGCGAGCTTCAGCGCTACCTCCACAGCCTCGGCTCCCGAGTTTACGAAATAGACACAATCCAAGTCGCCAGGCAGTAGCTCGGCAATGCGGCGGGCATACTCCACCTGCGGCCTCTCGACCATCTCGCCATAGACCATAACATGCATATAGTTAGCGGCTTGCTCCT
Source organism: uncultured Alistipes sp. (assembly GCA_937895825.1). Lineage (GTDB taxonomy): Bacteria > Bacteroidota > Bacteroidia > Bacteroidales > Rikenellaceae > Alistipes. Next base: position 4,952 of record CALBKP010000008.1, on the reverse strand, counting down.
GCACGGTGCGCACAACCTCGGAGTTGGCATGGCCCACGTTGCTTACCGACACTCCCGCCACGAGGTCGAAGTATCGCTTGCCCTCGGGCGTATAGAAAAATGAGCCTTCAGCGCGTGCTACCTCAATCAACATTGGTGATGGTGAGGTCTGGCCTACATGCTCCAAAAACTGTTTGCGTAATATCATGATAGTTAATATTCTACGGTTAATTTACCACTCTTTTCGGCACGGCGTAGGATGCCCTCAAAATCACGCACCGACGACATTGTCCAGCGCGTGAGTAACTTAAGTTGCTCGCTGTCGCTTAGCTGCCAGCCATCTACCTGCTGGCGTATGCGCTGCGAAAGCATGTATATAAGGATGGCGGCTGCGGCTGAGACGTTGAGGCTCTCTACCATGCCGCACATAGGGATTAGCAGGAAGTCATCCGCTGCCTCGATCACCTCATCTGAGATGCCGGCATGCTCCGTGCCAAAGACCAGCACAAACTTACCATTCGTTACGTCGAAGGTCTCAGGCGTTGCGCTTGAGCGGTGTGGTGTGGTGGCAACAATGCGGTAGCCTTCGGCCTTGAGTGCAGTGAGTGCCTCTCGTGTGGTTTCGTGGTGCTCCACGTCGACCCACTTTTCTGTGCCACGCACGATGTTTACCGAGGGGTCAAATTTGCAGCGATCCTCGACTGTGTGTATCTGCTGTATGCCGAAGGCCTCGCAGTGGCGCATGATGGCGCTGGCGTTCTGCGGGTGAAACATATTCTCGGTGAGGATGCGCATATAGTGCGTGCGGCTCTCCACGGTGCGACGTAACACCTCCTTACGCTCTTCGGTAAGGAACTGCGTCATATAGTCGAGACGCTCACGCATCCACTCCTCGCTGTGATCTTCGGTACGTAGTCTACTTGCGATATTTGTCATCTTCGTCTAATATTTTAAGGTAACTCTCGTAGCGCGACCACGCTACGATGCCCTCCTTTACAGCCTCCTGCACGGCGCAGCCAGGCTCGTGGGTGTGTGTGCAGTTGTAGAAGCGGCAGTCGGGCGCGAGGCGCATCATCTCTGGGAAATAACGGCATAACTCTTTGCTGTCGATGTCGATAAGGCCGAAGCCCTTGATGCCTGGAGTATCAATTATATAGCCCCCTTCAATGGGGTACATTGTCGAGAATGTTGTTGTGTGTTTGCCCTTGTGGTGGCTTTCGGAGATCTCGCCCGTGCGTATGTCGAGCGTGGGGTCTATCGAGCCTACAAGTGTGGACTTGCCAACACCTGAGTTGCCTGCCACGAGTGTTGTGTGGCCAGCCAACATTGCGCGTATCTGCTCTATCCCCTCGCCTGTTATGGACGAGAGGCGTATCACCTCATAACCCGCATCTTCGTAGATGGCGGTAAACTCGGTGGCCTCCTCGGCGGCCTCGTCAGTGAGTGTGTCAGCTTTGCCTAAAACGATGGTTACAGGCACCTTGTATGCCTCGCACGTCACAAGGAAACGGTCGACAAACTCCTTGGGCGTTGAGGGCGCATGGAGCGTGACGATAAGCAGTGCGTGGTCGACATTCGCGGCGATGATGTGTGACTCCTTTGATAGGTTCGAGGCGCGACGAATGACATAGTTGCGGCGAGGGATAATCTCCACAATCGCACTGCTGTCACCGTCGGGCTCGACAACGACGCGGTCGCCCACCACAACGGGGTTTGTCGAGCGCACACCCTTGAGACGCAATCGACCACGAATACGGCAACTGAGGCGGCCATGTTCGGTGTCCACCTCGTACCAACTGCCCGTCGAGCTGATGACTATGCCCTCGACTCTCTGCTGAGTGTTATTGTCTTGATTCATTGGCTGATGCTATGCTTAATACCCACTCTACCATCTCCTCCTTGAACTCCTCGAGTTCAGGACATAATGCGTCACCCAGGGATACAAAAGGATTGAAGAGTATAGACTCGTCTAAGGTCTCGAAGTCTACATAACGCGCATCGAAGCAGTCGCGCATCCTGTGATCCTTGTTCTCCAGGCGCTCGGCATACTCCTCGATTTGATCCTCGCTTAAGCCACTTGCAGCGAGCTCCAAGACCTTCTCGGTGCGTACATCCCCGATGTTGGCGGTGCTAAATATCGAGCAGCCCACAGATGTCACTACCACAAAGGCAATGATGGCTAATGCCATGCCTAAGAGCGAATCGATATTACGCAAGAAATCCCAGAAGAGAACCTTGCGTAGCAGTGGGGCTATGATCCAGATGATGAGCCATGCGGCAACGATAATTATGGCAAAGCCAGCGATGTAGGCGATGCCTGGGTCGACCGTAAATCTATGACCAAGCTCGCTGGCGAAGTCGGGTGCAAGGAGTATGGCGGCATAGAGGGCAACGAGCTGGCAGAGCTGCACGATAAAACCTCTGCGCCAGCCCGATATGACGGCTATGATGGCCGCAACGATGAAGATAATGTCGATTATCATGTGATACAACTATTGGTTAGTAACAAATTCCCCGTCATTCTCCGAGCGCTGCTTGTAAATAGTTTATAGTCATACTGCTACAGCTGCGACTCATTAGGAATAATGGGACTAAGGAGCACAAAACCCCTAATTATATTTCGCACGAAGATACGAATTTTTTTCTTTATTCGTATATTTGCAATCACAAAAACGATTAAATATGTTGTATAGAGTTATTATATCGGCTATTTTGAGTCTCGTTGTTTCGCTCTCGGCTATAGCTGCCGAGCCACTGCGAGTTACCTATAACCTTAACGATGGTTGGAACTTTTACCTCGCCTCGGATGTCGATGGCAAGCATAGCGACAGGGTGTCGTTGCCCCATACGTGGAATCCCGCATGTAGCGAGGGCGGTTACCTGCGAACTTCGGCAAACTATTCGCGTGAACTTGTTATCCCCGCTGAGTGGCAGGGACGTAGACTCTTCTTGCGCTTTGGCGGTGTTCAGAGCGTGGCAGATGTCTTTGTTAATGGCGGTTATGTAGGTTCGCACGAGGGCGGCTTCACGGCCTTTACGATGGAGATTACCGATAAGGTTAAATTTGGTGCAAGCAACTATGTACGTGTCATGGTGTCGAATGCCATGCGTAGCGATGTGCTCCCAGTGTCGTCGGATATGGACTTGGCGGGAGGTATTTATCGCGATGTTGAGCTGCTGGTGACCAATAGAAACATAATTTCGCCGTTACACTACTCTTCCGATGGTGTATATATTGTGCAGAAAAGCGTAACGGAGGAGCGTGTCGAGGGCGTTGTGCGCCTATACCTCGCGGCTGCCAAGGAGGAACATCTCCAGCTTGTGATGCGTATCATCGGCCCTGATGGTTACGAGGTTGTTGAGCGCAGTGTGAAGGTCGCAAAGATATTGCCCGAGCGCGGTGTGGAGATACCCTTCGAAATAGAGAACCCAGTGCTTTGGAGTCCGCAGTCGCCAGCCATGTATAGTATAGAGGTCTCGGTTGTTGAGGAGGGTGCAACGGTCGATTGCGTGGTAGTTAATGCAGGATTTAGAAGTATCACTATCAATGATGATAATCGCCTGTGTATCAATGGTGAGCCAGTCTCTGTTAGAGGCGTTAACCTGCCGCATACCCCTTGTGAGGGGGGCAAGGCCTATCATTGTGGCGCGGTGGATCATGACTTCGACCTTATTGAGGATATGGGGGCTAATGCCATACGTTCGCTATACGGACCGCACCCCGAAACAATCTATGACTACTGCGACAAGATGGGTCTGCTTGCGTGGGTAGATATGCCTTTCAGCCGCTCTCCACTCTCGATGACAGATATATGCTACTTCCCATCGTTGCAGTTCCGTGATAATGGTCTAATGCAGCTTAACGAGATTATTGCCCAGAATTTCAACCATCCTTCTGTGGTTATGTGGGGACTCTTCGAGCAGGTATGGCAGCGTGGCGAAGACATCGTAGCCTATGTTCGTGAGCTCAACGATTGCGCCCATCGCCTCGATCCGTCGCGCCCAACCGTTGGTTGTAGCAGTACGGACGGCGATATAAACTTCGTCACCGATCTGATCGTCTTTCGCCAGAGTGTTGGTTACATGAAGGGCTCTGTCGAGGATGTGGCGGTATGGTGTCGTCAGTTATCGTCTAATGGTGCATGGCGCACGATGCGCTATGGCGTATGTTATGGCGAGGAGGGCAACACGGAGCACCGTACGGAGAGTATCGAGCGTGCTCAGCGTGGTACGCGCTTTAACCCCGAACGTCGCCAGACATATATGCACGAGCGTTATTCGGATATTATCTCCGAGGCCGATATATTTTGGGGTGTGTGGCTTAACTCGATGTTTGACTACGCCTCGTCGCGTCGTGCTGGGGGTGTAAACTACTCGGGCATCGTTGGCTCAGACCGTAGAACAAAGAAGGATGCATACTACCTCTACCGTGCTCTGTGGAACGATGTTGAGCCTACGCTATATATATCCGACCGCCGCTGGACGGAGCGTTGCGATACGCTGCAACACATCAACATTTATAGCTCTGTTGGCGAGCCTACGGTTATGGTCGATGGCGATACCGTGGCAGTACGTCGTGTAGCCCGTGGTCAGTATCGAGCCGACTCGCTCACACTGCGTGGGCGCGTGAATATCCTCGCTGCGGACTCTGTTGGGGAGCACAGCGATCGTTTGGAGTTGTGCGTGGGCGGATATGTAGCCTACTAAAATAGCTCGAGCTGCTCTGGTGAGGTGTTGAACGACAGACGGTGATAGGGCGTAAGGCCATGTTCGCGTATGGCGAGTCTATGTTCACGTGTCGGATAACCTTTATTCTTAGCCCAGCCGTAGGCAGGATACTCCTCGGCAAGGCGTAGCATGTATTCATCGCGGTAGGTCTTGGCAAGCACCGAGGCTGCTGCGATGTTTGCATACTTACCATCGCCCTTGACTATCGTGCGCCATGGTATGCCGAGGTCGGTATGGAAACGATT
>CALBKP010000007.1 GCA_937895825.1 uncultured Alistipes sp. | reverse complement strand
ACGTTATCGAAGAACTGTTGAAGGAAGAGGAAGAAGCAGAGGAAGATTTGATGGAAAGACCTCCCGTTATTTGTGTAATGGGTCACGTTGACCATGGTAAGACTTCTCTTCTTGACTACATCCGTAAGGCGAATGTGATTGCCGGCGAAGCGGGTGGTATTACCCAGCACATCGGTGCCTATAACGTGAAGTTGGAAGACGGACGTCGCATTACATTCCTCGATACTCCGGGTCACGAAGCGTTTACAGCGATGCGTGCCCGTGGTGCGAAGATTACCGACGTTGCGATTATCATCGTATCGGCTGACGACAGCGTGATGCCCCAGACCGTGGAGGCTATCAACCACGCACAGGCTGCAGGCGTTCCGATGGTATTCGCTATCAACAAGATTGATAAGCCCGCAGCCAACCCCGAGCACATCAAGGAGCAGTTGGCACAGATGAACTACCTCGTAGAGGAGTGGGGAGGTAAGTACCAGAGCCAGGATATCTCGGCGAAGAAGGGTATAAACCTCGACAAACTGCTGGAGAAGGTGCTTCTGGAGGCAGAGATGCTTGACTTGAAGGCTAATCCAAACAAGAAGGCGCAGGGTAGTGTGATTGAGTCCACTCTGGACAAGGGTCGTGGTTATGTGGCTACGATTATGGTACAGAGCGGTACGTTGCGTATCGGAGATGTACTCTTGTCTGGTACATACACAGGTCGTGTGAAGGCTATGTTCGACGAGAACGGCAAGAAGGTTTTGGAGGCTGGCCCTTCAACTCCTGTGCAGGTGCTCGGTTTGAATGGTGCACCACAGGCTGGTGATAGCTTCAATGTAATGGAGGACGACCGCTCTGCTCGTGAGATTGCAAACAAGCGTGAGCAGTTGCAGCGTATGCAGGGTATTATGACCCAGAAGCATATCACATTGGACGAGATCGGTCGTCGTATTGCCATCGGCTCATTTAAGGAGTTGAATATCATTGTCAAGGGTGACGTGGACGGTTCAGTAGAGGCTATGTCGGGTTCGCTCATCAAGCTCTCGAAGGAGACCGTACAGGTGAACGTCATCCACTCGGCCGTAGGTCAGATTTCAGAGTCGGACGTATTGCTTGCTGCCGCCTCGAATGCTATCATCGTGGGCTTCCAGGTGCGTCCTTCGGCTGCGGCACGTAAGGCTGCCGAGAAGGAGCAGATCGACATTCGTCTCTACTCGATCATCTACGATGCTATCAACGAGATTAAGGATGCTATCGAGGGTATGTTGGAGCCCGTTATGAAGGAGGAGATTGTATGCTCTACGGAGGTTCTCGAGACCTTCAAGATTTCGAAGGTGGGTACCGTGGCTGGCTGTATTGTCCGCGAGGGTAAGATGCAGCGTAACACGCCTATCCGCGTGATTCGTGATGGTATCGTTATCTACACCGGTAAGCTCGGCTCGTTGCGTCGTTTTAAGGACGATGTGAAGGAGGTAACCGTAGGTCAGGATTGTGGTCTTAACATCGAGTCGTATAACGATATTAAGATTGGCGATATTATCGAGGGTTACGAGCAGGTTGAGGTCAAGAGAAAGTAGTGTGTTGCAAAGACATTTTGTTGGGCTCTTTTGACATCTGCCTTGATTGCCAAATCTCACATACGCTTAGTATGCTGCGGCTTGTCAATCTGCGAGCAGCTCCAAAATAGCCTCAACATAATGCTTTGCATGGGTAGTAGCGCCCTGATAACAAAACGTACATATTAAAATATAGACACAAACGTAGTTTAACCTAAAATAAAACTTAAAGACATGAACAACATTAAGTTTACAACTGCAGCAGAGGCTGTTAAGTGTATCAAGTCGGGTGACCATATTCACCTTAGCTCAGTGGCATCTGCCCCCCAGTGCCTCATCAAGGCTATGTGCGACCGCGGTCGTAATGGCGAGTTTAAGGATGTACACATCCACCATCTCCACACCGAGGGCCCTGCACCCTATGCAGATCCCGAGTTCGAGGGCGTATTCCAGCTCGACTCATTCTTCGTAGGCGGCAACGTACGTAAGGTTACACAGAGCGGCTTCGCAGACTATATTCCAATCTTTTTGAGTGAGACGCAGAAGCTCTATCGTTCTGGTGCTGTTCCCTGTAACGTGGCTATGATCCAGGTATCACGCCCCGACAAGCACGGTTACGTATCACTCGGTACTTCGGTAGATGCTACGCTTGCTGCTGTTGAAACAGCCGACTACGTTATCGCAGTGGTAAATAAGTATGTTCCCCGTTCGTTCGGTGACGCTATGATTCACTCGTCGAAGATTAACTTCTTTGTTGAGGACGACCAGCCCCTTGAGGAGGCTCACTTTACTGCACCTAACGAGGTGGAGACAAAGATCGGTAACCTCTGTGCAGGCCTTATTGAGGATGGCGCTACGCTCCAGATGGGTATTGGTGCTATTCCTAACGCTGTGCTTGCTCAGCTCGGCAACCACAAGAACCTCGGCGTTCATACTGAGATGTTCGCTGATGGCGTTCTTCCTCTCGTTGAGAAGGGCGTAATTAACGGCGCGTTGAAGAACATCGACA
>CALBKP010000006.1 GCA_937895825.1 uncultured Alistipes sp. | reverse complement strand
TTCCACAGACCACCATCGAGGGTATCATGGAGAAGGACAACCCCGAGATCTACGACTACAACATCCCTCAGCGCTTACGCGACGTTTACGCCACTAAGGAGTACGGCCGCTGGGGTGTTACGATGAATGGCAAGTACACCGTGCCCGTATGCTTCATCGCCACGAACCACACTACGGGTGGTAACTCGGGCTCACCCGTTCTCAACGGCAAGGGCGAGCTTATCGGCATCAACTTCGACCGCACATGGCTCTCTACAATGTCGGATATTGAGTTCGACGAGACCCTCTGCCGCAACATCATCTGCGACATCCGCTACGTGTTATTCGTAATCGACAAGATCGGCGGTGCCGAGTGGCTTATCCAGGAGATGGGCATCTAACAAGCCATCTCCATAATATCGCAAAATATTGCCGGTGCAACATGCATCGGCAATATTTTTGTTTAGAGCAATAGCCTATTAATATTTATATTAAAATTTAGCATTTTTATCGGTTTTTATGTACAACAATAGCATATTTTTACTATCTTTGTGTTACCAAATGAAAGCATTCTAACTACTTTAGAGTGTAATACATAAGCCACAAACAGCGTAACTCGCTGAGGGAGGGGGTACTTAGCCCTCTCGCCTTAGGCGGTTTATGGGGCTTTAGTGCATACTATGACAGGTGCGCTGATATCACATTTGGTACACGATTATTGAAACATTAAACATTTTACTTATTAACTTTTTTTTTAACATTAACTACAATGAAAGCAAGATTTTTCGCTTTGGCTGCATTGGTGCTTGGTTTAGCATCATGTCAGAACGACTTCGACGGCGCTAACGTAGGCGTTGGTGGTGAGGTCGACTTCCAGCTTTCTGTCAATGCTCCCGAGCTCGCAACACGTGCAGGCTTGGATGGCGTAACCCCCGACGGACAGGCTGATTTGGATAGTGCTTTTGGTGCTATCGACTATCTTCAGGCAAACGAGAGCAAAGATGATCTCCGTGTTGACTGGACAGACGTTGACCTTCGTTATGTATTGGAGGTTTATGACGTTGCTAACGGTGCTGTTGTTGGTACTGCTCCCGTTAAGGATCGTCAGGTTATCATCGTTGACAAGTACGAGCCCGTTACTTTCGAGCTTCGCCTTGTTCCCAAGCGCAACTACCGTTTCGTAGTATTCGCTGACTTTGTTGAGCAGGGTGCAAGTGATGAAGCATCGTTCAAGACTCAGAACAATCTCGGTTTGCACCACGACCTCGGCAACACATTACAGGAGATTACTGTTAAGCGTACAACAGAGAACGCTATTAACAACGAGGTTACTGATGCTTACTTCGCATTTAAGGACATTACCATCACTGACTCGAAATCGAACGACATCGTTTTGCAGCGTCCTTATGGTAAGCTCCGCGTTATCGCCACCGACCTCCACGAGCTCAACCTCAACTCTAACCCCGACGCTGTAAAGGTTGAGTACACTGCTCTTCAGCCTCAGACATTGAACGCTGTAACTGGCGAGATTGGTGCTATTGAGAACACCGTAACTACTTTCGTTTCTGAGTACAACGAGATCTACAAGGAGGCAGACAAGGGCGGTCTTCAGAAGCACTTCTACAATGCTGGTTATGATGCTCTTAAGGGTCATGAGTACAAGAACGCAAACGGTGATGTTCGTCATACTCACATGACACTCTTCACAGACTATATCCTTGCATCTGAGCAGCAGCACAGCGTACACTTCACTATGACTGTTTACGATGACTATGCTAACAGCTCAGAGATCAAGTCTACAACATTCAACACTGATATCCCCGTACAGCGTAACTACTTGACAACCGTTATCGGTAACGTCCTCACTACTGCTACTGAGGTTGAGGTACGCATCGACGATAACTTCGCTGGTGAGATCATTGTTGATGCTGACATTGAGGATCAGCTTGAGGAGGCTGCAAAGAAGAAGAACTATGTAATCGACCTTGATGGTGATTTCATTTGGGAGACTGGCGCTGCTCATGGTTCTAATCCACTTATCCCTGCGGATGCAATTACTGAGACTCTTACAATCAACGGTAATGGTCACAAGTTCATTGCTACAGGTACAGGCGTAGGTGCTATTCGTTTGGCTAATGGCGGTAAGCTTATCCTTAACGATCTTACAGTTGTTGACCAGTCTGAGTACCACTCAGAGAGAGGTGAGACTGCTTGGGAGTTCACATATCTTGAGTTTGCAGGCGAGACTGAGTTTAACAATTGCGTTATCGACAATACCGTTGCATTGGATGGTGCAAAGGCTGTTTTCAACAACTGTACTTTCAACGATAAGGTGACTTGGCCATCAAATGCAGGTCAGGAGTATGCTGCTTGGGTAAGCAATGGTGAGGTTAAGTTCAACGGCTGTAAGTTCAGCGGTGCACGTGGTATCAAGGTTCACGAGCAGTATGGTACAGAGGTTGAGGAGGTAGTTGTTGACAATTGCCAGTTCAATAATCTTTCTAAGAAGCCAGGTATGGCTATCGGTACTGTAAATGCAGCTACAAAGATTGAGATTAAGAACTCAGTATTTAATAACTGTCAGCCAGGTGACCAGGGTCTATTCATGTATGAGACTGACACCAATGTTACTACATTCGACTTCTCACAGACTAACAATACTGTAAATGCAGTTGTAGCATCAAGCGAGGTACTTGCTAAGGTTATGAAGGCAGATTTCCACACTCTCAATATTAGCCTTAATGCAGATGTCGCTGTTGATGTAAACGCAAACGTGGCTGATTATTATTTCGGTGGTAAGAACACAAATGTTATCACTATTGATGGCGCTAAGGTTGCAACCACTGCTGCAACTGGTGCTGGCGACAACGCTTACACCCTTACTTTCAACCACAAGAACACCGATTGGAACTATATCCGTTTCAACAACGACGATGCTAAGTGGGTTATCAAGAATGTAAAGATTACAAACAGTGGTGCTAACAACGGTCCTTGGAATCGTCATGACATCAGCTTCTTCAACGATGTTGAGCTTGTGAATGTAACATCTGATAAGGCTATTGCTCTCTTTGGTGATAGCGACCTTACCAACGTTATCATCTCTGATGTTCACCCAGAAGACGGTGAGGCATATGCTTTGTGGATTAGACCTTTCGGCCAGACTGTAAACCTTAAGAATTGTGCTCTCTTGGCTCACGAGTCTAAGACTACTGACCGCGGTATCAAGATTGACAATCAGTATGTAAACGACGGTGAGGCAAAGGTTACTTTGAACATTGATGGTTTGAAGGTTAAGTCACAGAAGAAGGCTGCTATCATGGTTAAGAGCACAAAGGGTGCTGATATCAATATTAAGAATATCGACATCACAGAGGTTGCAGATGATAAGGCTAATGCTGTATGGGTTGACGAGGACACTAAGCAGTATGCAGGTTTGGTAACCGTTACAGGCGCTTCAATGATTGTTGAGGGTGTTGCACCTATCGAGGGTGAGACTCCTGAGGATATTCAGGCTAAGTTGAACGCAGCGGTGAAAGAAGAGAATGCTGTTGTACAGCTTCCTGCTGGCGAGTACACTTTCCCAAATAACTTTGCAAAGGGCGTAACAGTCATTTGCGAGGAGGGTACTGTATTTAATGGTAAATCTTCACTGAATATTAATGGTGGTACTGTTATGGGTGCTACTTTCCAGAGCGGAAGCGATGACCTTGCAGCATATTATAGCACGATTAATGGTACATACAAGAATTGTGTATTCAATGGTGATTTGAAGTGGAGCAAGGCTGGCGACACTGTTGTATTCGAGAATTGCGTATTCAACGGCCCTGACTATGCTTTGCACTTTGACTCTGCTGTTGCAAACTCACATGTAATTCTCAAGGGTTGCGAGGTAAACAGCGAGTGGCGTGTAGCAATTGGTGCTGCTGTATCAATGTTCGAGGCAATTGATACTAAGTTCACTGTTGATGGCTTTATCAATTTGTGGGGTAAGGCTAAATTCACTAATTGTGCATTTAATAAGCCTTATTACTGGATTTGCAGCATGGACTATACAGAGTACACTAATTGTACTTGCGAGGACAGAGCTCTTGTCGCTGATGATATCCGTATCGAGGATACAGTTATTAAGATAAATGACGAGTTCTATGCTTCAAACAATGAGAGCCTCAAGATTGCTCTTGAGAAGAATGCTTCTGTCGTTAATCTTCTTGCTGGCAACTACGAGCTTTATGGTTTGAATTTCGTAGCTAACAACGTTACTTTGAAGGGTGTAGACAAGGCTAATGTGGTTTTGAACCTTGAGAATAGTATCTATCTTCAGAACAAGAGCGTAACTCTTGAGAACTTGACCTACAACCTCAATGCTGGTAAGGGCTACACCGAGCAGGCATTTGCATTTGTTCACCACGCTACTGCTTTCAACCTTAAGAACTGTAATGTAAACCGTCTTCGTCTCAATGTTTACGAGGCAAACATCGAGGATTGTACATTCACTCTTGACACTTCAAGCGGTTTCGATGGCTACTGCATCTACTACTATGGTAATAATAACTCAACTGTAAATGTTAAGAACTCTACTTTCGCTACTGCTGGTAAGGGTATCTGCATCTACAGCGAGAGCGCAAAGGCTTACAACCTCAATGTTGATAAGTGTTCATTCACTTCATCAGATTCTGCAACTGATAAGGCAGCCATCCAGATGCACACCGAGCTTGGTATCTCTGGTAATGTTAAGATTACTGAGACAACAGCTACTGGTTTTGCTGATATCAACGGCGGTCTTTGGAATGAGCTTAACAACAACACCAAGGTTGCAACAGACAAGTTCGACATTTGGGTTGATGGCACTCAGGTTCACTAATCATTGGTAAATACCAAACATGCAATGCGCTCGGTCGATTGACCGAGCGCATTTTGTTTGTAGCATAACTACAACTTAGCCGTGTAATACAGCTCCCTCCTTATTTCTTGTTCTTCTGCTTATTATACTCCTCCATAAGGCTCTTGCTCATATTTACAGCCGTGTCCTCAACCGACTTGTAGGCCTCGACCGTGGCACTCTCAACAGCCTTATAGCCCTCGACAACGCCCTTCTCGATGGCCTTATAACCGCCAACAACACCCTTCTCGATAGCTACATAGGTACCAACAACACTCTCCTTCAAACTCTTCTTCTTATTCTCCATAATCGTATAGTTTTAATTATTTAACATTCACGCTGCAAAGGTAGAGCATAGAAGGCATGCGGGAAAGAGCCGCAATTCCGAATAATTGGACTAATATTCCGATTTTAGTTGCGCAATACGAAAATAAACACTATATTTGTGGAGTGATAAGCATATCAGAACATAAAAATAGGAATATTAGACCAATGGATAGCAATCTCTCCGACACGCTTCGCACCTACCTCGACCGCGGACACACGGGGGCGATAGTGAGCATAGGCGACAACTTCGGCATAGTGCGCAACCCATCGTTTGACGTACTACCCAACCACCCCTATCGCAGCCCGCTGATCGTGGCGGTATATTGCACCGCAGGGCATGCAGTGGGACGCATAAATGCTCGCACATACGAGTTAGAGGCGGGCGGCTTCTTCATAGTCCTGCCGGGCCAGATAACCGAGTTTGTGGATACCTCGGCCGACTTCGGGGCAACGTATGTGCTGATGTCGGAGGAGTTCACCGCGAGCCTCGGCATAAGCAACACATTCGACATCGCGTCGATCGTAGCCGAGCGTCCCTACGCCCTACTCGCCGACCGCGCGCGCGGGGCGCTGGAGGCATACCTCGCCATGTGCGAGAACCTCATACCCATAGAGACAAATCCGCATCGCATGGAGATACTACGACTGATGACGCGCGCCTTCTTCCTCGGCCTCGGACACTTCCTGCACGAGCCCACGGCGACGACAACGACGCGCCAGTCGGAGATAACATCGTCATTCATACGCCTCGTCGAACACAACTACCGCACCACGCGCGACCTCGCTTTCTATGCCGAGGCGATGGGGCTCACGCCGAAGTATCTATCGACGGTGGTGAAGCAGACAAGCGGCAATAGCGCTGTGGAGTGGATAGAGAAGTACGTGGTGCTCGATGCCATAACGCAGCTAACCTCGAGCGACAAGAGCATAAAGCTGATAGCCTACGACCTAAACTTCCCGTCGCAGTCCTTCTTTGGCAAGTATTTCGCACGTGTCGTGGGGTGCTCGCCCGCGGCATACCGCGAAAAAGAGAGGGCGAAGTAGCGTAATTGCAAATAAAAGGTTACCTTTGTAGAAAATAGCGACACTATGAGATACTACATAATTGCCGGCGAGCCCTCGGGCGACCTACACGGCAGCAAGTTGATGCGTGGCATACGCCACAACGACACCGAGGCCGAGTTCCGTTTCTCGGGCGGCGACCGCATGGCCGACATTGGAGGTAGGGAGAATATGCTATACCACTACACGGAGATGTCGTTCTTCGGATTCGTGCAGGTGGCGATGAACCTACGTACCATATTCCGACAGATGGACGACGTGAAGCGCGACATCGAGCGTTTCAACCCCGATGTCATAATCCTCATAGACTACCCCGCCTTCAACCTACGCATAGCCAAGTGGGCTAAGGCACGCGGTGTGAAGGTCTACTACTACATCGCCCCCAAGGTGTGGGCGTGGAAGGAGCGCAGGGTGAAGAGCCTACGTCGCTATGTCGACCGCCTATACACCATCTTCCCCTTCGAGACCGACTACTTCCGTGGTCACGGCATAGAGCCAATATTTAGGGGTAACCCCCTCACCGACGACATCGCCGAGCGTCGTGCCACGCTACCCTCACGCGAGGAGTTTCGAGCAGGGTGCGGTCTCGACAGCCGACCCATAGTGGCACTACTCGCAGGTAGCCGCGTGTCGGAGATCAAGGCCAACCTCCCCGATATGGTGGCGCTCGCACGTCGCTTTACGGAGTACCAGTTTGTTGTAACGGCCGTACCCTGGATAGACAAGTCGCTATACGACAAATACATAGGAGACTCGGGCGTAAGATACGTTTGTGACCGCACACAGCAGACACTCGCACATAGCGAGGCTGCCATCGTAACGTCGGGCACAGCAACGCTCGAGACAGCACTCATGGGCATCCCCGAGGTGGTACTCTACCACGTGCCATGGCTCTACGAAAAGCTCAAGCCCTACTTCCTACGCATACCCTACATCTCGCTTGTTAACATCAACCTCAACCGCGAGGCCGTAAAAGAGCTTGTGCGTGCCAATCTCGACATTGAGGAGGCTGCAGCAGAGCTTCGTGCAATACTTCCCGGAGGCAACGAGCGCGAACGTATGCTAAGCGACTTCACGGAGCTACGCACGATGATTGGCGAGGCTGGCGCGTCGGAGCGCGTGGCTGAAGATATGGTCAACACTCTACGATAAAGAACAAATATGAAACTTATAAACATCATAAATAACTACACCGAGAGTGGCAGTGCGCCTCAGTTCTACCTCAAGGCCGACACGGCACTTCTACGTAACAACGACGCGTTCTACATCCCCGACGGCGTTGGGCGCGTTATAGCAGCACCACATATCGTACTTAAGGTTGCACGCCTTGCCAAGTGCATAGGCGAGCGTTTCGCACCGCGCTGCATCGACGGCATTATGGGTGGCGTGACCTTCACCGCAGCCGATAAGCTCGATGAAGCACGCCGCGAGGGACTCCCATGGGACGAGGCTGTGGGCTTCGATCACTCCTCAGCCCTCTCGCTCGATACCCTTGCACGCGATGCAATGCTTCAGGGCGCAACGTTCTATATCAATGGCGAGGAGCGGGCACGTCTCTCAATTAACGATATGCGCTTCACGCCCGACTGCGTTGTTGCTCACCTATCGGAGTGTATGACGCTACGCATTGGCGACCTTGTTTTCTTGGGCTCGCCCGCGGAGTTCGAGGTTAAGGCTGGCGACAACTACCGCCTCACGATCGGCGACCACACGCTGCTAAATTTCGATATTAAGTAGTTAAGTAGGCGCACTTATATACATTAACGAATACTGCGACTTCAGTATGAAGTCGCAGTATTCGCTTTATCACGCCAGCATCTACTTATCACCGATAAGGTCCGGACGCAAAGCCTTGGTTCTACTCCATGCCTGCTCGTCCTGCCACTTCTCGATCTCGGCGAAGTTACCAGAGAGCAATACGTCTGGCACCTTCCAGCCATTGAACTCCGCTGGACGTGTATATACGGGTGGTGCGAGGAGGTTATCCTGGAAGCAGTCGGTGAGTGCCGAGGCCTCGTCGCCAATAGCACCAGGGATGATGCGCACAACAGAGTCGGCGATGACAC
>CALBKP010000005.1 GCA_937895825.1 uncultured Alistipes sp. | reverse complement strand
CCCACGCCACCGCTGAGGTGTACGTTCTTACCTATCTGAGCGCAAGAGCCCACCGTCGCCCACGTGTCGACCATAGTGCCAGTGTCGACGTATGCGCCAATGTTTACATACGAGGGCATAAGTATCGCGCCTGGGGCGATATATGCACCGTAGCGTGCCACAGCGTGGGGCACGACTCTCACGCCGAGTTCCTCATAGCCGTGCTTGAGCTCCATTTTATCGTACCACTCGAGCTCGCCAGCCTGCATCGTGCGCATAGTCTGAATGGGGAAGTACATGATGATAGCCTTCTTTACCCACTCGTTCACCTGCCACTGGCTGCGCTCAAGGTCTATGGGCTCGGCACAGCGCAACGTGCCCTTATCTACGGCCTCTACAATATGGCGGATTACGGTCTTGACCTCCTCCTTCTGAAGCAATGAGCGGTCGGCCCATGCCTGCTCGATAATATCTCTTTCTACACTATACATAGTTCTTCATTGTTAGTCTATTAGTTCATCCATGACCTTCAATAGCGCCACCTCGTCGTAGCAACACTCGGCGTATAACTCTGCGGGCTTGCCGTGCTCAACAAAGCGGTCGTCAATACCCAGTGTCTTTACTTTGGGCGTATATCCCGCGCGGCTCAGGTGTGCCACAACAGCCTCACCAACGCCACCGCGGATGATGCCATCCTCGATGGTTATGATACGCTCGAAGCGTTCGCCCACCTCGCCTAACAACACCTCGTCTAACGGCTTGGCGTAGCGTAGGTCGTAGACGGCAACGCTATGCTTGCTATGCTCGGCAGCACGTAGTGCTACGTTTGCCATTGTACCAACCGCCACAATAGCTATATCCTTGCCATCACGAAGTCTCTCACCTCGGCCAACATCCAAACGCTCGAACGATACACCTTGCCACTCAACACCCTCGCCAATACCGCGCGGATAGCGGATGACGGTGGGGTAGTCGGCACACGAAGCTGTGTACATCATCTGGCGTAGCATCAGTTCGTTGCGTGGTGCGGCAATCGCAATATTGGGCACACAGCCGAAGTATGCAAGATCGAAGGCTCCGTGGTGCGTAGCGCCATCCTCGCCAACAATGCCTGCACGGTCGAGACATAAGACAACTGGTAGTCTCTGCAACGCCACATCGTGGATGACATTGTCGTAGGCACGTTGCATAAATGACGAGTAGATGTTGCAGAATGGGCGGTTGCCGGCGGCTGCCATGCCTGCCGAGAATGTGACGGCATGACCCTCGGCAATGCCTACATCGAAGCATCGTTCGGGCATCTCGTGCATAACGATATTCATCGAGCAGCCCGATGGCATTGCAGGGGTGATACCCACGATGCGCTCATCGCTGCGTGCGAGCTCCAAGAGTGTCTCACCAAAGACATCCTGGTAGCGTGCTGCAGGGTAGTTGCTCCTGATGCGCTCGCCCGTGGCTACGTCGAAGCGACCTGGGGCGTGCCACACTGCAGGGTCAGCCTCAGCGGGGGCGTAGCCCTTGCCCTTCTTGGTCTTTATGTGTAGTAGCTTAGGCCCTCCAATCTCCTTTAGGGCGGAGAAGGTACGTATCAGCTCGTCTATGTTGTGGCCATCAACGGGGCCAAAATATCGGAAGTTAAGGCTCTCAAAGAGGTTGCTATTCTGTAACAATCCCTGTTTTACGGCATTTCCGGCCTTGCGAACTAAGCGGTGAAGCGGTGGTACTACGGCCAATCCGCGCCAGAGGGTATTTTTGAGGTTATTGTACCAGCGCGACGTAGACATGTGAACGAGGTAGCGGTCGAGAGCTCCCGAGGGCTTATCTATCGACATCTCGTTGTCGTTCAGAATGACGAGGATGTCGGTCTTAGGCGAAGCGCCTGCATTATTTAACCCCTCGAAGGCGAGGCCTCCGGTGAGTGCTCCGTCGCCGATGACGGCAACCACATGGTGCTTTGCATTCTGCATCTCCAACGCTTTAGCTATACCGAATGCTGCCGAGATACTCACCGACGAGTGTCCCGCGCCAAAGGCATCGTAGCGGCTCTCCTCCATGCGTGGGAAGCCGCTTATGCCACCACGTGTGCGGTTCTGGCGAAAGGCATCACGACGCTCGGTGATGATCTTATGAGCGTAGGCCTGATGTCCTACATCCCAGACTATGCGGTCGTCGGGCGTGGCATAGACGTAGTGCAGTGCCACGGTGAGCTCCACAGTACCAAGGCTTGAGCCAAGGTGTCCAGGGTTTACAGCACAACACTCGACGATATAGCTACGAAGCTCCTCGGCATAGCGTTTTAGCTCTTCGCACGAGAGGGCTCGGAGGTCATCAGGGGTGTTGACCTTCGTAAGCAGTTCATGCTTGTTCGTTTTACTCACTATATCGCTCATGTGGCTCGTTGCGTTTCTCTGTTTGTACCGCGTCATCGTTGGGTATGATGACAATTATTCTACAAAAGTAGTGATTTTTTGTGTAACGCCCAACTTATTGGCAAAAACCGTACTCCAAAAATCAAAAATTTAAAACTCTTGCCGAAAAGTTTGCTCATTTCGGCAAAAAATTCGTATCTTCGCAAATCAATAATTATGTAGTTTGGTTATGGCAACTTCAAAATATCGCAGAATACTTCTAAAACTTAGTGGCGAGTCGCTGCAAGGCAAGCAAAACTATGGTCATGATGTAGAGGTGCTCAATGCCTATGCAGAGCAGATTAAGCGCATCAAGGAGATGGGCGTGGAGATTGGTATCGTCATCGGCGGTGGTAACATCTTCCGCGGAATACAGGGCGCTGGCCGTGGTTTCGACCGTGTTAAGGGCGACCAGATGGGTATGCTTGCTACGATTATCAACTCGTTGGCGTTGCAGTCGGCTTTGGAGTCGGTAGGTGTGAAGTGTAGGGTGCTCACGTCAATACGTATGGAGCCTATTGGCGAGTATTACTCTAAGGCTAAGGCTATTGAGTATTTAGAGGCGGGATATGTTGTTATCATCGGTGGTGGCACGTCGAATCCTTACTTCTCTACAGATACAGCCTCGGCACTTCGCGGCATAGAGATTGAGGCGGAAGTTATGTTCAAGGGCACACGCGTAGATGGCATCTACACGGCCGATCCGGAGAAGGATCCTACGGCTACTAAGTTTGACACCATCACCTTCGACGAGGTGTTGGCACGCCGCCTAAAGGTTATGGATCAGACGGCATTTACGTTATGTAGAGAGAATCACCTGTCGCTTATCGTCTTTGATATGGACACTTTGGGCAACCTCGAGCGCGTCGTTGCTGGCGAGAACATCGGAACGGTGGTTACTGAGTAATATAAACAATTAAAACAATAGGATTATGGCAGAAATGAAACATAAGAAGCGCGGTTCGACGCTTACGCTTATAATTATGCTTCTGGTGCTTGTGGCACTCGTTGTGGCAATTATCTATTGGCCTGTTGAGGCTAAGGCTGCTGATGCGCCAATGATCACAGCACAGGACGACATTAACGAGACAACACTTATTCACGCTGGCGACGAGGCTCCCGACTTTACGGTCGAGATGCTCGATGGCTCGAAGCAGACACTCTCGGCGTTGCGTGGAAAGGTTGTGCTTGTGACCTTCTGGGCAACGTGGTGCCCTCCATGTCGTCAGGAGATGGCTCACATGCAGGAGGGCGTTATCGACCACTTTGCAGGTAAGGATCTCGTTGTGATCCCTATCTCGCGCGGCGAGACACGCGCAACGGTCGAGTCATTCATCAAAAAGATGGGCTACACCTTCCCCGTAGGCCTCGACCACGATAAGTCTATCTACTTGAAGTATGCCACTAACTACGTGCCTCGCTCGTTTGTCATCGACCGTGAGGGTAAGGTGGTATATGTAGCTGTTGGCTATGATGAGGTTGTGGCTGAGGAGATCAATGCCGCAATCAATGCGTCGCTCTAATTGTAACTAATAATTATAAAGATAAGAGTATGGATACCAAGACTATTCTAAATGAAACTACCGACCGTATGCAGCGTGCTGTTGACCACCTCGTTGAGGAGTTGCTCAACATCCGTGCAGGTAAGGCATCGGTGAATGTTCTCAACGGTGTATTTGTTGACTACTATGGCTCGCAGACCCCCGTATCGGGTGTTGCCAGCGTTACCGTGCCCGACGCAAAGACGGTGCTTATCCAGCCTTGGGATAAGAATATGATTCGTATGATTGAGAAGGCCATCATCGACTCGAACATCGGCCTTACCCCATCGAACAACGGTGAGCATATCCGCCTCTCGATTCCTCCACTCACGGAGGAGCGTCGTAAGGAGATTGTGAAGAAGGTTAAGGGCGAGGGCGAGACTGCACGCATCAGCCTACGTAACGCACGCCGTGATGCTGTTGAGGCATTCAAGAAGGCCCAGAAGGATGGTATGTCCGAGGATGAGCAGAAGGATGGTGAGGCACAGGTACAGAAACTTCTCGAGAAGTTTACCAAGCTCCTTGATGCTGAGCTCGAGAAGAAGGAGAAGGAGGTAATGACCGTATAGTCGCGTCGCTACCTTTGCGCCATCTACCGCCGATGGGTGGGGCTTGTCTCCGCACCATTGGCGGTAGTTTGTATCTAATAGACGATCAACTTTTCGGCTAACCTTATATAATAAATAGTATGAATACCGCCTATATCATAGCCATTGTCAGCGGCCTGCTTGCTGCTGTGGTAGCCTTTGTCGTAGGACGTGTGATGAGTTCAACGGGCAGTAGTGCGGAGCTTGAGGCTCACAAGGAGCAGATAAACACGCTCAATCGCACCATCGCCGAGCGTGATCATAGGATAGATGTCCTTCTGGAGGAGGTTAAACGCCTCACGGCCGAGCGTGATGTGGAGCATACTAAGGCCGACGTTGCGGAGCGGACGCTACAACAGCGTGAGGTGGAGTATCGCTCACAGGTAGAGCAATTCAAGGAGGAGGGTAGGCTGCAAGTGGAACGCCTGAAGGCGGAGTCGCGCGAGGCTCTTGAGTCGCAGCAGGCAAACCTCAAGGAGGCATACGACCGCCAGCTTGCGCAGCTCAACAAGATGGTCGAGGAGCAGCGCGAGGCAAACAAGCGACAGGTGGAGGATCAGATGTCGCTCATACGCGAGCAGATGGTGGCAACCTCGGAGCGTGTGCTCAAGGCACGCCAGGAGGAACTTGGCGAGCATAACAGGGAGCAGATGTCGAAGATTGTTGACCCGATAAACTCCAGCCTTAAGCTTATGCGCGAGGCTTTGGATAGCTCGCAGAAGGAGCACCACGAAGCGATGACACGCCTTGATGCTACCATCGAGGCCAATATGAAGAATAGTCGTAACCTCGGCGAGACGGCCGACCGCCTAACGCGTGCCCTCACTGGAGAGGTTAAGGTGCAGGGTAACTTTGGCGAGCTTAAGCTACGCCAGCTCCTCGAAGACCTCGGCTTAAAGGAGGGTGAGCAGTATACTACGCAGCAGGCTCTAAAGGATAGGTTTGGCTCGCGCATTAAGAGCGACGATGATAAACGACTCATACCCGATTTTATCCTTCATTTCCCGAATAAGCGCGATGTTATCGTCGACTCTAAGGTAAATATCACCCACTATGAGCAGTATGTCAACGCAGAGGATGAGGCGGAGCGCTCCGCGCTCCTCAAGGAGCATGTTGCCAGCGTGCGTCGTCAGGTCGACATCCTTGCTAAGAAGGATTATAGTGCGTTCCTCGACTCGGGCTTTGCAAAGCTCAACTTCGTCATTATGTATATGTTCCATGAGGGGGCACTAAACCTTGCACTACTGAACGATAGCAGCCTCTGGAAGTATGCCTACGATAAGGGAGTGCTTATCATGGGGCCGCAGACAATGTATATGAACCTCCGCGTGCTGGAGCTGATGTGGACACAGAATCGTCAGCTGCATTACCAGCAGGCTATCATCGAGTCGGCCGAGGAGATGATAAAGCGCGTGCAGGTCTTTGCCGAGCGATTCAAGGATGTTGAGGATAGCCTTAACTCTACGCGCCGACATTTCGACGAGCTTAAGCGTTCGACGGCGAGTGGTGGCCAGAGCATAATAACTTCGGCACGTCAGATTATCGCTTATGGCATCAAGGAGAATAAAAAGAAGAAGAGCATATCATCTATTTTTGTTGATGACGAGGTGCAGCCGATGATCGGTGATATCATCGAAAAAGAGGCTTCAGAGGTCGGTGATGAGGCTGTTTTAAGCACTGACGAAAAAAAGTAGAAAAATTTTTTCAAAATATTTTAGACCATATTTCTATGTGTAGTATCTGTTTTTAGCTGCCTTGATACCTATTGTACGTATTATGCAATGTAGTTGAAATAAGATACTTACAAATATCTAATCGTACTAATAGACATAATAGGGGGATATATGTATCAATTTATATTATGCATATATCCCTCTAATCATAGTTTTCGCTTATATGGCTATAAGTATTTTTAGTTTGGAGAATTAGATTTCTTGCCATATATTTGCACCAGAAACAAATAGAAAAGACAATAAAAGTCCCGCTAAAAGGTGAAAAACTGAGGGGATTTTTGAGAGAAAAAATAAGTGTTTTTGAGATATAAATATTAGATGTGTAAGATGTAAGCGTAAAAATTTAGTAGTGTAAAAAGTTAATAATTGTTTGTGTCCGTGCGAGCTGCCAGATTTTTTAGTCTGGCAGTTCGACTTTTTTGCGGTAGAGCGTACCTTCGCGTATAAGCACTTCCTACTGGTGAAAGTGTCGAGGAAAAGATAAATTTTTCGTATCTTTGTGCTCATTAACAACCAATTTTGAGTATGAATAGAATTAGACTTACGATTTTGGCCGCTGTTGCAGTGTGCGTTGGCCTTGTGGCATTTGGCCTATTTAGCCGTCCTTGTGTTGAGGGCGCGGAGTCAGATAACTTTTCGGCCGTGCGCGTTGTGAGCGACATCGAGGTAATCTCGCGCGAGCACCACTCGGTGGCACATCCCGAGGAGCGTGCCGCGGTGCGTAGCTACCTCGTCGATAGACTTAACGAGTTGGGTGCAGATACCGTGCGACTTTTTGAGTATAAGTCGCTTACGGGCCCCGAGAATAAGCATGTTACATATACGTTCGATGCAACGAATATCCTTGCAGAGTTTGCACCTTCTGGTGTTGACCATGAAGAGTCCACGAAGCTTATGCTTGTGGCGCACTACGACTCGCGCTACTCGCAGCCTATGCCCAAGCAGGATACCGTCTGGTCGTATGGTGCGGCGGATGACGGCTACGGCGTGGGTGTGATTCTCGAGACTGTCAAGCAGGCTCTGAAGTTCCGCGACGAGTGGAAGCAGGGCATTAAGGTGCTTTTTACCGATGCCGAGGAGGTCGGAATGAAGGGCATGACGGCTATGTGGGAGAATGACCGCGAGGAGTTCGACGATGTCGGCCTTATGATTAACCTTGAGGCTCGTGGCCCCTTTGGCCCAGCGTTGTTGTTTGAGACATCTGCGGGCAACGAGCGACTTATGGAGTTGTACAGCTTAACGGCCGAGTATCCTTGCACATACTCTCTTACAACAGTAGTATATGGCTTTATGCCTAACTTCACGGACTTTACCATCGTGAAGGATGCAATACCCGGTTTTAACTTCTCTACGATTGCCGACATCAACCACTACCATACAGATTTGGATAACTTCTCGAACGTTAACCCACGTTCGATACAACACTATGGAGCACAGATTATTCCTATCGTTAAGAAATATCTTACCGAGGCTGAGTATGCTGACCGCAAGAGCCTAAAGTCGCAAGAAAACACCGTAAACTTTACGCTGCCGCTCATCGGTCTGTTTAACTTTTCAAGCTCAATGTATTGGGTGATAAATGTAGCTATTTTCGTACTCTTCATTCTTGTCTTCATGATCGATATTTTGCGCGGTCGTGTACAAGTATCGAAGGTGCTGAGCATAGCGCTCCGAGCCTTTGGTGCGGCCATCGGCGCACTCCTCTTCGGAGAGGTTATTGCGTGGATAAGCTGCCTTATTGCCGATGCACAATTCAAGCCCTTTGGCATTGTTCAGGGCGTGGTGGGCGACAATGCTATTATGGTGTGCAGCGTGGTTGTCGTGGCTATTATTGCTGTGCTACTATACATGCGTCAGCGTAGGGTGGCAGTTAGTGGTGCAGCACACTCTATCCGCTCGGGAGCGGCTGATTCGTTGGCACTTATCAACGCTGCTAATAGATTGTATGGCGCACTTGTTTTGATGCTTGTGCTGAGCCTTTTGTTACTTGTGGCTATCGGCGAGAATCTCATGTTCTTCATCCCATTGTTTGCAGCCACCGTTGCACTTGTGCTCTATCGCACAACAACCCTGCGTCTGTGGTTGCTTGTGGCAATCGCCCTGATTCTGCTGCATAGCCTCTCGTTCCTCTATGCCTTGGCTATGGCGCTCACGCTTGGAGCCTTCGGCGCGGTGCTTATGTTGGCACTGTTGGATATGCTGGTTATCATCCCTCTTGCTGAGCTATACGCAAGAAAGTAAGAAGCGTGTTGCTGACACTGATAACCCTTTTCGGTCAATGTATGTTGATCGAGAAGGGTTTTTTCGTGGGTCGATACGTACACATTGGTTTGGAGTATAGAGTGTTAATAATGTATAAATGTGTCGATTTAAGCGCCACTATTCGGCAAACACTCATTGATTTTTCAAACGTTTTTCGTAACTTTGCCCGATTAATTCTTTTTATTTAAGGTATGGAGTTGATAAAGGGTGATGATATTGTGGTAAGGGACGGCTGGATTGACCGTGTGATGAGTGTTGCCCCATGGTTTGTGGGCGTGGTACTCTTTTGGTGTGTAAGCTACATCTTCTTTGCTCCGCAGTATGATGGTAAGTCGTTGTCGCAAGGCGATATAGCTCAGTATGCGGGAATGTCGCAGGATATTCGTGAGCATCGTGAGGCTACGGGCGAAGATCCGCAATGGACGGGTAATATGTTCTCTGGCATGCCAGCATATCTTATCGATGTGGAGTACCCTTCGCAGTACGTCAAACGATGGGTTGGCTCGGTGGTTAAGGTTGTTGAGAGTCCTATGAATATGACCCTCTTTGCTATGGTGCTGATGATGGTTGCCGTCGTTATGATGGGTGTGAACCCGTGGATAGGCATCATTGCAGGCTTAGCCTATGGCCTCTCGACCTACTTCTTCCTTATCATTGATGCTGGACATATAACCAAGATGTGGGCACTGGTCTATGCACCACCAATGGTCGCCTCGGTGTGGTATGCGTTGAGGCGTAATATGTGGGTGGGCGCTATCCTCGCTGCACTCTTTGGCTCGTTGGAGCTCGGTGCTAACCATCCGCAGATAACCTACTACTTCCTATTGGTATGCCTTGCGATGTGGATTAGCGAGTTGTGGTTTACAGCCAAGGAGCGCGTGTGGGGTAAGTTTGCCTATCGTACATTGCTGCTCGCCATTGCTGCAATATTGGCTGTGGGCTCAAACTTTTCGCCCTTGTGGTACACGCTCGAGCACCAGAAGTACACCACGCGCGGTACTAAGGAGGCTGTTCAGGGGGATGATGCACGTGCCGAGAAGATAGCGTATAATACGGCGTGGAGCTACGGTCGTGCCGAGAGTTTCAATATGCTCGTTCCATCATATATGGGTGGTTGGTCGGGTGATTTCAGCGAAGAGGTTATCTCGGTGCTCCAGAGCGGAGGTGTGCAGAATGCCATCTTCGACAATGCCTTAGACGAGCTTACAGAGTCTTTGCGTCGCGAATACCCTGAGTTGCGGCGTAGCGATGTGGAGTACTTTATCAATGCGGGCGACGAGACGCTCACGGCCGAGTTACAGGCGCTATACGAGGCACGTAGCGGTGAAGTGTCGCAGTATGCATCGAACTATTGGGGTACGCAGCCCTATACCGCTGGGCCAACATATCTTGGTGCCTCCATCATTGCCCTCGCTATTTTGGGTCTTATGTTGGTGTCGTCGAGGGTGCGTTGGTGGATACTGGGAGTGAGTCTCTTTGCGTTATTGTTGGCATGGGGCGCTAACTTTATGGGCTTCTATGAGGTGATGTACGACGTGTTGCCAGGGTATAAGAGCTTCCGTACGGTATCAATGGCTCTGGTTGTGTTGGAGTGGAGTGCACCGTTGTTGGCCGCCATGGCGTTATGGCAGTTATTGAGCTCGGAGCTTACGGCACGAGCACTATATATTCGTATCGGAGCTACGTTTGCTATCGTTGTGTTGCTCCTCGGTGTGATGACACTTGCGGCTGATTATGGCCTTGAGGATATATACTCAAAGTTTGGCGATGCTCTCTGGGTTGAGCAGCTGCGCGAGGCGGCTTATAACTCGCGCCATGATGCTCTTATGGGAGATGTATGGCGCACGCTTGGCTACGTGACACTCACCGTGGCGTTGCTCGCTGGATATGTAGCCTTGCGCGAGAAGCTAACGGCTAAGGAGGGTGATAGTGGCCGCTCTGTGATCATCGTGATGGTAATCTTTGTCGTTATGGTTGGTGCTGTTGTTGTCGTAGACTTGGTGGGCGTCGGTCGTCGTTATATGTACGACGAGAAGTGGTCGGATATAAAGCCTACGCAGCTGACTCCCACGGCTGCTGACCGTGAGATAATGGAGGATACTACGCTTGGCTTCCGTGTGCTTGACCTCTCGAGCGATCCATTCAACAGCGCACGCGCCGCCTACTTCCATCGCTCGGTGGGTGGCTACCATGGTGCTAAGTTGGGACGTTATCAGGAGGTCATCGACAAGTATCTGTCGGAGTTCTCTCCCGAGGTACTTGCTGCCTTGAATACACGTTATGTGATTTATGGCGGTGAGGCTATGCCCATAGAGTCGATTACGGGTGTTGCGCCCTATGGTGCAGCCTGGTTTGTGTCGGATGTGGAGCGCGAGGCAACAACGTCGGAGGAGCTTGCCGCTCTTGGAAGTGTTGCATTGGATAGTACGGCCGTTGTGTCGTCGTCGGTTGAGGGTCTTGAGCCTGTGTATGATGCCTCGGGCACGATTGAGCTTGTGGAGTATGCCCCCAACTACCTCAAATATGAGTACAGCACGCCTGCTGAGTCGCTATGTGTATTTTCGGAGATATACTTCCCTGAGGGTTGGAGTGTGACTATTGATGGCGTTGCTGCTGAGTACTTTGCCGCGGACTACATCCTGCGCGGTATGGAGCTACCCGCTGGTACCCATACCGTGGAATGGAGCTTCCGAGCTCCAGCATGGAGGGCTACCTCGGTGATTATGGGCATCGCTTCTGCACTTATCATTGTAGGGTGTGTGGCAATCATTCTATTGGTTATTTATAACAGAAGAAAATAGGTTATGTCGGACGGAAGAGATAGAAGAATAAGGCGTAAGGTGCGCCGATCGTACGTTATATCAACGATAAGTATCGCTTTGGTGCTCTTTATGTTGGGTGCTGTGAGCTATGTGGCTCTGTCGGCTGTGTCGGCCGCTGTTAGTCTGCGTAGTAATGTCGTTCTGTCGGTGGAGGTTGCCGACTCGCTGTCGGATGCCCGCCACTTGGCTATCCGCGAGACTATCGAGCAGATTGAGGGTTGTGGCACTGTGGCGTTTATGTCGAAGCACGAGAAGCTTCATGATGAGGAGTTCCGCCGTCAGTTCGAGGTGGATCTCGACCTGCTGCTTGGCGAGAATCCCTTGCGCGATAGCTACGAGGTTACGCTCCATGGTGACCACACCTCGCGAGTTGGCATCGAGCAGTTCGTTGCTGAGGTCGAGAATATAGAGGAGGTGGAGTATGTGGCTGTGCCACCCGTGGAGGTTGTGGAGCGAATACACACGTCGGTTGTACACATAAGCATCGCCATGGTGATATTCCTTGGCGTGCTGCTGTTTATCTCGGTCATTCTGCTTAACAATACCATCCGTTTAGCGATCTACTCGAAGCGCTATCTGATAAATACCATGAAGCTCGTGGGTGCTACGAAGTGGTATATCATGCGCCCGCTTCTGGCCAGTGCCCTTAAGCAGGGTATCATAGCAGGTGTCATCGCCGGAGCTATGGTTGTGGGCGTGGTGTATGGAGCTCGGTTGTTAACGCTCGACGGTATCGCTATGCTTGACCTCAATAGGGTTGGTATGATACTCGGAGCGTTGATGCTTATTGGTGTGGTTATCACTGTGGGTTTTAGTGCCTTGGCGGTCAATAAGTTTGTAAATATGAAGTCGAATAAGATTTATCTATATTAGGATTATGGAGAAGAGTCAAAATAGTATGAATGACGATAAGGAGCGTATGCCCTTTACGCGTCGTAACTACGCCTATATGCTTGCGGGCGTTGTGGTTATCATCTTGGGATTTATCCTTATGTCGGGCGGTGCGGAACATACCGCAACTGAGTTTGATGAGTCGATATTCTCGGCACGTCGCATCACGGTAGCACCCATCGTCGTTATTGCGGGCTTTGTGCTTGTGGGCTTCGCCATAATGAAGCGTTTTAAGTCGCACGATAATAGGTAGCAGAGGGTGGATATCATTGAAGCAATAATTTTGGGCATGGTGCAAGGACTCACGGAGTTCCTGCCTGTGTCGAGTAGCGGCCACCTTCAGCTGGCCAAGGAGCTCTTGGGTGTTGAGATTGAGGAGAACCTCACATTCGATGTTTTGTTGCATGCTGCTACGGTACTGAGTACCATCGTCGTCCTTTGGGGTGAGATATGGGGACTCTTGAAGGGGTTATTTTCGCGTGGTATGAACGAGGAGAAGAGTTATATATTGAAGCTCATAATCTCGATGATACCTATTGGTATTGTGGGTCTGCTCTTCAAGGATCAGATTGATGCGATGCTTGGCTCGGACTATATCATGGCCGTTGTGGGAGGTATGCTATTGCTCACGGCACTCCTTCTTACGTTTGCCTACTACGCTCGTCCGCGCCAGAAGCAGACAATATCGTACCGCGATGCCTTCATCATAGGTCTTAGCCAGGCGGTAGCCTCGATGCCCGGCCTCTCACGCTCAGGCACGACAATCGCCACTGGCTTGTTGCTTGGTAATAATAAGGCTGCCGTTGCAACCTTCTCGTTCCTTATGGTCTTGGCTCCAATCATCGGTCAGTCGTTCTTGGATATCTTGGATGGCGGCATGGCTGTTACGGGTATCGGCGTTATGCCCCTGATTGCGGGCTTTGTCTCGGCATTTGTCGTTGGATGTTTGGCTTGCCGCTTTATGATTGATATTGTTAAGCGTGGCAAGCTCATCTGGTTTGCTATCTATTGTGCCATTGTTGGCTGTTTGGCTATTGGCTCATACATATTATAATTTTAGATGGAGAATTTTACATTGCAAGGGGTAGACTTCCCCGAAGGCTACGTAGCCATTATTGATAAGCCTTACGAGTGGACATCGGCAGATGTGGTGCGTAAGATAAAATTTCAGCTGCGTAAGTGCGGCCATCCAAAGATTAAGATTGGCCATGCCGGTACGCTCGACCCATTGGCTACGGGCATACTCATCGTCTGCATAGGTCGCGCCACGAAGCGCGTGGAGAGCCTCCAGGCCGAGCAGAAGGAGTATGTGGCGGAACTTATGCTCGGTGCCACTACGCCGAGTGGCGATATGGAGCACGAGGTCGATGCCACATATCCTACGGAGCATATCACACGCGAGGCTGTCGAGGCGGCACTACAATCGCTCACGGGCGAGCGTGAGCAACTGCCACCGCAGTATTCGGCAAAGAAGGTGCAGGGCGTGCGTGCCTATGAGTTTGCACGTGCCGGTGAGGAGGTGGAGCTCAAGCGTGCAAAAATCAATATCTACGCCATGGAGCTTGTGGAGTACGACCTGCCAAGAATCAAGATTAGGGTGGAGTGTAGCAAGGGAACCTATATCCGCTCGCTCGCCTTCGAGATTGGCGAAATCTTGAATAGTGGTGCATACCTCACGTCGTTGCGCCGTACGCGTAGCGGTGACTTTAGGGTTGAGGAGGCGCACACGCTCGATGCGTTTATGGAAAAATTACGCGAGTGTGAAACAAAATAGAACTTTTTACGTATAATATTTGATTGTTACACGTTTTTTTGAACAATATATGAAGTTATCGCAGTATGGTTTTGAGTTTACCGAGGATATGATTGCGAAGTATCCGACGGTAAATCGTGATGATGCTCGTCTTATGGTATTACACCGCTCTACGGGTGAAATCGAGCATCGCATCTTCAAGGATATTATCGAGTATTTTGACGAAAAGGATATGTTCGTGTTCAACGACACGAAGGTATTCCCAGCACGTTTGCAGGGATGCAAAGAGAAGACGGGTGCTGATATTGAGATCTTCTTGCTTCGCGAGCTCAACAGCGAGCTTCGCTTGTGGGATGTCCTTGTAGATCCAGCGCGTAAGATACGTATTGGCAATAAGCTCTATTTCGGTAACGACGAACTTATGGGAGCAGAGGTTATAGACAATACAACGTCGCGTGGTCGTACACTCAGATTCCTCTTCGATGGTTCGTACGAGGAGTTCAAGGAGGCGTTGTACAACCTCGGTGAGACACCGCTGCCTCGTTGGGTGAGAGAGAAGGTCGAGCCTGAGGATGCCGAGTGGTATCAGACGATTTATGCCGATAAGGAGGGTGCTGTGGCAGCTCCTACAGCGGGTTTGCACTTCTCAAAGCACCTTATGAAGCGCATGGAGATTAAGGGCATCGAGCGTGCTTTCCTTACGCTACACGTAGGTCTTGGTAACTTCCGCACGGTTGATGTCGAGGATCTGTCGAAGCATAAGATGGACTCTGAGCAGTTTGTTGTTACGCCTGAGACCGTTGAAGTCATCAACCAGACCAAGCGCGATGGCCATAAGGTTGTAGCTATCGGTACTACCGTTATGCGTGCTATGGAGACTGCCGTGTCGGTTGGTGGTATGCTTAAGCCTATGGATGGATGGACTAATAAGTTTATCTTCCACCCCTACCAGTTCACCGCGGCCGATGCCTTTGTGTCGAACTTCCACCTACCTTACTCAACGCAGTTGATGATGGTGGCGGCTTTTGGTGGTTACGACCTGGTTATGAGTGCGTATAATATTGCACGCGAGGAGGGCTATCGTTTCGGCACTTATGGCGACGCAATGTTGATTTTGTAGAAAAAATTTACTATATTTGCATAGTGAAGTAAGTATATTATGGCAACAAACAAGATATTGTACGTTTGTCAGGAGATCTCTCCATATCTCCCCGAGAATGATTTCTCGAAGTTGAGTCTCGAGATGGCGCGCCAGATGCAGGAGCGTGGTGCCGAAGTACGTACATTCATGCCCCGCTATGGTTGTATCAATGAGCGTAGAAACCAGTTACACGAGGTTATCCGCCTTTCGGGTATGAACCTTATTATCAATGATAACGACCATCAGCTCATTATCAAGGTGGCATCAATACCTGCGGCTCGTATTCAGATATACTTCATCGACAACGACGACTACTTTTCACGCCGTGCCATTCTTCGTGATGAGAATGGTGCGATGTTTGAGGATAACGACGACCGTGCCATCTTCTTCGCAAGAGGAATGTTAGAGACAGTCAAGAAGTTGCGTTGGTCGCCTACGATTGTTCACTGCCACGGATGGTTCTCAGCTGTTGTTCCGATGTACCTGAAGAAGGTCTTCTATGACGACCCATTGTTCCGCGATGTGAAGATTGTACTCTCGCTTTCGGACGATAAGTTCGATGGTAGCCTCGCTGCAGATTTCAAGCAGAAGCTCGAGGGTGAGGGCATTATGGATAGTGGTATGAAAATTTTGGAGGACCCATCATACCAAAATCTCTATCGCTTCGTTATTGATTATGCCGATGGTGTGATTGTCACCTCGGCCGATGCTGACCGCGAGATTGTGGAGTATGCCAAGAGTCGTGGTAAGCATGTCCTCGACTATGTTGAGGGCGACGCTAAGGAGGTCTTCGATAATTATAAGAAGTTCTATGACGAATTATAAGAGACTGCTTGTCTCTGTGGTAGGATGTGTAGTTATGTCGCTCTTGTGTGGGGGATGTACCACCGAGGTAGACTACACGTTAGGTTCGGAGTTCATTCCCACGAACCAAAATATGGAGCTTAAGCGCCGTGTATATGAGCTTGGTGTGGTAAGGTCGGAGGGTAAGGAGAGTGAGTGTTCGCTCTTCTCAACGCGTCTGTATAAGACCGACTCTATCGCCTCGTCAAATATTGAGGTTGGTTACTTCGGCGCGGAGAAGAGCGCAGCGTTTGGTGAGCGCCGTGCTGGCTTTATGTCGCAGATGGTCTTCAGCCTCTCACTTCCTAAGGAGCGTGGCTGGGGCTATCGTCCTATATTCGACTCTATGCAGCTATCGTTGTATGTTACGGATTACCATGGCGATACAACGCGCAAGCATCGCTTTGCTATTTACGAGATCACCTCAAACGACTACCTTACACTAAGTAGCGATACGTCGTTCTACGTAAATTTTGATCCTACGCCATATATCTCTTCGGAGCCTATCTTTGAGTTCGACTATCCTAACCCTGATAAGGGTGTCTACGTAGGCGATATGGCGGACCCTGCAAATTGTGAGGTGCTTCTCGAGGAGACCCCCGCCACGAGAGATTATATTAAGCGTCTTATGCTTATGACCGATCTTGAGGATAATGGTGGCTTTGCGCTGGATAAAGATAGCCTTTATGTCAATGGTAACGAGCTCAAGTTCCTCGACGTGGTGCGCGGTATCTATATCGCCCCTGCGGAGGAAGAGATTGAGGGTGAGGGCGCTATGTTTGCAACAGACCTTGGCAATACGGCATTGTTGCTCTATTCGCGTGGCCGTTATGAGGAGGATCCAACCATCATACGCGATACGACGTATATGGTCTATAACCTCTACTTGGATCCTTCAAACTACGATATTAACGCAGGCAATGTGTCGATAAACACCGTGAACCATGACTACGCCGAGGCGCAGTTCAACGTTGAGGATCTCTCTTCGGGTGTCGATGTAAATGTAGGCTATGTTGAGGGTATGGGTGGTGTAGTTACCGAGGTGTCGTTTACGGATGAGTGCATACAGTCGCTCGCTAACATCGTTTTGGAGGCGGGAGATGCTACGGTATCGGTAAATCAGGCACTCGTGCATATCTATCTTGACGATGTATATCCAGCAGGCTCGATGTACGACTATATGGTTATCGACCCAGCTACGGTGACCCCGCTGTTGGATGACTCGATGTTGCGTATGGGTATGTATGTAGATTATCAGAATCGCATAGCCATTGCCGACTACAACTACGCTGTTGAGTCGAGCTATACGCTGGCCTATGGTGGATTCCTTAACCGCTCGATTGCGGGCTATACGATGGATGTCTCTGCCTACGTGCAGACGCTCATGTTACAGGCGGCAAAGAGTGCCAACGAGGAGGGCATCGTGGACTTCGCCAAGTTCTCGGAGGGGTACACCGAGGGTGAGTCATTGGTGGCCTTGCGCCGCTTCTATCTCGGCCCCGAGGCCTACTCGATGTTTAGCCTCCGCAGACAGAAAATCGAGGGTATGAGCGGTGTGTTCGATGGGGTCGAGAATGCTGCTCCAATGAAGTTAGAGTTAATATATACCATTGTAAATTAGAGTGATAATACGATATATATAGCATTTTAGCGAACCTAAGTTTTACAGCTTAGGTTTTGCTGTTATGTATAAAGAATAGTAGTGATGCAAGAAAATTTAGTTATAGTAGAGTCTCCAGCTAAGGCTAAGACCATCGAGAAATTTCTCGGTAAGGACTATATGGTTAAGTCGAGCTTCGGTCACATTCGCGACCTGGCAAAGAAGGGACTCGGCATCAACCTCGATAACGAGTTTGAGCCCATATATGAGATTCCAGAGGATAAGCGCAAGGTTGTTGATGAGCTATCGCGCCTCTCGCGTGCGGCAAAGACCGTATGGTTGGCATCCGATGAGGACCGCGAGGGAGAGGCTATTGCATGGCACCTGGCTAAGGTGCTCGACCTGCCTATTGACCGCACGAAGCGTATCGTCTTCCATGAGATTACACAGCGTGCCATCCTCAGCGCTATCGAGAATCCCAGAACGATAGACTTAAACCTTGTTAATGCCCAGCAGGCACGCCGTGTGTTGGATCGTCTGGTAGGCTTTGAGCTCTCGCCCGTATTGTGGAAGAAGGTGCGCCCGGCTCTTTCGGCGGGTCGTGTGCAGAGCGTTGCCGTGCGACTTATCGTTGAGCGCGAGCGCGACATCATCGCTTTTAAGCCACAGGCGCAGTTCCGTGTTGTGGCACAGTTCTATGCCGCAGGTGATACGAACAAGACTCTCTTTAAGGCCTCTTTGTCGCAGGGCTTTGCTACGCGCGACGAGGCCGAGCAGTTCTTACGTGGTTGTGTGGGTGAGCAGTTCATGGTGTCTAAGGCCGAGGAGAAGCCCTTGCAGCGATATGCAGCACCTCCGTTTACCACCTCTACTTTGCAGCAGGAGGCTGGCCGTAGACTCGGTATGAGTGTGTCGCAGACGATGTCCGTAGCGCAGCGACTCTACGAGCAGGGTCTTATTACCTATATGCGTACCGACTCGGTAAATCTCTCGGATATGGCAATCTCGCAGTGTAAGAACGAGATTACACGTTTGTTTGGTGCTAAGTACTCCTATCCGCATAACTTCAAGACCAAGTCTAAGGGTGCTCAGGAGGCACACGAGGCCATACGTCCGTCGTATATCGAGCGTCACGAGATTGATGGTACGGCTGCCGAGAAGCGACTCTATGACCTTATATGGAAGCGCACGGTGGCATCGCAGATGGTGCCCGCGGAGTTGGATCGCACGCAGATAGTTATAGATATGAGCCGTCGCTCGGAGCAGTTCGTGGCTATCGGTGAGGTTGTCCGCTTCGATGGCTTTATGCGCCTTTACTCGGAGAGTGTTGATGAGGATCACGAGACCGAAGGCGAAGGTGGCATTCTGCCGAAGATGGCTGTTGGCGATAGGGTAGAGGCTGCCTCTATCACAGCCTCGGAGCGTTATAGCGTTGCTCCGTCACGCTACAACGAGGCGGCACTTGTAAAGCGCCTTGAAGAGCTTGGCATTGGTCGTCCTTCAACCTATGCACCTACTATTACTACGATCATCAACCGTGGCTACGTGGTTAAGCAGAATAAGGATGGTCAGAAGCGTCAGACGTTGCATCTTACGCTTGTGGGCGATAAGATCTCGGAGAAGATGGCGACGGAGAGTTATGGCAAGGAGAAGAATCGTCTGGCGCCAACCGATATAGGTATGGTTGTCAACGACTACCTCGAGTCGCAGTTCTCGTCAATTATGGACTACCACTTCACAGCAAACGTCGAGAAGGAGTTTGACCGTGTTGCCGATGGTGAGATTACGTGGAGCGATATGATTCGTGACTTCTACGACCCCTTCCACCGCCTTGTAGACAACGCTATTGGTACGCAGAGCGACCGTAGCATGCAGTCGGTTAGGGAACTTGGTATTGATCCCAAGACGGGTCTTATGGTTAAGGCGCGTATTGGTCGCTATGGCCCTATGGTCGAGCTTGAGTCGCCCGATGGTGGCAAGGGACACTTCGCTTCGTTGAAGAAGGGTCAGCTCATCGAGTCTATCACGTTGGAGGAGGCATTGGAACTCTTCGCTTTGCCGCGTAACCTTGGCGATAAGGATGGCGAGGATATTATGGTTGGCGTGGGTAAGTTTGGTCCCTATGTGCGCCATGGCAAGACTTTCGCATCGCTCGCTAAAACCGACGATCCATACACTGTAACACGTGAGCGTGCTATCGCGCTTTTGGAGGAGAGCATCGCCAAGCAGCGTGCCGCCTCGGAGCCTATTCGCACCTTTGCGGAGGATGCCGCTATGGTTGTTAAGAGCGGACAGTATGGCCCATATATCGCCTATAACGGCAAGAACTACCGCCTGCCGAAGGGTACGAAGGTGGAGAACCTCACTTATACCGATTGCCAGCGTATCGTTGCCAAGAGCAAGAAGTAGGGTGGATATAGTGCAGACAGAATAATTTTACCTTAAAACTATTTTATATTATGAAGAAAATCTTTGGTTTGGCACTCGGTCTTATGATGGCATCGGGTGTTATGGCTCAGGAGGCACCAACTCTCGAGTTTACCGTTGTGAAGGAGAACCCTATCACAAGCATTAAGAATCAGAACCAGGCAGGTACCTGCTGGTGCTACTCATCATTGGCATTTATTGAGTCGGAGCTTTTGCGCATGGGCAAGGGTGAGTACGACTTCTCTGAGATGTTCATCGTTCACAACACATACCTCGACCGTGCCGACAAGGCTGTCCGCACTCATGGTGATGTGTCGTTCGCACAGGGCGGCTCGTTCTACGATGTTATCTACGGAATGGAGGCATTTGGTCTCGTTCCTGAGGAAGAGATGCGTCCTGGTGTGATGTATGGCAAGGAGCTCAGCAACCACAACGAGCTCTCGGCTGTTAGTGACGCTGTTGTTGCAGCTATCGCTAAGGGCAAGCACCGCAGCTTGCAGGTAAGCCCCGACGGTCAGCCCCTCTGGAAGAAGGCTATCGAGGCTATCCACGACATCTACCTCGGCGAGCGTCCCGAGACGTTCACTTACAACGGCAAGGAGTACACTCCTAAGTCGTTCTACGAGTCTTTGGGCTTGAATGCCGATGACTATGTGTCGTTGACATCTTACACTCACTACCCATTCTACGACTCGTTTGTTCTTGAGATCCCCGACAACTGGCGTTGGGC
>CALBKP010000004.1 GCA_937895825.1 uncultured Alistipes sp. | reverse complement strand
GGGTCTGGAGGGTTTCGATCATAGCGATTTGGAGGCTTTCTACAACAAGTGGTATCGTCCCGATTACCAGGCCGTTGTCGTAGTGGGTGACATCGACGTGGATAAGGTCGAGCAGAAGATCAAGTCGATTATGGCCGACATCCCCGCACCGGCAGCCGATGCCGCCAAGAAGGAGACAATCGTAGTGCCCGACAACGATGAGCCTATCGTGAGCGTATATGCCGATCCCGAGATGCAGCAGTCGAGCCTGATGATTATGTATAAGTCGCAGGCTATGCCCAAGGAGATGAACAACACGATGATGTATGAGCTGACCAACATCTTGAAGTCATATATCACCGAGATGATCAACGAGCGTCTGTCGGATATCGCCCGCAAGCCCGATGCACCGTTCATCAACGCTATTTTTGAGCCCGCAACGTCGATGGGTATCATCCCCACGCTGGAGCTCTCTATCGGTCAGGTCATCACTCGCGATGGCAAGATTATGGAGGGTTATAAGGCCCTCTTGACCGAGATGGAGCGTATGCGCCGCCACGGCTTCACCGAGGGCGAGTGGGAGCGTGCCAAGAACAATATCCTCTCTGGCATCGAGTCGCAGTACAACAGCCGCGAGGACCGTCGCCACTCGCAGTTCGCTAACCGTTATCTGGATAACTTCCGCACAGGTACTCCCATCTACGATGCCGAGACCGAGTATCAGCTGGATAAGCAGTTGGTGGAGATGATCACGTGCGATGCAATCAACGCTACCATCAAGCAGTTGTACGACCCCATGAAGAATGCCGTTATCGTGGCTAACTCACCCGTTAAGGAGGGTGTCGTTATCCCCACCGAGGCCGAGCTGGTTGCAGCTTTGAAGGCTGCCGTTGCCGCCGAGGTAGAGCCTTTCCAGGATAATGTAGTCAAGGAGCCTCTGATCTCTGACGAGAGCGTGCTGAAGGGTTCGAAGGTCGTAAAGACCCAGAAGAACGAGTCACTCGGCTTCACGGAGTGGACTCTGGCAAATGGTATTAAGGTTGTTATCAAGCAGACTCCCTACCAGGCCGATAATATCGGTGTTGAGGCTATCTCGGACGGTGGTGCTGCCGTGTTCTCTGATGCAGAGTACTACTCGGCACAGATGCTGGGTGGCGTGATGTCAATGTCGGGTATCTCGAAGTTCTCGGCAAGCGACCTCCGCAAGCAGCTTTCGGGTAAGACCGTAAGTGCAGGCCTCGGCGTAAGCACCTACGAGCACGTCGTAACGGCTTCTGCAGTGTTGAAGGATGTGGAGACTATGTTCCA
>CALBKP010000003.1 GCA_937895825.1 uncultured Alistipes sp. | reverse complement strand
AAGTACGACTTCATCTGCTTGAACTTCGCTAATGGTGATATGGTCGGTCACACTGGCGTATATGAGGCTATCGAGAAGGCTGTCAAGGCTGTTGACGAGTGCGTCAGGGATGTTGTCGAGGCTGCTAAGGCTAACGGCTATGAGGTTGTGCAGATTGCCGACCACGGCAACGCAGACAACGCTGTTAACCCTGATGGCACGCCAAACACGGCACACTCGTTGAATCCCGTACCTATCGTTGTCGTTTCGGATAGGGTAGCGCGTGTTAAGGATGGTATCCTTGCCGACGTAGCACCCACCGTTCTCGACCTTATGGGTCTGGAGAAACCTGCTGAGATGACTGGCGAATCGTTGGTGGAGTATAAGTAGTTACCCATATTTAGTATTAAGGTCGACTGCCGAGGCATATGCTTGGGCAGTCGCTTTTCCATCTAATAAGGTGCATTTGCAAAACCAGAAAATAAATTAGTAACTTTGTTACCATAAATATCTAATTGGTATGAAACAACGAGTAATAGCAACCCTTTTAGCGGTGGCGATATTTGTATCATGGGCTTCAGCTCAGGATATTAACATAATCCCTACGCCACAATCTGTTGTGGTGAGTGGAAGTGGGTTTACGTTAAGTAAGCATGCAAATATCGGAACGCTTGATAATGAACTACTACCCGTGGCACGATACCTTGCCGAGCATGTTAACATAGGTATAACCCGTAGCGGTGGTGCTATCAGGCTCCATCTTGATACGTCGCTATCTGCGGAGGAGTATAGATTGGAGGTTACGGATAGTGGCGTTGATATATTTGGTGGAGCGTATGGCGGAGTATTTAATGGTGCAGTTACGCTTCTGCAATTACTTCCCAAAGGTATCTATGGTGATGGTTGCTCGCTGCCTACGGAGGTGTGTTGTTGTGTCATTGAGGATAGCCCGCGTTGGTCGCATCGTGGTTTTATGCTCGACGTATGTCGTACATGGATGGATGTCGAGGCTATCAAGGAGTATATCGAGCTTTTGGCCTACCATAAGATAAATAACCTACGTCTGCACCTTACCGACGACGAGGCGTGGCGTATAGATATAGAGTCGCACCCTGAGCTTGCACGCGAGGGTGGCTTCCGTGGTGGTGATGCGAAGATATGGCCGCGATATGGTAAGTGGAACGAGCGATGGGGTGGTTACTACACGAAGCAGGATATAGCCGAGATTGTGGAGTATGCACGTGTGCGTAACATAACCGTTATACCCGAGATAGACCTCCCAGGACATAGCCTATGCATAGCAACGCTCCACCCTGAGATATTGTGTAACTACACGTCGAATACCTCAGCGGCCTTTGGCTATGATACACGCTCGGCATTTTGTCCAGCGTCGGAGGAGAACTACATCCTTATCGAGGATATCCTTGCGGAGGTATGTGCAATGTTCCCATCGAAGTATATACATATAGGAGGTGACGAGGTAGATATGTCGCAGTGGCGACGCTGCCCCGATTGCAAGGCGCTGATGCAGCGTGAAGGGATGACCTCGACCGAGGAGTTGCAGCGATATTTCATGTCGCGTGTGGTAGATATTCTTGCTAACTATGGTAAACTGCCTGCTGTGTGGAACGAGGCCATTGATGGAGGTAATCTCAATTCTCTTACACGCGTATATGGCTGGGAGGGTGTGAAGGAGTGTCGTGAGGCTGCAGCTGCGGGCTACGATGTTGTCGTGATGCCTGGCCAGTACTTCTACTTCGATATGAAACAGACACCGCGTGAGCCTGGCCACGACTGGGCGGCGATATTCGACTGGACAAAGGTTTATGGCTTTACCCCCTCGGGCGTTGGTTTTACATCAAATGAGCATCAAAACATAATTGGTTGCGAGGCTTCATTCTTTAGCGAGGCATACGCTTCGCGAAATCCCGAAACAGCAGACTATCTGCACTATCAGACTTTCCCACGCGTGTTGGCTCTGTCGGAGATAGCATGGGTTGATGGAGATGATCGTGATGTGGAAGACTTCTATCGTCGCATGACTTCGCACTATGCGAGGATGGATGCTATGGGTATCGCATATCGACTTATGCCGCCCAAGGTAAAATATGCGGATGGAGTGTTGAGTGCCATTGTTGATGATGGTAGCACGTTATATTATAAGTGCGAGCCAAGTGGCGAAGAGCATATTTATACCGAGCCTATCACGACGACAATGCCAGCACATTATTCGTTCGTCTCACGTCGTGGTAGAGCTATGTCGCCTGAAGCGGGCGTTGATGCTCACTTCCGCACGATAACGCCTGCCTTTAAGATTACGTCGTCGATGGGCGATAGAGAGGCGTTCTCGTTCGAAAAGGCGCAGGGCTACGGTCGTTTGGCTCGTACGTCGCGAACTGCCGATGTGGGCGATTGGGTGATGTTTACGTTCGATAATCCGGTTAAGTGTCGTCGTATGAAGGTGGCAACGGGTAACTTCCAGCTGCCGCGCTATATCTTTGAGAACGGATATGTGGAGGTGAGCTACGATGGTGCGCATTTCGAGCGCGTAGGAGATTTGGAGGCGGGAATGTTTTATATAGATAGTCCAGACCGAGCAATTAAGGCTGTGCGTATCACGGCAACATCGCGCGGAAATGGCGCAGAGTGGGTGTCAATTCAGCCACCCACCATCTGGCCACAGTTATAGGCTATTCGCGGTTTGCCTCGCGAGCCATAAGCATTAGTGCGCGAGGAATGTGGCAGTAGCCCATGGGGTTCTTGTCGAGGTAGTCTTGATGATACTCCTCGGCAGCGTAGAAGTTCTGGAGCGGCTCAACCTCAACGACTAATGTCTCGCCAATGATACGCTCGATATCGGCATATACCTTACCTATGGTATCATAGTCCTCGTCAGAGGTGTAGTATACGCCAGTGCGATAGCGTGTGCCGATGTCGTTGCCTTGACGGTTGAGTGACGTGGGGTCTATAGAGCGGAAGAATAGCTCGCATAGGAGCGTGAGCGATACCACCTCAGGGTTGTACTCTACCATAACGGTCTCGGCATAGCCTGTTCTGTCGGTATATACCTCCTCGTACGTAGGGTTGGGAACGGTGCCGTTGGCATATCCTGCTTGTGTTGATATAACGCCGCGTATCTGCTTGAAGTAGTGCTCTGTGCCCCAGAAACAACCTCCTGCGAAATAGATTCTCTTATTCATACATCTGAACTTATTTGTTGAGTAGATGACGTATTGCTGCAATGGGATCGTAGATCAACATTCGAGGTCCTGCCCAGCGCATTACAGCACGAATCTTCTCGCGCATCTCGGGCTTGTAACAATGTATCGGGCACCGCTTGCATGCGGGCTTCTCCTCGCCAAATTTACACCCGTCGAGCCTCTTGTGTGCGTATGCTTCGAGTGCCTTGTACTCCTCGGTTATAGTGCTAAGCTTGAGGTTATGCTTGCAGTATAACTCAATCATGCGGCTCACAACCCTCTTTTCTCTCTCTATCTTGGTCATACTCTTCGTAATTAGGAGAGTCGCCGCCACGATTACGACGACTCTGCTTGTCCATTGGTTGCAGTTTACTTGCTTGTGATTATCACCTCGGCACCCTCGATGCCATCACCCGTAACGGTAAGGATAATACTTCCAGGTGTGTCCTTTATTGAACGAACGATAGCAAGTGCTTTGCCATTAAAGAGTTTCATCTTATTGCCCTTGAGTGACTCCGTGCCTGCCGAGTTACCATTGTCGACACCGACGAGTTCGCCTGTACCCTCTACCGTGAAGTATAGCTGGTTCATGGCCGTAGGCATAAAGTTGCCATTGGCATCAACGCAGTCGATGGCGATGTACGAGAGGTCGTAGCCATCTGCCGTAATCTCTGTACGATCAGGGCTAAGAACGATGCGATCAGGCTCGCCAGCACTCTTTCGCGTGTGGCGCATAATCTCCTTGCCATCCTTATAACCAACGGCAGTAATCTCGCCAGGGGTGAATGTAATGCCCTCCCAGATAGCGTGCAAACGCTTGTCGGTCTTGCGACTACGACCCATCGACACACCATTTACGAAGAGTTCAACCTCGTCGGCAGTGTTGTAGTAGCACCAGAGGTCTATCTTCTCGCCCTCGGTCCAGTTCCAGTGTGGAAATAGGTGGAGCGTAGGATTATCTGTCCACTCCGAGCGGTACATGTAGTAACAATCCTTTGGGAAACCGCAGAGATCAACAATACCAAAGTACGACGAGCGTGAAGGCCATGAGTAGGGCGTAGGCTCACCTATATAGTCGAAGCCAGTCCAAACGAATGTGCCAGCGCAGTAATCTCTGTCGCGAACAACAGTCCATGCCTCCTCGTGGAGTGTTGCCCATGGTGCGCGTGAGTTATCATAAGCCGAACACTGGTGGTGGTCGGTGTCGTATGGTAGATCCCAACGTTCGGGCACCACGTGGAGTTCACTTGATGGGTGGAGGTAGAATCCGCGGCTGTTGAGTGCCGATGCTGTTTCCGAACCGATGAATGGCATGCCAGGATACCATACGCGCACCGAGTCGTAGTCCTTTTCGTGGTAGTTGAAGCCAACAATGTCGATAGCACCAGAACGAAGCAGGTTGTTGAACGGACGTGTCTCATTGCAGCCAGCCGTTACGGGGCGAGTGTTGTCGTACTCCTTGAGTGTAGCGACGATGTGTCGTGTGAGTAACACGTTGGGGTTCATATCGGCATCGGTAATCTCACCCTTAGCGTTCTTAGCAAGGAAGTTCATTAGAAGGTTGCGTTGCTCGGTGGGTAGATCCTCGAGGTTGTGCTGCTCGTCAGAGTCCCACTGCTCAAGAATCTCGTTGCCTACCGACCACATAACGATAGATGGGTGGTTTCGGTCGCGCTTAACAAAGTCAATGAGGTCCTTCTCGTGCCACTCGTCGAAGAAACGAGCATAGTCGTACTGCGTCTTAGCACGTCGCCACATGTCGAAGGCCTCGTCCATAACGAGGATGCCACGCTGGTCGCACATATCCAATAGCTCGGGTGTGGGAGGGTTGTGCGACGTGCGGATAGCATTCACACCAAATGACTCCAAGATGTCGAGCTGGCGCTCTAAGGCGCGACGATGTACCGCCGTGCCGAGAGCTCCCAAATCGTGGTGCATACATACACCGAGGAGCTTTATGTTGCGACCATTGAGCCAGAAGCCGGTGTCGGCATCAAACTTAAACTCGCGAATACCAAACGGAGTGTTATACTCATCGAGCTTGATGTCGTGATCCTCGATGCTGGTGCGCATGGTATACATATATGGATCGTCGACATCCCAGCGGTGAGGTGTAGGGATGGTGATGTCCATTGTAACCTGCACGCTCTCGCCCGCAGGTATAAGTTTTGTGGCCTTTGTGCGGCAAACACGCTTGTCGAGGGCATTGAGGATGTCGTTGACAACAGTAATGTTACGATCAGCCTTGCCCTTATTTGTGATTGTGACCTCGGCATTGATGGTGGCCGACTTGTCGCTAACCTTAGGCGTGGTGATGTATGTTCCGCAATACTCTACAAAGATGTCAGAAGTTACAACAAGGCGCACGTTGCGATAGATGCCACAACCGGCATACCAACGAGAGTTTGGCTGGTCGGAGTTGTCGCAACGGACAGCGATGGTATTTTGCTCACCAGCGGGGTTAAGAAACGGAGTGATGTCGTACGAAAGCGACGAGTAGCCGTAGGGGCGGAAGCCCACCTCATGGCCATTGACATATACCGTACTATTCATAAAGATACCATCGAACTCAACGTTTACAACCCTGTTTTCGATATTGGGGGTTGTAAAGTGTTTGCGATACCAACCAATGCCTCCTGGGAGAGCACCACCAGCTGGCGTTGATGGATTGTTTGCATCGAACTCACCCTCGACACTCCAGTCATGGGGTAGGTGTAGTTTACGCCAACTGGAGTCGTCATACTCGGCGGTAGCGTAAGACGCATCGTCACCCAGCGTAAAGCACCAGTCGAAGTTGAAATCCTCGATCTTGCGTGTGTCAGAATCAGTTTGACATCCCGTGATTAGGGATGCGACGAGTATGAGTGTACAGAATAGATATTTTCTCATAGTGTTATATAGTTAGTTTACTTCATGCGAATATTCTCGCCCAGACGTGATGAGTGGGTGCAGGTGATGCGATCTGTGAGGTTGCCACACTGAATGGTAAAAGTACCCTGCTCAAGAAGCCATCTGCCATCATTGTTAGCAAATGCTAACTCCTCGGCCTTAACCTCAAACTCAACGGTTGTGCTCTGGCCAGCATCAAGCGTGATCTTCTCGAAGTCGCGCAAGCGACGAGCATCGGGGACGATTGAGGCTACGTCGTCGTTGATAAAGAGTAGAACGCTCTCCTTGCCGCTACGACTGCCTACGTTTTTAACATCAACGGCAATGCGGATGGTATCGCCCGATCTAAACTCTGTGCCACTAACTACACGTAGGTTGCTGTACTCGAACTCGGTGTACGACAGACCGTAACCAAATGCCCACTGAGCCGATACCACGGCATTGTAGTCGTAAGCGCCCTCCATTGTGTCAACGCTCTCCGATACCTTGTGGTCGTAGGTGGTCATAGCGTTAGAGTACTTCTGGTAGGTGTAGGGTAGCTTACCCGATGGGTTAACCTTGCCATAAAGGATATCGGCC
Organism: uncultured Alistipes sp.; assembly: GCA_937895825.1. GTDB lineage: Bacteria > Bacteroidota > Bacteroidia > Bacteroidales > Rikenellaceae > Alistipes. The sequence continues at coordinate 13,930 of CALBKP010000003.1, read as the reverse complement.
AATGCTCGCGCACCCTCCGTGCCAGGAAGGTAGGTGTGTAGAACAGCAGCTGTGCCATCGACGAACGACGATATAATGCGACCGCGACCCTCGTTTAGCACAAGGATTACAGGCTTTCCGGTTGCAATGAGAGCCTTTGCCAACTGCTGCTGATTCTCCGATAGAGCCATCTCGTTGATGTTGCCAGGAGTCTCGCAGTATGAGTTCTCGCCGATACACAAGACAACTACATCAGCACCCTGTGCCGCGCTAACGGCAGCCTCAATGTTTAGGTTGCACTCATCGGCGAAGTGACCCTTGTCGGTGTACTCAACACCTGCAACGTACGTTACCTTATCTCCACCGATAGCGCGTATAGCATCGAGGAATGTAGTACCATGAGGTAATACCTTGTCAACGATGTCGCCCTGCCATGAGTAGCTCCAACCACCACACAATGGACGCATGCGGTCAGCATTAGGGCCAGCAACAAGTATGCGTGTTTTGGTAGAAAGAGGGAGGATGTTGTCGTTGTTCTTAAGCAGAGTGATTGACTCGGCAGCCGCCTGGTAGCAGGCCTCGCGAATCTCCTCGCCCTGAAACTTGGGGTAGTCCTTAAGATATGTATTGGGAGTGTCAAGAAGACCAAGGCGTATCTTCATGCGAATAATGCGTCGTGCTGCATCGTCGATACGATCCATTGATACCTTACCCTCCTTAACGAGCTCGACCAGCAGCGGACAGAAGTTAACGTCGTAGGGAATCATCGACATATCGACACCAGCGTTGATAGAGATGCGGATAGCATCCTTATAGTCCACTGCGATCTTCTCGCGAGTGTAGAGGTTCGCTATGTCTGCCCAGTCGGTGACAATCATACCATCCCAGTTAAGGCCCTGCTTAAGCCACTCGGTAAGCAGCGTGTAGTCGGCATGTGTGGGAATGCCGTTAACCGATGCCGAGTTTACCATGATAGACAATGCACCGGCCTCGATAGCTGCCTTGAATGGCGCGAAGTGTTTCTCACGAAGCTCGGCGATAGATACGTATGCTGGCGTGCGATCCTGACCAGAGTTGGTCATACCGTATGCCATATAGTGCTTAGGACACGATGCGATATGATACTTGTCGATATGGTTGGGATCCTCGCCCTGGTAGCCGAGAACCATCTCGCGTGCTAATTCTGCCGTGAGGTAGGCATCCTCCGAGAAGCTCTCCCACTGGCGAGGCCATGAGGCCTTACGACCGAGGTCGAGGGTAGGTGAATATGTCCAGGGAATATTGCTGGCACGCACTTCGTAGGCTGTCATCTCGGCCATCTTACGTACCATGGCACGGTTGAACGATGCTGCTGCATTTACCTCCTGAGGGAATAGGGGTGATGCCCATGTGTAGGTGGCACCATGGATAGCGTCAATACCATAGAGCGTGGGTAGTCCTGTGTATCGGATAGATACCTCGTTGATCTTGGTGATAAGTTCGTTCCACTCCTCAGCGGTGAGAGCCTTGCCTGGAGCGTTGAGCACTGAGCCAAACATATACTCCTTGGCTACAGCCTCCAGAACATCCTCCTTGAGAACAAATTTGGTGTCGTCGGCAACGCCAGTGACACTATTGCCAAACATGTCAATACCCACCTCGGCCATCTGTCCGACCTTTTGCTCGAGGGTCATCTTCTTGAGAATCTTCTCAACTTTGCGCTCGATCTTCGCATCTGGCTTAATGGCGGGAGCTATATCTTGTGCTAATGCCGACAGCGATATCGTGGCAAGTACAAGAGCACCGATTAATGATTTAATAGTTCTCATATTCATAAATTATTTAGTTAATAGTCTTTTAGATATCACCGATGGCTATCCCATGGTTAGCTCATTATATAGTTCGTCGTAAATCTCGCGTAACCTTGTGGGCGTGGCGATAATCTGGCGTAGTTCCTCGAGGCGTTGAGCGTTGTCCGACTCCTTAATCCATAACTTTAGGTAACCTCCGTAATTATACTTTGAGTTAAGGTGGTCAACCATGCGCTCGTAGCCCTCCTCGCGGTCGAGCTCAGGGTGGTTGGTGAGCGTAAATTGTATGGTACGACGTATTATGGTGCGGCTATCGATGATCCTGTCGGCCTCGGCAACGATGCGGCCATAAATCGTGCGTGGCTCGCTCTTTGACGATGCGCGGTGATCCTCCGCAGCATCAGCCATAGTTGCAATCTCCTCCTCAGTAAACCATCGACGAAGCTCCCTGTCCTCAATGATTATACGTTTCGACTCTGTATGGTGCTTATCGCGTCCAAAGGCGAGTCCCGTGTCGTGGTAGGCAGCAATAGCGTAAACCATATCCTTGTTGATATCGTAGTATGTGGCGAGCTTGAGAGCCGCGTCGATAACAGTAAGTACATGGTCGCGCTGATGAGCTGCATCAAACCCATCGTAGCGAGGTATTATCTCTTGCTCAACGTATGCTTTAAGTTCTGCGTTAACCATCTTTGCTATGTATGTTATCCTACAACCGTCTCGATGAGGTCTTCGCGGCGGAGGTACTTCACGGCGAGGCGTTGTATCTCCTCGGGAGTTATGGCGAAGATCGTCTCAACGTTCTGTTCGGTATATCTGTTATCGACATCGCACATGATGTTCTCAATCGTGACATCAGCAATGCCAAATGGACCATCAAGTATGCGTAACACCTCGCCAATCATCATATTCTTGACCATTTGCAACTCCTCATCGGAGATAAGTTCTGTGCGTAGTCGCTCAATCTCGGTGTATATCTCCCTGAGGGCATCGTCTCGATGTTCGCGTGCTACCTGTGTGGCGATGGCTAAGTATCCCTCACGATCGAAGTTAACCATTGCTGCCATCACTCCATAGGTGTAGCCATGTTCCTCACGTAGATTCTGCATAAGGCGTGAGCCGAAATAACCGCCAAGGACTGCCGCCACTACCTGCATGCCCACAAAGTCGGGGTGGGTGCGTGTAAATAATAATCGACCAATGCGAATGGATGACTGGAGAGCCGAGTCTATATCCCGACGTGTTGTGTATGTCGATTCAATAGCTGGAAACTCTATCTGTGGCTTCTCTCCCGCGGGTAGCTCCATGGCCATCCCCTTTATTCTATCTAATACCGTGTCATCAACATGGCCACTGCACACAATGAAGCAGTTATTTGCCGTATATAGCTCGTTATATAGCGTTACTATGTCGTCGCGCGTGACATCGTCGTAGCACTCGCCCTTGGCCGAGATGCCGTAGGGGTGCTTCTTGCCAAAGAGTGCCTCGGCAAAGAGCTCGCGCGATTGTACCTCTACCTTCTTGCGCTCGATGGCAAGGCTCTGCTTCCGTTTCTGGCAGTAGGTCTTAAGCTCGCGCTCCTCGAATGAAGGTCTTAGTAGAATCTCCGTAGCAACGTTGGCCGTCTCGGTGAAGAACTTGGAGAGCGATACGAACGATATATAGGAGTAGTCGCGATCGATGTTTACGTCGAAATATGAGCCGTAAAAATCGAGTTCGTCGGCAATCTGTTGTGCCGTGAGCGAGGTGCTACCCTCGCTAAGCATATTTGCTGTGGCCGATGCCGTGAAGGGCTTATGCTGCATGGATGTTCCAGCGCGAAAGACAAACGTGAAGCGCACAACCTCGAAATCGTCGGAGTCGAGGACGTAAATCTTCACGCCATTTGCCGAGCTATGCTCTACGGCACGTGGCATATCTACACTGCGCGGGGTGATTATGTCGGGTTGTTCAATCATCGTTTTGCTCTATATATAAGTGTTGAAGAGTTGTTCTTGTCGAACGTGCGGAGCGAGAAGTCCATCACCTCCTCTCGCGTTATAGAGCGGAAGATGTCGGCCTCCTCGTTGATAAGCTCCAGTCGTCCAGTCATGGCGTAGAAGCATAGGTTCATGGCCTTGTTCATCACGTTGATCTCGCCCATGAGCATATTGGCCTCGAACTTATTTTTCACCTTCTCGAGTTCGTAATCCGTAATGTTGCCCCGCTGAAGATCGCGTAGCTCATCCCATAGTGCCTCTTCTGCCTCGGCTTCATCTGTCGATGGCATAAGTCGCCCCTTGATGATGAATAGTCCTGGGTCGAGGCTGCCGAGGATGTAGGCGTTGACGCTCGAGAATAGCCCACGCTCCTTGACCAAACGGTTGATTAGTCGTGATGACTCGCCTCCAGCAAGAAGGTCGGAGGCAAGGTCGCCAAGGAAGAAGTCGCGCGAGAGACGGTCGCCCATGTGAAAGGCAATGGTTATGTCCGTTGCTGGCACGTTGCGCTCGACCTCCAATCTGCGTGGCTCGTGCTGTGCGGGCTCAACGGCAACGGGCAAAATATCGCCGCCATTGTCTGGGATATCCTTGAAATATTCCGTAGCCATGCGTATCATCTCCTCCTCGTCGATGTCGGCAGAGATGGCGAGTATCGCCTGCGATGGGCGGTAATGCAGCTTGTAGAAGGCACGAACATCCTCCAACGTGGCGCGCTCGATATGTTCGGGCGAAATGCCTATTGTAGACCAGCGGTAGGGGTGCTTCGTGTAACATAGGTCGCGTAGTAGCAACTGCTCATCGCCATACGGCTGGTTAAGGTAGCGCTGCTTAAACTCCTCGATGACTACCTGCTTCTCGGTGCGATATGCCTCCTCGCTAAGGTTGAGATTGCACATTCTGTCGCTCTCGAGCCATAGTGCTGTGGAGAGGTTCTCCTTAGGGAGCGTTATGTAGAAGTTCGTGTAGTCGTTGTTCGTGAAGGCGTTATTCTCGCCCGATGCCATCTGTACTGGCATGTCAAAGTCGGGCACCTGCGTTGTGCCGCGAAACATAAGGTGCTCGAAGAGGTGGGCAAAGCCTGTTTTATCGGCCTGCTCGTTGCGAGCGCCTACCTTGTATAGGATGCTCACCGCCGCAAGCTTCGACGCACGATCGCGGTTAACCAGTATCGTTAGACCATTATCAAGTGTTGCTTCTCTATATCTTATCATATATACATTTACTTTAAGCGCAAAGATACAAAAACATGCGCATATTTACAATCCATTTTTGTTGCAATTGTGAGGTTAGTGGCTAAATTTTTGGAAAATTTTATGCCGTCGATAAAAACTAATTTGTAACTTTGTCATGTAGTAATACAACGTTGCTTATTTGTCGTCTTAATATAAATTCTATGATTATGGCTTATCTTCTTACGCTTCTTGCAATTTCGTTCGCCGTGTCGTCGGTTGGGTGGATCTATTTCATCTACTTCTTTAGTATCGGCTATGGCCTCTCTATCTCGGCGCTGTCGTTGGCAACGGTGATTATCTTTAAGGATGTCGTTACACTGCCAGCGTTGCTTCTATGTGCTGTGCTCTTCGTCTATGGCTTTCGACTTGCTCTCTATCTCTTTATTCGCGAGCGTAAGTCGGCATCGTATAAGAAGATTCTCTATCAGCCTGATAACACTGCGCGTAAACCCGTGTTTGTGATGTTTATGATTTGGATATCGTGTGCGTTGCTCTACATCGGTCAGATTAGCCCCGTTACCTTCTATCTGCATAACTTGTCGCTTGGCGAGCCCGTCAATGAGTTGTGGGCTTGGATAGGTATGGGTGTAGCTGCTGCGGGTGTCTTGATTGAGATAGTTGCGGATGCTCAGAAGAGTGCCGCGAAGAGGGTGAATGCTTCGCGCTTTGTTGATACGGGATTGTATCGTCTGGTGCGTTGTCCCAACTACTTTGGTGAGGTGCTGATGTGGACCGGTAGCTTCGTTATATGCTTTGGTGCTTGTTGCACACTGTGGCAGTGGGTTATCGCTTCGCTTGGTTATATCGGTATTGTCTATGTTATGTTTAGCGGTGCTCGTCGTTTGGAGTTGCGCCAGAATGAGACCTACGGCAATGACCCCGAGTTTCAGGCTTACATCAAGCATCGTCCGTTGATTATACCCTTTGTGCCAATCTATTCTGTTGCTAAGCATACTTGGCTTAAAGGTTAATCACCACTTCCGATTGTTTATGGTGGCATGCGTTTTTCGTGTGTCACCATTTTTTTTGCGTAAAAATAACGCAAAATATTTGGTGGTTTTGGAAATACTAACTACCTTTGCGTAAAATTAACGCAATAAGCTATGGGCGAGAGAAACTTTTGTTATAAGTATCCACATCCAGCGGTTACGGCCGACTGTGTGATATTTGGATTTGATGGTGTGAGTATCAAGGTGTTGCTCATACAACGCGGCATCGAACCATACAAGGGTATGTGGGCATTTCCAGGTGGTTTTATGAATATAGGAGAGACGGCTGAGGAGTGTGCGCGTCGTGAGCTTGAGGAGGAGACTGGTTTGAAGGGTGTCACTGTTGAGCAGTTTTATACGTTTACGGACGTAAATCGTGATCCGCGTGAGCGAGTGATTACCGTTGCACACTACGCCTTAGTTCGAATGTCGGAAGTAAAGGGTGGCGACGATGCTGAGGCTGCATGTTGGTTTTCACGCGATGATATACCCGCTTTGGCCTTTGACCACGATAGAATCCTACGTATGGCAATGAGTAGGTTAAAGGAGCGTATTTGCTTCGAGCCAATAGGATTCGAACTATTGCCAGATGTATTTACAATGACTGAGTTACAGAATTTATATGAGGCGATATTAGAGGTAAAGTTTGATCGCCGTAACTTCTACAACAAGATGCTTAAATTGGGCATCTTAGCCGAGGCCGAGCCTCGACCCGAAGGTGCCTCTCGTCGTACTCCGAGTAGGTATCGTTTCAATGCGGAGAAGTATGCCGAGTTAAAACAAAAGGGATTTAGGTTGGAATTTTAATTAAAGAGACAATGAGACAGGTTGGTGTAAATATTAATGATAAGATTCGCGGCTCGTTGATGGCTGGTGCGGCAGGGGATGCTTTAGGCTATGCTGTTGAGTTTAAAAAGTTCAAAGATATCATATCGCGTTATGGCGGTAGTGGTATCACACGCTTTGAGTTGAACGAAAGAGGCAAGGCCGAAATTAGCGATGATACGCAGATGACGCTATTTACGGCTAATGGTGTGCTTATGGGGCTGACACGTGGTGCTATGACTGGTATTGGAGGTGCGCCTGAGGATTATGTTTCAGGGGCATATATGGATTGGTATAAAACGCAGTGCAGTGTTGCGATAACATTGCGAACATTCATCATAATGCTATCGTATAAAATAAATAGACTCGGCTTGTTACGAGGCTGAGTCTATTTTTGTTGTTTGCTTATGGCTATTTCTGTATTAGCTCCGATGTGCGTATTGTAGTCTTGCCATGTGAGTTAATGCTAATATCGCTGGCTGTACCTTTGTAACTGATGAGACCCTCACCCTTGGCAAAGACCTTAAGCGAGTCGCAGTCAACGGTAAGTTTGGTGCTATCGATACCGAGGCTTGTTTGTTCGATATGGCTTGCTGTGGTTGTGCCATCTATGTAAAGATAGCCATTATTGAATAGACGCAGATTATCTGTATTCCACTCCTCCACCTCGCAGGTCATCGTACCCGTTGTGTGTATCTTGATGCTCTTTTTGGCAGTGATGCTTTTGGCTATAATCGACATGCAATAACCCGAATTGGCTAATATGAGCTCGTCGGCAAAGTGATCACGATCAACATATACCACTGTATCCCATGTGCTTAATATGTAGCAAAGTTTCGATGATGACACCGTAAGATATATTGGAGTCTTATCACTCAATATCGTCTTTTTGGGAGCATCTTGGTAGCCGTCGCGTCCAACGCTCAACTTTGTGCCGTCGTTGATGCCGTAACGTATATATCGGTGCTCATCCATAGGGTAGCTAATTTCGATATGTCCCTCCTGGCCATCTACAAGACGTAGTACGACAGGTAGAAAACAGTTAATCTGGGTGAGATTATCGCATGTTAGTTCTTTGGTGATATAGTCAATCTCGCCAGCGCCAACGCTGCGCTTCTCGATGTGTGGCTGGGCGCTTGTCGAGGTTATTGCCGCGATAGATAATACGGCCATTATAATCATTCGTTTCATAATCTCTTTTTGGTTAAATGGTTACTTCTCTTCTTGGTAAATTGTTTGAACGTTTACTACAACTAAGTCTCCCGTTACTGAGATGTTATAGATGCGTTTTGGGTCGAGCCATACGGCTGTGGCAACATATATGTTGCGTTCCTCTCTCTCTTCCGATACCTCCGCGGTCTCAATGTCGGCTTTGAAGGCTGCTATAAACTGCTTGGCGAGCTCCTTGTTATCGCGTGTTACGAACTCAACCACGCGCTTAGCAATCTCTCCGGTGTCAGGATCTCGCTTTACTGCCATTCGCTTGGTACACATATAGCCGTTACGTGACCCTCCAATATCTCGGTTAACGAGCGCATCAATATGCTCTTGGGCGCTACCTTCGGCAATAGATGCTATGGAAAGCATAAATATAATCAATAATCGCTTCATTTTTTGCTGTTTTTTAGATGGTTACAAATTTATATATTTGGTTTTAGAGTACTCTCAAAGGTTACTAAATATCGGCCCAGGCGAGCAGTTCGTTGGCCTTGTGCTCCATCTCATCGGCACGTGCCAATACCTCCTCGATATTCCTCTGAATGTAGGTGATATCATCGTTGATAACGCCGTTTTCGACAACATAACTACCTTCGTAGATATTGATTGTTGCTGACGCTGACTCTGTCTCTGGCCATAGAACTATGCCAACCACTACGACGGCCGCAGCTGCAATTGCAGCGCTCCAACCTCCAAAACGTAGTGTCATATTGTGTCGAGGAGTGTGTGTAGCTACTGGAGTGGGGAGTTGCTCCTCTGTGTTGCTATTCTCTGGCATCCCAGCATCGTACCATGCAAACATATCTTTAAGTTCGCTCCACTCTGCTGGTACATCGTTATTGGCAAACCAATCGTATAACTCTCGCTCCTCGCTATTGGAGGTCTTGCCATCGAGAAACTTCTCGATAATATGTTCAATATGTTCGCGTCTATCCATTTTTGCGTTGTTTGAATTGTTCGAGTATTGCACGTCGTGCCCTACTTAGGTTTTGATATATTGCATCGTGGCTCATCTGTACTGCCGAGGCTATCTCTTCAACCTCCATCCCATCGATATGTTTCATTCGCAATATCATCTGTTGCTTCGAAGGGAGTGAGTCTATCGCCTTGAGAAGCTCATCGATGCGGTTATCTGCTGGTAGCTCATCGCTATGTAGCACTCGCTCGTTTAGCTCCGTAGTTCGGTGTCGGTGGTGGCTACGCAGCACATTAAGCGCGAGGTGCTTGACTACTACCGTGGCGAGAGCCTCAATGTTGCGATACTCCGAGAGTCTATCACGCATGGAGTAGAGCTTGATGAGCGCATCCTGCACAACATCCTCCGCTTCATCCACGTTGGAGAGGATGTTACGCGCAGTGGTAAGTAGTCTTGGGCGACTGCGAGCCGCAAATATTTCAAACTCTTGTGTTGTCATCTTCTGCTGTTCTCTGCACTAAAGACACCGAAGATCAGGTTTTCTGACATCAATGCTAAAAAAAAGACCCGTGCTCTTGAACACGGATCATGGTTTTGCCTCCATCGGAATATATTCTCTATTTGCCATAGTTCTCAACTATCCACTCCCAAGCAAGATCACGGTTGGGGTCGTTGAGCTCTACCTTAACATCCGGCGTGATGTATATTTCACCCTTCAGTTCGCGATTTGGGCGCACGAAGTGTTTATGGCTTACGGTTACCAGCGTGTTTGTGTTGGGAAGCATGCCGTAGAGTATATCGCCGTAGTGCGAGGGGCTGCCGCCTGGTATCTCGCCTATGATGGTGCCAATGCCGTTGTCGCGGGCCATGGTTAGGAGTAGTGTTGCGCTGCTAAATGAGTTGGTACCCTCGATAAATATTACATTACCGCGGAATATACGCTCGATGTTGTCGTTAAATTGATGTTTTGTGCTATCTTGCGAAGCGTCGTAGTCTATTTTCTCGGTCTTGTTCTGGTCGACACCGAATAGATCGTAAATCTTACCCATCTCCAGTGGCTTGCCATCGACGGTTAGTTCGCGGTAGTGTGGGTAGTGTGTGGCAAGTAGCTCCGACATGCGAACGTCAACGTTATAGTTGCGGGTTTCGTAACGTGGTTGTAACCATGAGAGGAGTACATCGCCGAGCGTGCTATTGCCACCGCTATTGTATTGCAGGTCTACAACGAGGGTCTCGATATTTTTATCCTCTATCTCGCTAAACATCTCGTTCAGAAATTCGTCGAATCTCGCTAACTGCGGGTATTGCGGGTAGACCAACCTGTCGGCAAACTGGTTGAATTGAAGGTAGCAGATGCTATGGTCTTCAAAGATATTGTAGTCGAAGAGCACACCACGCTGTGCAGTCACACGTTTGTCCGTATTCTTCTGCAGCTGCGCTATCTTCAAATTGCGCTTGTTGATGGCGGGGATGTCCATACTGCGGCCATCGGCGAGGGTGAGGTGTAGACTACTGCTATCCATGCCGAGGAACTGCCAGAACTCCGCAATCATCATATACTCCTTCACCATATTTCGGAAGTTGACCTCGTTATCTGCACTGATAAGTGGGCGTGCCATGCCTAATAACTTGTCGATAGTAATGCCGTTGATGCGTGTAACCTCCTTGCCAAGTAGTTCTTTGTGCTCCTCCGATGTTATGTCAATAGTGGTCGAAGATGACTCGTCTAATGCCAGCCTTATCGGGAAGAGAGTGTCGTATGTGCTCCAGTACGATATGGTCGTGTGGCCATCGTTTAGCGATGATGCTAAACGTGCGAGTAGGAGTTTGAATGTTATGAGTTCGGTAATATTGCCACACTCCTGATACATCTTGCGTGAGCGTTTATTTAGCTCGGCACAATGTTTCGTGTCGGCATAGTAGGGGTGTGTCTTTGCGAGCATATCTACGTAGAGTAGTAGGTCTTTTTGGAAGTCGTTGCCACGGAGATACTCGCGCGAGTGCTCGATCTCTTCGCTATGGATCATTGGAATGTTTTGTCCCATTGTGGCGATGGTTCCAATTATGATAAGAGCTATCGAAAATAGTGTGCGTCTCATGATGTAGGTAGTTTAGAGTATGTGCAATTTATTGAATACCTCTTTGGTAGTGCAAATATAGCAATTGTTCGATAAAATACAACAAAAAAATAGACCCAACTTCACGTAAGGGTTGAGTCTGTTGGTTTGTGTTACTCTGTGGGGCGCAGGTAGATGGTGAGCTCGTTGATGGGGCTATTGCCATCTATGTCTATCGCCGTATCGTCGTAGCCAAGGAATGTGTCTAAGACAACAACAACCTCCTTGTCTACCTTGTCCGACCAGATGCTGATGTCGCTAAAGAAGGTGCCATCCTCGGCCTCCTCTATAATCATATAGCCAAATGGCACAACCACAAAATAATGCTCCCAATCGGGCGTTGATAACTCCTCGTTGACGCGGAATTGGAAGGTACCGCGTAGCGATGCGTCGGGCTCGTCGATGTAGTATGCCTCGAGGCGGAAACTGTCGGTTTCGGAAGTGTTGACGATAATCTCGCTCTGCTTAAAGGCGTAAGTGCCGCCGTCTGCCTTGAATTGATCGTCGTCTTTAGTGTTGCACGCAACAAGCGCAAGTGCCAATAGGCCGTAAAGAAGTTGTCTCATGGTAATATTGTTTTTTTGTTTGCTACTGCAAAATTACCCCCCCCGCGAATTTTCCAAATTTTGAGGGCAAAAAATTACGTCATGGGTGTTAATTTTTAGCATATTGCATAAATATCGTGAAAAGATTATGGGCGTATAATAAAAGTCGCACGAGGACGTTATATATAATAATATATGTAAACAGTAATCTATATAATCTTATGCGAAAGAGTCTTATTTGGTGCGTGCTGCTCCTTGTCGTGGCGTGCGGCAGGGATGATGCGAGATTTACACTTGAGGGTAGACTCGGTAGTGCCGAGGAGGGCGAGATGGTCTGTCTGTGCTATCCTACAAAGCGGGGTGACACGTGGTATGAGGAGGTAGATACTGCCTATGTTGAGAGTGGCACGTTTAGCTTTGAGGGTGTTGTTGCGGATGTCGTACCTGCGTACCTACACTTCGAGAATATGGACTTTGCCAAGATATATATAGAGCCGTCGCGCATAACCTTCAGTGCTGAGCGTGATGCTCTCTACGATTATACATTGCAAGGGCTGAGCATAGACGATGAGATTGCTGAATACAAAGAGACATTTGGAGGGTACGATAGGGTAATTTATGAGTTACTACATCAGGTGCAACTGAAGAATAGGGCGTGGGCGGCTGCCTTTGAGAGCGGAGCAGAGAATGTAGACGAGCTATGGGCGGAGTTTTATGCCCTTGTGTTGGAGCATCACGCCATAGCTGCACGTTGGCCAGTGTTGGCCGAGGAGTTTGTTCGGACGCATCCCGACTATACGATTGTGCCAAATATTGTTGCGGGGCTTGTTGAGTATGGCGAGGTGGAGTCGTTATATGAAAACCTATCAGAGGGGCAGCGAGGTGGTGCTATGGGTGAGTTGCTTGTCATTAAACGAAATATAGCGCAGACGTGCGGAGGCGAAGTAGGAGGTAAAGCCTTGGACTTTGCACTCGAGGAGGCGCGCGGTGGGGTAGTACGCCTCTCGGAGTGCTATGCGCGGGGCTTTGTGCTTCTCGACTTCTGGGCGAGTTGGTGTCGCCCCTGCATTGGCGAGATACCTCGTGTGAAGGAGCTCAATGAGAGGCTGGGCGACGAATTGCAGATACTTAGCGTGTCGGTCGATCAAGACGACGCGCAGTGGCGTGAGGCCATCGAACAATACGACCTCGATGCGTGGCCACAGCTTAGGGTTAGTCGCCCTGATGCTGCCGATAGCTACTACTTTCGTGAGCAGGCTGACTTGTCGCTGGCATATGGCGTTGAGGAGATTCCATGCTTTATGCTTGTGGATACGGATGGTGTGATTGTGGGACGTTGGGCGCATCTGACGAATGAGGTAATCACCGAGATAGAGGCGCGGGTTAGGGGTGCATTATAATTTAAAGTAATATGCTTATAAGAAAGTATGATTGGAATTATGATGTAAAATTAGAAATTCTTATTATCTTTGCACCAGGAAAAGAAAATAAATATTAACAATTAAAAACTAAAAGATTATGGATAAGTATACATGCACACCTTGTGGTTGGGAGTATGATCCCGCAATTGGAGACCCTGAGAATGGCATCGCGCCTGGCACACCTTTTGAGGAGTTGCCCGATGACTGGACTTGCCCCGTATGTGGCGTAGGTAAGGATCTCTTCGAGAAGGAGTAGTGAGTTAAGTTAAAAGGATATTATAAGAGATTGAGACTATGGAGACAAAGGATAAGGTATTGGCAACAATGAAGGAGGCGGGTGAGCCCCTAAATGCAGGTAAGATTGCAGCGCTCTCGGGCATCGACCGCAAGGAGGTTGATAAGGCTATGAAGCAGCTTAAGGACGAGGGTGCTATCGTGTCGCCCGTACGCTGCAAGTGGGAGCCCGCAAAATAGGGTTTTCGCAAAAACAATAAAAAAAACGAGGCTGCCGCAACAAGAACTGTTGGGCAGCCTTACCTTTTATAGAAAAAAGGTTATTGAGGGATTTAGGATGGGATTACTTCTTTGCGGGTGCTACCTGTGCCTTAATCTTAATCTTGGTAAAGGCCTTGATATCCTTTGGTTGATAACCAAGGGCTTTGATTTTGCGGAGGATGTTGTCGTATTGGCTCTGGGCAGTCTGCATCTGGAAGATGCAGACATCCACGGACTTTGGCTCGGACAGATAGCCAAAGTTATTGAGGGCAGTTTGTAACTCTTGTTGTGCCTGAAAGAGCTCGGACAAAAGGTAGCGGTATTCGGCTTTTTGGGCAAGAAACTTTTTCTTTTCCTCTTGTTTGATTCGCGTAGATAACGAGAGCGGTTTGGAAAGACGGACAGATGCAGTATCAGCTTG
>CALBKP010000002.1 GCA_937895825.1 uncultured Alistipes sp. | reverse complement strand
TCAACGGTTTTCAAGACCGCCGCAATCGACCACTCTGCCACCTCTCCAAAGGACAAAGGTACGTCAAGTTTTCTAAACCACCAAATAATTTGTAAAATATTTTTTATTGGCAACCTATACTATCCACGTATTACGCTATATACCAATATATTACATCAAAAAATATTTTTACACCCAAAATCTTGACTATAGATGAGAAAAACCACATTTTAGGGCTTAACACCCAATTGTACAATGTCGAGACCACACTAAACCAGCAGCTCTACCCTCTCAGCTCCTCGAGCAATGTAGCGCACCCATCCTCCAACAGGTCGAGTACAAGTTCGAAGCCCTCATGTCCCTCATAATATGGATCGGGGATATACGACCAGTCTGGATATCGGCGCAAAAACTCGCGGAAACGATAGATCTTCTGTTGCGCCTGACGGTCGGGAGCGAGGCGAAACAACGCCTCGTAGTTATTATCATCCATCGCGATAACACGATCGAAGCGTTCAAAGTCCTCCTCCTTGACCTGACGTGCACGATGCGTCATCTCAATACCGCGGGCCTCAGCAGCACGGCGCATACGCGGATCAGAACGCTCGCCGCTATGTCCACCATAGGTGCCAGCAGAGTCTATCTCCACCATATCCTCGAGACCTTCACGACAAACGAGCATGCGGAACATCGCCTCGGCCGCAGGAGAGCGACATATATTACCGAGGCACACGAACAAAATACGCTGTTTCATAATCTTATCCTCATTAATTTGCCCACAAAGATACAAAAAACCAGATGTATCATCAATAATTTCATTTATCAATTTCGGCTATTTGTTTAGTTGTTTGTCACTTTAGCAATTAAATCTCGTCAAATGGCAAAAAAGTCGACATCTGTAATGGAGATATTCTTGATATTTTTATTACCTTTGCCGTGTTATACATTTGTGTAACACAAAAGTCGAACGTTAAAATTAAAAGTAGATTATAACTATGAAACTACGAGCATTACTTCTTATCGTCATTGCAGCCTTTACATTCACCGTTTCGGCTGAAGCACAGAGTCTCCCTCGCAAGGTGCGAAACGTTGAGGTTCAGGATCTTGACACCAACAAGGCACGACTGCCATGGTGGGGCGAGAAGAACTTACTTATCTTCTACGTTGATCCCGAGGTTCCCAAGCAGAACCACGACTTTATCTCACACATCGAGGAGACTGGTCGAGTGCAGGGTCCCAACATCGAGGGCTTCGGTATCGTAAATCTTAAGGATGCCGTTTATCCCAACTCACTCGTACGTAAAATTGCCGACGCACGTACCGCAAAGAATGGTGCAACGATCCTATGCGACCCCGACCACTACATCTCGAGTGCTTGGCGTTTGGGTGACTGCGACAATATGTTCGTCATCATGCTCGTAAACAAGGCTGGCGAGTTGGTATATGTTCATAAGGGTGAGATGTCGGAGGAGGAGCAACAGCGCTTTATCGCAGCAGCTGACCCCTTGCGCTAATGCCCACAGTAAAACGATATAACACAAAGAGTATCAGGATCGTCTCTATGGCGATCCTTTTATTGCTTAACGCGGTTAAGCTCTATGGACAAGGCTTCGAAGAGAGCACCATCAACGGCAACACAATATCGTACAGATATACCCCTGCAAATGATGGGTTCTCGTCGGGATTAGATGACTATCTCTCCGATAACCTCGGCAACAAGAAGGTGCGTTTCAACATCTTTGGTGGCCCGGGCTACTCGGCAAATACAGGCTGGCGACTCGCCGCTATCGGCAACCTATATTACCGTCAGGGTAATGATTCGGATACAACGCCAGGCATGCTATCAATATCAGCAACAGCCTCATTAACTGGCTACTACGGAGTATCAGTCGTTGGTTGCAACCATCTTGGCGATGGTCGTCATCGTCTGGGATACGGCATAAATGCATACTTCGAGCCAACCTATATCTGGGGTCTTGACTACAACACCTCGCGCCAGAATAGCGCCGGCACATATACCTCGCGCGACTATGCGGCGTGGCTCGATTATCGCTACTACATCTTGCCGCAATTCTTCGTTGACATCGCCGCCGATTACCGCAACATCACGGCTATTGGATTCGACAATCAGGCAGAGTTTATCACTCACGGCGAGAGCCATAACGCCTCCTCTTTTGGCATAGGTCTCGGTCTTGGAGTAGACACACGACGACACTCCGAATATACCACACGCGGCATCTATGCCACAGCTAAAATCACGGCACGACCTAAGTTTGCAAACAACTTATATTCACATCTTTACACACTTAAGATTATTTTCGATTACTTTCAGCCGCTATGGCGCGGAGCGACTCTCGCTCTTGACCTCTATGGCGAGTTTCACAACGCCGCCACACCCTGGTTTATGCGCGCCGAGCTTGGTGGCGACGATCGCATGCGCGGCTACTACGCAGGTAGATACAATGGCGACAACCTCATAAGCGCACAACTTGAGCTACGCCAGCACATCTGGCAAGGCTTAGGCATTGCCGCGTGGGGCGGGGCAGGCGAGGCCTTCTCATCGGACGACCCGTTCACATGGCACAAGGTATTACCCACCTACGGTGTAGGTCTGCGCTGGTCGATAAACAGACTTTCAACCATCCGTCTCGACATGGCTTTCGGTCGCAATAGCCGCTATCTTATCCTCGGTCTAAACCTCCCGTTTTAGACACATACAACTCTCGTCATCGCATTATGTCATAGCGCGAATCGCTTGAGGCAACGTCATTGCCATATAATCGCTCTATTTTTCACCAAAATAGCTGTTATTACACAAATTTTTACTACCTTTGCCGCGTTAAAGCTATACCTAAAGGTATAGTAAGCCCAACCTCATAGGCAAAAAGTTAAAAACAAGATATGAAGATAGCATTAGCTCAGCTCAACTTTACGGTAGGCGACATCAAGGCCAACACCGAGAAAATCATCTCAGCAATCGAGCACTCTAAGGGTGCTGGTGCCGACCTTGTGGTATTTGCCGAGTTCGCCGTATCGGGAACACCCGCCTACGGTCTGCTTACAAAGACCACCTTCCTTACCCTCTGCGAGGAGGCTGTTGAAACTATCGCCGAGAAGTGTCACGGCATTGCAGCAATCGTAGGTACTCCCTACCTTACGGCCGAGGGCCCGATAAGTGCTGCGGCATATATCGACGCAAATGGCAACATCGAGTACATCGGCAAGCGTTACGTTACGGCACGCCGCGAGATGGGTTACATCGTGGGTTCGTCTATCGGTAGTCAGACCATTCACATCAAGGATAAGGTCTTCAAGGTAGTTGTTGGCGACGACCTCAGCCACGTAGACGAGATTGACGAGGATATCGACGCTGTCATCTCTGTAAACGCACGTCGTTACGGTAAGGGTATCCTCACCCGCCGCTTCGACAAGATGAGCCGCCTGGCATTTGCCGAGGGCACAAACCTCGTGCTTATCAACCAGGTAGGCGGCTCGGGAGACATTGTCTATGACGGCACCTCGGGAGTCCTTAACCGCGATGGCCGCTTGATTCTTCTGCTCAAGAGCTTCGAGGAGGATATTAAGTTTATCGACACCGAGGCTAAGAACGAGCCCTTCGAGGTACCATTTACCACCTACAACGACCGTACCCGTATGATCTACGAGGCAGCATGCCTGGGTCTTCGCGACTATTTCCACAAGAACGGCTACAAGAAGGCTTGTGTGGGTCTCTCGGGCGGTATCGACTCAGCTGTTGTTGCATGTATCGCTGTTGGTGCGCTTGGCAAGGAGAATGTCCGCGTGCTCTTGATGCCCTCGCCCTTTACGCCCAACGAGAGCGTGGAGGATGCAAAGCTATTGGCCGAGAATCTCGGTGTGGAGTATAGCGTGCTCCCTATCATCGAGGCATACAACGCTATGGTAGGCACTCTTCAGCCCGTCATTGGCGGTACGGAGTTCGACGCTACGGAGGAGAATATCCAGACACGCATACGTACGACGATGCTTATGGCCTTGCAGAACAAGACGGGCTACATGCTTCTGAACTCGTCGAACAAGAGCGAGAACGCCCTCGGCTGGTGTACGCTCTATGGCGACACTGCAGGTACGTTCAGTCCCACGGGCGACCTATACAAGAGTGAGATCTACGACCTTGCACGCTATATCAATGCTACATATAACGAGGTTATCCCCGATAGCATCATCGACAAGGAGCCATCATCGGAGCTTCGTCCCAACCAGAAGGATAGCGACCACCTACCCCACTACGAAGTTATCGACGCTATCCTCTTCCGTATGATCGAGAAAAAGCAGCACCGTGAGGATATCATCAACGCAGGCTTTGACTCAGAGGTTGTCGAGAAGATCCACCGTATGGTTATGCAGAACGAAAAGAAGCGCTACCAGTTCCCACCAGTGTTGCGTCTCTCGCCTTGCGCCTTTGGCCACGAGTGGCTTATGCCTTTGGTTAACCACTACTGCGAGTAACCAATTCCACTCACGGAGATAGCACCATGAGCCAGAACATCCAACATAGGGGCAAGGTCGAGCGCGTCGAGGGCAACAAGGTCTTCGTGCGTGTCGAGCAGCAGACTGCTTGTGCTGGGTGCCACGCTAAGGGAATGTGTGGCGAGAAGGGTGCGGAACGCATCATCGAGGTTACCACACCCTATGCCTCAACATTCGAGATGGGCGAGCGTGTGGTTGTAGCATTGCTGCGTCCCTCGATGGGTTGGTCATCAGTGGTGTGGGGTTATATCCTTCCTCTTGTGGTGTTGCTCGCCACGCTTTTTGGCTTGAAAGCCTTTGGCATGGAGGATGGAGTATCGGCCGTGGCAAGTATTGGTGCTGTGGTCATCTATTATGTGGCGATGTATGTTATGCGACATAAGTTTGAACAACGGATACAATTTACAATTATAAAAGAGTCATGAATAGTTTAGTATTAACAGTCCTTACGCTCAGTGTTCTGGGCGTACTCTTGGCTGTAATCTTGTACTTCGTGGCACAGAAGTTCAAGGTCGAGGAGGATCCTCGTATTGACGAAGTGGAGAAGATGCTTCCTGGTGCAAACTGTGGTGGCTGTGGCTTCGCTGGATGTCGTGCTATGTCCGAGGCGTTGGTTAAGCGCGACAATATCGGCTCGCTCTTCTGCCCAGTGGCAGGTGGTGAGGTGATGAATTCTATCGCCAACTACCTTGGTAAGACAGCCCCCGAGAAGAGCCCCATGGTAGCAACCATGCGCTGTGGTGGCACGTGCGAGAAGCGTCCCAAGGTCAACCACTACGACGGGGCTCTAAGCTGCGCTGTGGTTAACACATTCTATGTTGGAGAGTCGGGCTGTGCCTTTGGCTGTATTGGCTACGGCGACTGCGTACACGCTTGCAAGTTTGGTGCGCTGAGCCTCAACCCCGAGACTGGCCTTGTGGAGGTAGACCCCGACAAGTGTACAGCATGTGGAGCTTGTGTTAAGGCCTGCCCCAAAGGTCTATTCGAGCTCCGCAAGAAGTGGCCCAAGAACCGTGCTATCTACGTGGCCTGCCGCTCTAAGAACCGCGGTGCTGTGGTATCGAAGGTCTGCAAGGCTGGATGTATCGGTTGTGGCAAGTGCGAGAAGGTTTGTGCCTTTGGTGCTATTAGCATCGACAGCCACTTGGCTTACATCGACCCCGAGAAGTGCAAGTTGTGCCGCAAGTGTGTCAACGAGTGCCCCACGGGTGCCATCCACATCGTAAACATGGAGCGTCTGCCTAAGGAGCCCAAGACTCCCGCAGCTAAGGCAGAGCCTAAGGTAGAGAATAAGGTTGAACCCGCTAATAAGTAGTAAGTAAGACTATGAGAACATTTCCAATTGGCGGTATTCATCCGTCGGATAACAAGGAGTGGAGCAAGGATAAGGCTATTGAGGTACTCGACCTTCCCAATGAGGTAAAGGTTACGATGATACAGCATATAGGAGCACCCTCGACACCTATCGTACAAAAGGGCGACAAGGTGCTTACTGGCCAGCTTATCGGTCAGGCTACGGGCTTCGTATCGGCTAACATCCACGCCCCCATATCAGGCACAGTGACATCGGTTGATGCCTACCCTAATGGTCAGGGTCAGCGAAGGATAATGGTCGTTATCAAGCGCGAGGGTGACGAGTGGATGGAGGATATCGACCGCACGCCGGAGCTTAAGCGCGAGTGTACACTCACGCCCGAGGAGATCATCACTAAGGTACGTAACGCTGGTGTCGTAGGTCTTGGTGGCGCTCAGTTCCCCACACACGTAAAGCTATCAGTGCCCGATGGACAGAAGGCCGAGGTCTTGATCATCAATGGCGTTGAGTGTGAGCCCTACCTCACATCGGACTACCGCAATATGTTGGAGCGTACCGAGATGCTACTCACGGGCATAGAGATTCTTATGCGTGCCGTTAAGGTTGATCGTGCCGTTATCGGTGTTGAGAACAACAAGCCCGATGCTATTTCGCATCTTCGCGATATTATCGCTCGCAACAACTATAAGGGTATTGAAGTTATGCCCCTCAAGCTACGCTATCCTCAGGGTGGCGAGAAGCAGTTGATCGCTGCCGTTACTGGCCGTCAGGTAGCACCTCCTCCTGCACTGCCCATCTCGGTAGGTGCTGTTGTGTGCAACGTATCAACGGCTATTGCCGTATATGAGGCTGTTCAGAAGAACAAGCCCCTTATCGAGCGTGTGGTAACAATCACGGGTAAGGCGCTCGGCTCGACACATAACTTCCTCGCACGTATGGGTACTTGCGTAGGTGAGATTATCAACCTCGCTGGTGGTCTTCCTGAGGGCGACGTTAAGCTACTGAATGGTGGTCCAATGATGGGTCGTGCCGTAGTAGACATCACCGCTCCGCTTATCAAGGGTTGCTCGGGCATCACGGTACTCTCGGGCAAGGAGGCAGCACGTGGCCAGGAGTTCGCCTGCATCAAGTGTGGTAAGTGCGTGTCGGCGTGTCCCATGGGCTTGGAGCCCTACCTTCTGTCAAAGCTCGCCAAGCTTCAGAAGTGGGATATGGCCGAGGAGCATAACACCATCGACTGTATCGAGTGTGGCTGTTGCTCGTACACCTGCCCCTCATACTTGCCACTACTGGACTACATCCGCATCGGCAAGCAGACGGTTATGACCAACATACGCGCACGCGCGAACGCGAATAAGAAATAAGTATAACGAAATCGTATAATAGTACACAATATGGCAACCAGACTTTTTGCTGCACCCTCACCCCACATCCATGGTGGCGAGAATACACGCCGAATTATGGGCGATGTGGTGCTGGCGCTATTGCCCGCATTGGCAGTCTCGACATACGTTCTGGGCTGGAGAGTACTCTTCATCACTGCCGTAGCTGTTTGTAGCTGCGTAGTATTTGAGTACCTTATCGGGCGTCTATTCTTCAAGGGTCGTACTACTATTGGCGACCTCTCGGCAGTAGTCACAGGCGTACTACTCGCCTTCAACCTCCCCACAGGTATCCCATGGTGGATTGTCGTTATCGGCGCAGCAGTAGCTATCGCCATCGGCAAGATGACATTCGGCGGCTTGGGCTGTAACCCCTTTAACCCAGCACTCACGGGTCGTATCTTTTTGCTAATCGCCTACCCTGTACAGATGACCGACTGGACAACAGGCGTGCCCGATGCACTCTCTGGCTCAACCATCCTCCCAAGCATCAAGTACAATACGGAGCTCGTTAGCCAGCTCGACTTTATGCAGATGTTAGGTGGCCAGATGAATGGCTCGATGGGTGAGATTGGTGCTTTGGCCCTTATCCTCGGTGGCTTGTACCTCTTGTGGCGTAAGGTTATCTCATGGCACATTCCCGTTGCAATCCTCGGTACAATGGCTATCTTTGCAGCATGCGTAGGCTTCAGCTACGGCGGCTCGGTGGTATATGAGTTGCCTATATTCCATATCCTTGCAGGTGGTGCGCTTCTCGGTGCTATCTTCATGGCTACGGACTACTCAACATCGCCCATGACGCATAAGGGAATGATAATATACGGTATCGGCATCGGTGTTATCACCATGATTATACGTCTCTGGGGTGCATATCCCGAGGGTATGTCGTTCGCGATCTTCATCATGAATGCCGCTACGCCACTTATCAATAAGTATTGCCGTCCTAAGCGTTTCGGCTGTTAAATTGTGGAGGAAAGAGTATGAAAAGTTCACTAAAGAATATGGTTGTTGTGCTACTTCTGATCAGTGCCATCTCGGCATTCCTCGTAGCACTTGTCAACGATGTCACGAAGGATGCCATCGCTGAGAGCAACGCAAAGAGTAAGAACGCAGCTAAGTTCCTGGTTCTTGACACTAACGATAGCGAGGCACGTATCACACGCGACACGACGTGTAAGATTGGTGACTTCGATATCACCGTTAGCACCATTACACGTAACGACAACGACGCAATTGTAGGCTACGCTGTTGAGGCTCCAAGCATCACCAAGAGTGGTTATGCCGACCGCATTACGCTAATGGTAGGCTTCAAGGAGGAGGGCGACGCAGCTGTCATCAACGCCGTGGAGGTCCTATCGCAGAAGGAGACACCAGGTCTTGGCGCTAATATGACCAAGGCGGGCAACAGCCTTGAGCGTAGCATCGTCTTGAAGAACCCCGCAGAGCTAACATTTGCCGTATCTAAGGAGGGAGGCTCGTTTGATGCCCTCACAGGCTCGACAATATCGTCGCGCGCCTATGCTAATGCCGTAGAGACAGCATACGCTGGCTACCTCTGGGCTACTGGCCGTCTCAATACGGAGGCTGGCGCAGAAACCGTGACGGGAAGCACTCAGCAGACCGATAGCAACCTAATGTTGAACAGCAAGAAAGGAGAATAGTATGAGTAAGTTACAGATTATTACTAAGGGTATCATTAAGGAAAATCCCACTTTCGCGCTGGTACTGGGTATGTGCCCCACTATCGGTGTCACCTCGTCGGCAATCAACGGTATGGGTATGGGTATTGCCACAATGGTCGTGCTCATCATGTCAAATATGGTTATCTCAATGATTAAGAACGTCGTACCAGACAAGGTGCGCATCCCAGCGTTTATCGTCGTTATCGCCTCGTTCGTAACCATTATCGAGATGCTTATGCAGGCCTACGTGCCCTCATTGTACGCATCGCTCGGTGTGTTTATCCCACTTATCGTGGTTAACTGTATCATCCTTGGTCGTGCCGAGGCCTTTGCCTCGAAAAATGGCATCTTTGACTCTGCCCTCGATGGTATCGGTATCGGCCTTGGCTTCACGCTCTCGCTTACTGTTATCGGCGCTGTGCGCGAGGTATTGGGCTCGGGTGCAATCTTCGGCTACACCTTTGCTGATGGCGTTATGCCGCTTCTGTTCATCCTTGCACCTGGTGGTTTCTTGGTGCTCGGCTACTTGATGGTATTGTTTAATAAAATTGCAAAACGATAGTATTGGCTATGAGAATGATGAATATACTTATTGGAGAAAATATCTCGGCAGAGGTACTCGATGGCTTTGCCACGGGTAGTGTCACGGTTCAGGCCATAACACTCTTTGCCATCGTTATCGGCGCAATCTTCGTTAACAACGTGGTGTTGTCGCAGTTCTTGGGCATATGCCCCTTCCTCGGTGTATCTTCTAAAGTCGAGACATCACTCGGTATGGGTATGGCCGTAACATTCGTTATGGCTCTCGCGGCAGTTGTTACGTGGTGCTTGCAGACTTATGTACTCAACCCCTTTGGCATCGGCTATATGCAGACCATCGCCTTTATCTTGGTCATCGCTGCTCTGGTGCAGATGGTCGAGATTGTGCTTAAGAAGGTATCGCCCGCATTGTATCAGGCACTCGGTATCTTCTTGCCGCTTATCACCACAAACTGTGCCGTGCTTGGTGTTGCTATCATCACCATCCAGAAAGACTTTGACCTCCTTACAGGCGTAATCTACTCGGTGTCAGCAGCCTTAGGATTCGCATTAGCATTGGTTCTCTTCGCCGGTATCCGCGAGCGTTTGGAGGTAGAGGATGTACCTCAGCCCTTGCGTGGTGTGCCTATCGCGCTTATCACCGCAGGCCTCCTCGCTATGGCGTTTATGGGCTTTGCGAACGTTGTTCCCCTGCCCTAACCAGCTGTGATGCGCCGCACTCTGCGGCATCAAAACTCAGAGCCTCGGATTAGATATACTTGATGTATATCCCATCCGAGGCTCTCTCTTTTGCCACCACACCTCACTGCTTCGCGCAAGAGATCCCATCACCCTTGCACGTAGCAAATCCTACGGCTCACCTATCTACTCCAGTGGGCGAATGTAGTTAGCATAGGAGCTCCAACCAGCATCGCTCTTATACGCCTCAACACTCTCTGTGGGGACATAGACTCCAAGCGATTCGCTACAACCATCGAAGATATTGAGTTCAGGAAGCTGGGGTGGCACGACAGAGTAAAGCTCTAAGCGCGTAAGTGATGGGCAATAGGCAAAGGCACTGCCTTGAATCTGCTTAAGGTGCTTGTTACGCACCACGGCACGCTCCAAAGAGTGACAATAGGCGAATGCAAACTGGTTGATATGTGTAACCGTGGAGGGTATATCAATCTCCATAAGGCTCGTGCAACCCTCAAATGCAAGGTCGCCCACCACCTTCAACTTCGAAGGAAGCACCACACTCTCCAAGCTCTCGCAACCTTGAAAGAGACCACTACTAAGCTCGGTAATGCTCTCGGGAATGTTCACCTCACGCAACAACGAGCAACCGAAAAAGGCGTTCGTCCCAAGCTCTTGGAGCGACTCGGGCAGCGATGCTCGCTCCAACTTGGGGCAGTCGCCAAGGCAGTTTTGACCCATCAGCGTAACGCCCTCGGGGATATCAATCTCGGTAAACTCTTGGCAACTCATAAAGGCATACTCACCTATCGACTTCAATCCTTCGGGGAGCGTAATGTCGGGCAGAGCGGCACAGGCACAGAAGGCATAGCAATCGACAACCTCCAACATTGAGGGGATATTTAGCTCTCTAAGGGAGGTACACCAATAGAACGTGCTATTCTGAATTGTGGCGATACTATCCGAAAGGCGCACACGCACCAAAGCTGTGCAACTATCGAAGCACAGCGCACCAAGCGAAGTTACGCTATCCGACATCGTAACACTTCGAAGCCCCTTGCACCCAAGAAAAGCACCATCGCCAATTGTCTGAACGCCATCGGGAATAACAATATCGGTCAACAATTTACACTCTGCAAATGCCGACTCGCCAATAGCACGCAGCGACTGAGGAAACGTGACATCTTCAAGGAGGAAGCATCGGTAGAATGCAGCCTCGCCAATGCTTTCCACACCGTCTGCCAGTACAATCGACTTTAGATTACTAAAATAGGGGATATAGAAAGCCTCGTCGTGAATTGCCGTCAGCTTGTTACTAAACTCGATAATTCCCACGCCATCGAGATATAAGTTATTGATAATATCAGCGTTAAAAGCACCACTGATCGGTTCAAAAATATTACCATCGGTCGTTGTATAGCGGATAAGATTTTTATCACTCGGCTGGCGGACAGTGAACTTTACCGACATTATGGGGTTTTCGACAGAGCGTACCACAACCTCCGCCTCACGACTATGATACGTGGTATTGGAGGTGGTCAAAAGTTTCGCACTACGCTTACCCAAGGCCCGCGTATCTGTCGAGAGCCACTCCTCCGCTTCGGTGGGGATTACAACCTCACACTCGATATTTGCCTCATAGTTAAGCACCACCTCGCCACCCTCGGGCATAACCCAATGGATGTCTGTATCCGAGGTTTTTAGCTGTGGTACCATCTTCTGCCTTACGTGAAGCTCGATGACTTTACCGCCCGCGTGAAATCTATACGTTATGCTGCGGTCATTATCCGCCCTATCGGCAGTAAAGGTAACCACCTCGCCCACTGCACTACCACGACCACTCTTTACCGAGGGTTCGCACCACGTGGTATAACCCGTAAGCTCCCAACTGCAGTTGCTAACAACGATCACCGAGGCAGCACCTCCCTCTGCAGGGATGGTGACATCGTAACTATCGAGAGAGAATTGAACTATCTCCGAATCATCGCTGCACCCTACAACGAGTAGGATCATAGCGGCAAGCAGCAATCTAAGACGAACCATAATATAGTGATTTTATTATACTACAAAGATATAATATTATATTCTATCGACGCACACTTCACCTATAATTTTTTCTAATTAGTAATACCTGCTTTTATAAAATATAACCTCGAGGGATAGTACCTTAGTACAGCTCTCGGAGTTAGCTTAAGGATAGACCGCAGATTGCAGCTTTTCACAAGCAAGTAATTTAGTATCAGAAGGGTACCGAGTATACAACACTCGGCAAAAATCCCGACGATGAGTAGTACGCTAAGTTTCTTGCCAGAGAGGTGCAGTAGTGACGTTGACATGAGAAAGCCCCGGATGGGACATACAGATGTATTTCCCATTCGGGGCTTGGATTGAAGCGTCGCTATCACATTGCTGAATTTAGCATCAGAAGGGTGCCGAGTGCAACACTCGGCAAAAATCCCGACGATGGGTAGTACTTGACGTACATCCCATTGTCGGGATTTTTTGTTAGGGGCCGCAATCGACCCCTTATCACGCTAAATTTTAGATGATACCCTGCTCAAGCATAGCCTGTGCAACCTTCATGAAGCCGGCAACGTTAGCACCCTTAACGTAGTTGATAGTACCGTCGGGCTGCTGACCGAACTTAACGCAAGCCTCGTGGATAGACTCCATGATGAAGTGAAGCTTCTCGTCAACCTCCTTGCCAGACCAAGAGAGGTGCATACAGTTCTGAGTCATCTCAAGACCAGAAGTTGCTACACCACCAGCGTTAACTGCCTTACCAGGAGCGAAGAGGATACCTGCTGACTGGAATGCGTGGATAGCCTCGGGAGTACAACCCATGTTAGAAACCTCAGCGCAGCACCATGTACCGTTAGCCAAGAGCTCCTTAGCATCAGCCTCGTTCAACTCGTTCTGGAATGCGCAAGGAAGTGCGATGTCACACTTAACAGACCAAGCCTTCTTACCTGCTGTGAACTTAGCAGCCTCGGGGAACTTAGTAGCCATATCCTCAACCTTGTTACGGTTAGAAGAACGCATCTCGAGCATATAGTCAATCATCTCCTTAGTGATACCAGCGGGGATCTCGCATACGCCGTCGGGACCAGAGATAGCAACTACCTTAGCACCGAGCTCAGTAGCCTTAGTTGCAGCACCCCAAGCAACGTTACCGAAACCAGAGATAGCAACAGTCTTACCCTTAAGATCCTTACCAGCCTTAGCCAACATGTGCTCAGTGAAGTACAAAGCACCGAAACCAGTAGCCTCAGGACGGAGAATAGAGCCACCCCATGTCATACCCTTACCAGTCAAAACGCCAGTGTGGTACTTGCGAGCAAGCTTCTGATACATACCGTTAAGGAAGCCGATCTCACGACCACCAACACCTACGTCACCTGCAGGAACGTCAGTGTCAACACCGATGTTGTTCCACAACTCCTGCATGAATGCCTGGCAGAAACGCATAATCTCACCGTCAGACTTACCTACGGGGTTGAAGTCAGCACCACCCTTGGCGCCACCCATAGGAAGAGTAGTCAAGGCGTTCTTGAAAGTCTGCTCGAAACCGAGGA
>CALBKP010000001.1 GCA_937895825.1 uncultured Alistipes sp. | reverse complement strand
CACCACTATATTAAGGGGTATATGTCGAAGTAATCGGGTTGCCGAAACTTATCCTATATGCAAAGCCTTCCCACTTGGGAGGGCTTTTCTTTTTACCCCTTAATATAGCGGTGGTGTGCCACCACCTTTTCATATTTACATTCCCCCTAAATCCCCCTTTGTCAAAGGGGGACTTGGTTCTGTTGTCACTATCAGATTGTAAGGAGTTTAGTGAATATAGTGCTAAACTTTAATTTCCTTAACCTCCTTAAATTCATTAAACACTCTATTTCTTTGCTCAATCAAAAATAATTTTCTAAATTAGTCGCAAAATTATGGAAACAATGAGAATCGAGGAATTTACAGAAAATGATATTCGTGAGGCTGCTGCTTTGGCATATCCCGTTTGGGGTGTTGGACACGCAGGCGGTGGCAATGGCAAGGAGTTTGGACTACTGATGTGTGAATATATTGTTCGCCATGGTTGGTATGGTGCACCATACGCTTTCAAAGTTGTTGATGATGAGGGCAAGATGGTTGCTTGCATACTTGGTGGCGACCACACCATGGACAATGGCTACAACAAGTGGTTAGACTCGATTATGCCAACCTTCAACGAAGGACAAACGGCAGAGGCAGTTGCACTGCGTGAGTATTTTGGTCGCACCGCTCCAAAGGTATATGAGCATATGACTACGGGCAAGGATATATACTTATCATTCTTTATCTCGGCTATACCGGGTTGCGGCAAGCTGTTGCTGGCGGAGTTGATAAGTCTTGCAAAAAGCAATGGCTACTCTGCAATGTACCTATGGACAGACTCGTCGTGCAATCACGACTACTATGCACACCACCAATTCGAGAGGGTTGCAGCATTCAAATCAGACGAATGGAAAACAGATAGCGATGGTTATCTGACCTACATATATAAGAGGATGTTTTAACTTCGTAGTCTACGACTTTTAGTTATACTTTAGAGTACACTATATTAAAAGCTATATGAAGTAACAATTTGTTACTTCATATAACACAAAGGCTTCCTTCGGGAAGCCTTTGTTGCTTTTAATATAGCGGTGGTGTGCCACCACTTTTCACATTTACAATCCCTCTAAATCCCCCTTTGATAAGGGGGACTTGATTCAGTTGCCACGACCAACCACTCTATCACAAGTTAGGTTTACTTCGGGAGGCCTTTGTTGCGTTTAATATATCGGTGGTGTATCACTACCTTGAAGTAATTTGCTGTGTCCGCAAAACTCATATTAACTCATCGGACCCCATCCGAACACATACTCATTTTGTCATTTGTGAATTATTTATTAACTTTGTCGCGTACTATGTATATATAGGAGTACAACTTTTGCGTTATACGATAAAACGATTTAAATGGCATACCTAAAGATTATTTTTTACGGCATTTTGTCGGCAATAGAGCGTAACCCGATATTCTTTTTGGCAATACTTCTATTGGCCATATTTGCACCATTTGTAATAAAATGGGCGCTTTGGGTGATACTTGGATTGTTGGCTCTTGCGTTGATTGGCATCCTTATCTTCGTCTTGCGCTTCCGTAAGATGCAGCGCGACATGAACAACCAGTTCCGTCAGGCAGGTGGTGCCTCTGGCTTCAATGCCGGCAATGGTTTTGGCGGCTTCTCGCACTTCGCCAGCAGCAACATGTCGCTCGAGGAGCTCGTGCGACAGATGCAGGCGCAGGCCGACGCACAGCAGCGTAAGAATACGCAGAACACCCAGAGCTCGCAGCCCGAGAAGAAGATTCAGAACGATAAATCGGGCGACTACGTAGATTTCGAGGAGGTAAAGTAACGACATCAATGGATTAGTGAGGGTCGTTCAACATAATTAGTGGAGTATGATAAAATTATTTGAGAACATAGGTCGATACTTTATGCTTATGGCGAAGGTATTCTCTCGCCCCGAGAAGCTGAGCATCTACCGTCGTCGTATATGGTTCGAGATTGAGGCCTTGGGCTTCAACTCTATCTCGCTAACAGCCATCATCTCGGCATTTATCGGTGCTGTTGTGGCATTGCAGATGGCTATCACTCTGGAGTCGCCCTTCATTCCGCAGTTTATGATTGGCTATGCAACGCGCGAGGTTATGGTCTTGGAGTTTTCATCTACCGTGGTGGCGTTGATCCTTGCTGGTAAGGTTGGTTCGAACATAGCCTCGGAGATAGGCACTATGCGTATCACTGAGCAGATCGATGCTCTCGAGATTATGGGCGTTAACTCTGCGTCGTATCTTATCCTTCCGAAGGTTGTGGCCACGGTGTTGTTCTTCCCGTTGCTCACGCTCTTTAGTATCTTCGTTGGTATCGTTGGTGGCTATGCCATCGCCTACCTCACGGGCATTATGCTCCCGGGCGATTATATCGAGGGTCTGTTCTACTGCTTCGAGCCATTCTCTATTACCTACGCGCTGGTTAAGGGTGCAGTCTTTGCCTTCATCATCACCTCTATCTCGGCCTACTGTGGCTACTATGCCAAGGGTAACTCGTTAGAGGTGGGACGTGCCTCTACGCGTGCCGTTGTTGCAGGCTCTATTACCATCATGATTTTCGACCTTATCCTAACACAAATTATGCGAGTATGATACGTGCAGACCATATATCTAAGACCTTCGATGGCCGTGAGGTGCTCAAGGATATCACCGTTGAGTTTGACACTGGCAAGACAAACCTTATCATCGGTCGCAGTGGCTCGGGTAAGACCGTGCTTTTGAAGTCGCTTGTGGGCTTGCACGAGGTGGATAAGGGACTTATCTACTTCGATGAGACGTGCTATACGAAGCTTGGCTTCAAGGAGCGTAAGGAGATACGTAAGGATATAGGCATGATCTTCCAGGGTGGCGCTCTGCTTGACTCATCAACCGTGAGGGAGAATGTGCGTCTGCCGCTTGACCTCTTTACAACGATGACCGAGGGCGAGAAGCGCGATCGTGTGAACTTCTGCCTGGAGCGTGTACGCCTCCAGGGTGCCGACCATCTATACCCTTCGGAACTTAGTGGTGGTATGGTTAAGCGTGTGGCTATTGCCCGCGCCATTGTGCTTAATCCACGCTACCTCTTCTGCGACGAGCCTAACTCGGGCCTCGACCCGCAGACATCGGTTGTTATCGACAACCTCATACACGACATCACTAAGGAGTTTAACATCACGACCATCATTAACACACACGATATGAACTCCGTGATGGAGATTGGCGAGAAAATTGTCTATATCCACGAAGGCCATAAGTGGTGGGAGGGCACGAAGGACGATATTCTTCAGTCGGATAACCCTGAGCTCAACGACTTTGTCTTCGCCTCGGCGATGGCTAAACGTGCAAAAAGTGTGTCGCGATAGCCGTATGATGGGGTAGAGTTGTGAATAAATATTAAAAAAATTTAATTTTTCTTGTTTTTTAGTGCAGAATAGTGTAATTTTGTAGTCTTGAAAACAGGATTTATCGAGTAATTGATTAACTATTAATTAAATAACAAATAGCTATGATTAAGATTGGTATTAATGGCTTTGGTCGTATCGGCCGTATGGTATTCCGTGCTGCTTGCTCACAGGCAGACAAGTTTCAGGTTGTAGGTATCAACGACCTCTGCCCCGTGGATTACTTGGCATACATGCTCAAGTACGACACAATGCACGGCAAGTTCGACGGCACTGTTGACTACTGCACTGAGGAGAACGTTCTCATCGTTAACGGCAACAAGATCCGCGTTACAGCTGAGAAGGATCCCGCAAACTTGAAGTGGAACGAGGTTGAGGCAGAGTACGTAGTTGAGTCAACAGGTTTGTTCCTCACTGCTGAGAAGGCTCAGGCTCACATCGCTGCTGGTGCTAAGTATGTTGTTATGTCAGCACCTTCAAAGGATGATACTCCTATGTTCGTATGCGGTGTTAACACTTCGGAATACGCTGGTCAGCAGATCGTTTCTAATGCATCATGTACTACCAACTGCTTGGCTCCTATCGCTAAGGTGTTGAACGACAACTTCGGTCTTGTAAATGGTCTTATGACTACCGTTCACTCAGTAACTGCTACACAGAAGACTGTTGATGGTCCATCGTTGAAGGACTGGCGTGGTGGCCGTGCTGCTTGCGGCAATATCATCCCCTCATCTACTGGTGCTGCTAAGGCCGTAGGTAAGGTTATCCCCGAGCTTAAGGGTAAGCTTACAGGTATGTCTATGCGTGTTCCTACTTTGGACGTATCTGTTGTTGACCTCACAGTAAACCTTGCTAAGCCTGCAACTTACGAGGAGGTTTGTGCTGCTATGAAGAAGGCATCAGAGAACGAGTTCAAGGGTATCCTTGGCTACACTGATGAGGCTGTTGTATCTTCAGACTTCCTCGGCGACGCTCGCACCTCTATCTTCGATGCAACTGCTGGTATCGCTATCAACGAGACCTTCATGAAGGTTGTCTCTTGGTACGACAACGAGTGGGGTTACTCGAACAAGGTGTTGGATCTTATCTCAGTGATGAAGGCTTATAACAAGTAATTTAGCGTGATAGCGGAGCTACTGCGACGCTTCAGTCAAAATGGCGAATGGAAATACGTTAAAGTATGTCCCATCCGCCATTTTTCGTGTCAGCGCCACATTAGCACCACTCTGATGCTAAATGTGTCTACTCTCTTCTAAACAGAAATTCTACTCTGTCTATCACAAAAAAATGCTACACCCGGCCGGGTGTAGCATTTCCTTTATTGCCAATATGCTCTAAAACGACTGGAACGTGCTCCACGAACTATTCGCTTCGGCCGTGACCTCCACGCTGTCGGGGAGGTTGCAGAAGAAGTCGAAACCTGTCCACGCCTCCACCTGGTCGACTGACACGGTGTAGTTGTAGAACTTGTCGTTATACTCCCTGTTCTCGTACCAGAAGCCAACGGTCGAGGCCGAAGTCACCACGCCCGAGCTATTGGTCGTAACCTTCAGTACCAACTTATAGAAGTAGTTGGGGATGGGTACGCTCCGCGTGTCGCTCGCAGGCTTGATGTAGGAGATGCTCTTATTCTCGCCCACCTTACTAAATGCGACGCCCGTCACGACATAGACCTTCTCACTCTTGCCTATGGACTGTATCGCCTGCTCGAGGCTGTTCCATATACCATCGTTGAAGCGCGTCTGCCACTGCGGTACCGAGTTTGTGTAGTAGAATGTCTGGAGCTGCATACCCCTGATGCCATTACGCGAGGCATTGGGGATGAGGTGCCCTCGGCTGTACGTGCCACCCGAGTATGAGCTATCGAGATTCACTTGATACTCCTCGTCAATCTCGGGGTTATAGTCCCAACTGTTTGGTCGCGATAGCGAGCCCATGTGCTTCGACTCGAGCGGATATGCCACCCACATAGAGGTATATGTCGACTTGTCGTAGTAGATGGTGTAGTTGCGCTCGCCATTGTACTCTACTGTACACTCCACGGCATTGGGATAAGCATTATCTTTGCGCTGAGCGGGCAACTCAAGCCACGATTCCGAAGCACTTTCACCTGTTCCCGGGGTAGGGTCCACGGCGGGAGGGGTATCCTCCCCTCCCGTTCCGTCACCCGTAGATCAGTTGCCAGAGAATGTGGCTGTAAAGCCTTGCCAACGAGAATCCTTATTAGCGGATTTGATTACTATTGCGTAATAAGCAGTCTGTGCATCAAATGTAAATGTAGTGGTAGTTGTACTAGTGAAGTCCGCAACTTTTTCCCAATTTGCGCCATCAGTTGAGCGTGTGATACCGACGGTAATGCCAGATTTTGGAGTACCACCAAGAACAATTTTTCCTATACCAGACAATTGTCTCTTACTAATTAATGCGGCATAACGAGTGCTTGTACTAGTTATATTATTATCAAGAGGCAATGCAACAATATAGTTGTCGCCAAGTTTCATTTTAGAATCTGCATTATTTGAATTACAACCGAAAGCACCATTACCGCTACCACAAGTCATTACCCATGTATCATTTGAATAAGATCCATATCCCGTTTCAGTAGTAATATCTGCAGGGCTAACTGTGATTGTTTCTGCATTCGTTGCTCCCGCAGCAGCCTGAGAAACATTAACAGTTGCTGATAGAGTACCAGAGGTTAGAGTTATATCTGCTGTGCGGGTCTCTGTTGTTTCGTTAGCCGTAACGGTGAATGTAAGTGTGCTATTTGCTACAGTTGCATTAGTAATCCAATCGGCATTTTCTGTCACCGTGATAGCTGATGAAAGATTCTCTGCAGTTAACTCAACGGTGACATCAGCACCTGCAGCAGCTACCTCTGCGGGCTGTTCCTTAACCGAGAGTGTAGGAACAGCAGGAGCAGGCTCACCTGCCTCATAGTACACGGTGATGCTAAATACGCGAGTTGCTCCACTAACCTGAATATATCCTGTAGACTTGCCCATTCCTTCAACATCGAGAGTAATCTCAGCAGCACCAGTTCCAGTTGCAATACCATTACCTCCAATAGTATCATTGAAATAGTATGTTCTTGTATTGCCACCAGCTGAAGTTGCAGAAGCGCTACCAACAGCGAGTACTACTGACTGAATCGTACCATTCACCGTGGGGAGTTTAATATAAGGAGTTGAAGAATCACTCTTTGCCTTTAGCTGCAAGAAGTTGTTGCTTGCTGATTGACGATAACCTTTGAATAACCATACAGAACCATCAGCAGCATTGATTGTGCGGGCAGCGTCAGCATATGCCTGTGTGGCATTAATTGCAACGATATCACTACTTGTCAAAGACACAGTTGAAAGTGTATTATCGACCTCCTTAGCAACGCGGTTACCGACAGTTGCGTTGAAGTTAAGTACATCACCAGCTGTAAATACAAGAGCGTTGCCAAGAGTGCCCTCCTTGCTATAAGAAGCCTTGTCTGTCTCTACTGTGATGGTATACTCACCGCTATACTCGCCAGGGAAGCAAGTAAAGAAGATGGGAGTGCGGTCAGCGCTTGCTGTAAGAGTACCCGAGAGAGTCACCTTATTAGATGTGCCACTCTCTCCCAATGTATAGGTGCTATTCTCCAAGTCAAGAGTAACGGGGCCATTGAAGTGAGTACCATCAGCGAGCGTAAATACCACCTCATTAATTACCTCGTTAGCCTCCAAGCCTTCAAGCTTAAGATTCATCTTGCCAATAGCAGCAATACGAGAGAACTGCAATGTCTTAGGAGTCTCGCTGTCGAGTTGTACGCCCATAAAAGGCTTTGCTATCATAAGGTCAGCAGTAGGGTCGTATGTGCCCTCAGTCAAAGTCTGAGCAGCAGCAATCTTAACGCCAACATTATTGAAGTAGTTCTCAGCTGCGTGGGTCGTCCAAGAGTTACCAGGGTAGAAAGCGCCGATATTGTAAGCGGTAGCACCATCGGTAGATTCAAATTCACCTTTGAATGTAGCAGTGCCATCATCAGCGATTGTAGCGCTCGAACTGTTGCCCTTCTTCTTATAATCAACATTAGTGGCTACATAGTAGAAACCTACCTTATCGCCTGCGCTCCAAGAGTAAGTAGCTACATCGCCATCGATAGCGACAGATGTACGGCTCTCAGGAGCGCCAGCAATAAATGTCATTTCGACAATATTATCATGTGCGTTGCTGTTGTTTGTTGCCTCCTCAAAGTTCTCTTTGTTACATGCGGTGAAACCCATTGCAGCTACTGCAACAAGCATCAGATTTTTAATCATCTTTTTCATAGTTGCATTAGTTTTTATAGTTCATCATCATAGTCAAAAACGTTTCCATCCTGACCAGCATAACCCTCCTCGCCAAACGGTAGCGAAGCCTCGAAACCTCTCTCTGCGATAACCTCACAGACCTCGATGTAGGGTGCCTCATAGCCCCTAACCTCATTTCTTGAGTTGATTTTCATTTGGTAAAATTTTTTTAATGTTTTATTATTAGCTATTTATATATATGTTCTACTTAAACAGCATCTGTGCGAACTCTGTGAGGTAGATGCGCCAGTTGAGCCATGTGTGGCCACCCTCGCTCTCGCGGTAAATGTAGGGGTATTGCGCCTCGTCGAGCATAGCGCGGAAACGCACGTTATCTTCGTAGAGGAAGTCCTCCTTGCCGATACCTATCCAGTAGAGCGCTACGCCCTCGTCGAACTGACGTGCGAGCTTCGCCTCCATATCGTCGTAGAGCGCCACGCCCTCGCGCATACGGAGAACGGCAGCAGAGAAGAGACCCACATAATCGAACATCGTGGGGTACTCCTTAGAGATATGGAGCGTATGGAAGCCGCCCATCGAGAGGCCAGCGATAGCTCGCGACCCCTTCTTGGCGATGGTGCGATAGTGGTCATCGACCCACTCCACGATGCCAGGGAAGAGTGTCTCGAACGTGCCATCCATCGAGCCACTCATATAGGGTCGCCACATGCCCTCGTGCGAGTAGCCTGGGGCTGCCACGTGCTGCATGCAGCCATTGGTCATAACGACGATCATAGGCTCGGCAAGACCCTTGGCGATAAGGTTATCCATAATTTCGGCTATGCGACCCGTAGCGATCCATGCCTCCTCGTCGCCACCCATGCCGTGCAACAGATAGAGCACGGGGTACTTACGGCGGCTATCCTCGTAGTCGGCAGGTGTGTAGATGACCATGCGACGCTCGCGGCCGTCGCCTGCATTAGCCCACACGCGTGCAACGCTACCATGTGCCACGTCCTGTGCGGCATAGAGGTCGCCACGCTCGCCAGGGATGATGAAGTAGTTCATCTGCGAGCCCACATCGCGCATAACATACGAGTTTGCGGGGTCGTGAACATCGCGCATGCCATCAACCGTAAAACGGTAGGTGTAGAGCTCTGAAGCGAGTGGTGTAGTTGTTAGCTCCCAGATGCCATCCTCGCGGCGGGTCATGGCCATAGGCTCCGAGGCAAAGTCGCCCTCAGCCTTCACGCTCTCAGCCTCGGGGGCATAGAGACGCAACGTGACGCTATTGTCGCTGTTGACAACGGGCGATACGGCGTTATCCTTCTGCCACAGGTTCTGCTGGGCCGAGGCAGCGGTGATGGTGATGATGGCCATAAGTAGGCCGATAATTCTGCGTGTCATACTATAAAAGTTTTACGTCGTCTATCTCTTGCCCAATGCGTAGTGGGCGATAAATCTATTTCGGCACAGCACCCGGCCAATGGCAAGTGATACTGTGGCGATGGCTATCGCTATGGGAAGTCCAACCACAACGGGCGATAGCGGGAAGGCTGAGGCTGCAACATAGGGGTAGAATACCTTGGTGAAACCTATAAGCAGGAAGTAGTGGATGACGTATACCTCCAATGTGTGTCGTCCGACATACTGCATGCTCCGTCCTACGATGGAGTTGCTATCCAATAGCGTTCGTAGGCGGCGAAATGTGCCGTAGAGCATCACGATACCCGAGAAGCCGACAAGCAGGCATATAACCACGTCGACACCTCCGTCGAAGGCCATGCGTGCCCACGATAGCAGACCGAAGAGCACTATCGAGCCGAGATACGTGCCTCGACGGTCAACAAACTTGTCAAATTCCTCGCGATGACACCCAACAACGAGTCCCAAGGCGAAGAAAGGCAGGTAGCGCAGCAGGCTGCTGATGCTTAGGGCTGTGGGTAGCTTGGCACTCAGCCACGGCTCAGACCATATGAACGACAAGCCTACGGCAATAACAAAGAACCAACCCACCAATCGTGTGATACTCACCGCCCTCGTACTACGTGCCACAAGGTAGCGCATGAGGTAATATATGCCGAGCATCTCGAACAGCACGAGCGTAAACCAATAGCCCAACTTTCGCTCGTGAAAGATGAACTCCTCGATGCTAAAGCCTCGCACGAGGGCATAAGCGGTGCCAAAGAGCAGTATCGGCAGGAGAAGCGTACGTGCCTTGGTGGTAATACGTCGGCGAAACTCCTCTCTGCTCCACTCTTGTGCCAAACGTAGCGACAATAGACCGCTGATGAAGAAGAACAAAGGCATGCGGAAGTTGATAAACAGCTGATTTACAATCGTTCGGTTAGGAATGTAAATGTGGCTGAATATAACGAGTATCATCGTCAATCCCCTCAGTGCATCTATGTATCCTATGCGCTTCAATGGTTAGCAGTGCAACTACACGTTTAACAACTCACAAAGGTATAAAAATTATCGTATAAATTCCCAATTTTCATCAATAATATATGCCTCGATTCAACGCTTTTCTACCTTCTCTATCATAATGATATCCCAACTACGACAAAATCCTGCAACACTCAAGGCTATCACGTGATGTAAGTTTAATACTTTTTCGTACCTTTGCGTAGGAGTTAATATTCTACTTATGAAGATTGGTGTTATATCGGATACGCATGGCACGTTTGATGATGTGTTGCGAGAGTTTCTCGCTCCGTGCAACGAGATTTGGCATGCTGGCGACTTCGGCTCGTTGGAGTTGGCCGATAGCATTGCTGAGTTTCGTCCTCTGAGGGCTGTATATGGCAATATTGACGGTGGTGTTATGCGTCGTGTCTACCACGAGTTTAACCTCTTTGAGGTGGAGGGTGCGAAGGTGCTTATGACACATATTGGTGGCTATCCGCGACACTATTATCCCAAGGCCCTGCAGCACATTCACGGTGCGCGACCTAAGATATTTATTGCGGGACACTCCCACATCTTGAAGGTTATCTACGACCCTATTTACGACCTGTTATTCATAAATCCAGGAGCTGCGGGCATCTATGGCATACATAAGGTGCGTACGGCGGTGCGTTTCGACCTTGAGGCTGGAGAGATACGTAATATGGAGATTGGCGAGTGGGAGAAATAGCTGCAATAATAATTAGTAGTGAGTAATTGGTAATATGTTGATTATGAAGCGTATATTTCTGTTGGCGGTGTTTATTTTGGGGCTTAGTGCTACACTTTCGGCTCAGAGCGTTGAGTGTCAGACGTTCCGCTACGCTACGCACGAGGGGCAGGAGCTATACCTTGATAGGTACACGGTTGCGGGCGATGACGATGCAGCCTTGCATCCCTGTATGATATTTGCCTTTGGTGGCGGTTTTGTGCAGGGTGAGCGTAACACGCCCTTCTATCTCGGCTACTTCGAGAGCCTCGCACGCGAAGGCATCGTCGTCGTATCTATCGACTACCGCTTGGGTCTTAAGGGCTTCAAGGGTGGTGGTAAGGTGCGTGATGTTATCGACGTGATGAACCGCGCCGTGAGCGTCGCCGCCGAGGATATCTACGCCGCAACAAACTATATCTTGGCGAATGCCGCGGAGTGGGGTGTTGATCCTCAGACTATTATGCTTAGTGGTTCGAGTGCTGGCGCTATCGCCTCGTTGCAGGCCGAGTGGCTGAGGTGCAATGGCGCGGAGGTTGCGGAGGTACTGCCCGATGATTTTCGCTACGCAGCTGTTGTGGCATGCGCTGGTGCTATCTTCTCGAAGGATGGCAAGCCTAAGTTTCAGAGCGAGCCCGCACCTATGCTTCTATTCCATGGCACGTCGGATAGCAACGTGCCTTATCACAAGTCCTCAATTATGGGCGTAGGCTTCTACGGCTCGAAATATATCGCTAAGCAGCTCGATAAACTTGAGTCGCCCTATTGGTTCTACTCGGCAGAGTATGCGGATCATAGGCTGGCTGGCACACCTCTTATCGATAAGTGCGACCTTATCAAGCAGTTTATCCGCGATTACGTGATTGATGGCCGTCGTGCTCAGATACGCACCGAT
The DNA here is from genome assembly GCA_937895825.1 of uncultured Alistipes sp. Taxonomy (GTDB): domain Bacteria; phylum Bacteroidota; class Bacteroidia; order Bacteroidales; family Rikenellaceae; genus Alistipes. Next base: position 2,289 of record CALBKP010000001.1, on the reverse strand, counting down.
GTAGTCATGCTCGATGGCGAGAAGCGCAAGACGCACTTCACGCCAATGGACTACCTGCGTACAAATTATTCTCGAAGACGCTGACGCTGTCGGTTTTTGCGAAAATTGCGGAATCCTACATAGAAGACTACATGGAGGTCGTAATTAAGTCAAAAAACTATAAGTGCAAAGGTAAATAAAACTTTTGAAAGTAAAGCACTGAAATCAAGCATCTTTCGAAGATGCATTGTGAATAAACAATAGTGGCGTATGAGCGAACTACACGGTTCACTGCATACGCCACCTTTGTCGTTGTTTTATCTTCTAGAAATCGGACTCTTCTACCGTCACTCTATCATACTGGCCCAAAATAGTCCTGTACTCATCGACAGAGTTTGTAGGGACATACACAGTCATATCACGATCAATCTCATAAAACAGGAATTTGAGATTATCTGGGGGTGTTGTTGGTTTACAATAAACAACAGACAAATCACGAGTTGTCCATACATCCTCTTTAAGATTTGTCACACTACTGCCAATTGTTAAACTAACCACAGATTTGGGTACATTACCAGTATATAATGTTTGTACCTTATCAGGGATTATGAGTTCAGTTATGCCCGCATCCCAAAACGCCAAAGATCCAATAGACTCTAAGTTTTCTGGTAGAGTGATACTGGTAATACCCTGACAACCTTGAAATGCTCTGTCCTCAATTGAGGTTACATTACTACCAATTGTTACTCTTATAAGGTTAAATAAGTCGCTAAACAAACCTTCCCTTATATATGTTACATTATCAGGGATGTTTATCTCTTCTAAGGATGTCATTTCGCTTTCTTCCCATGCTGCGACATCATTAACAAAATTATCAAACAGTCGGTCACCATTAGAGAACTGCAATGTCTTAATCTTATTTTTGCTATTATCATCGAATAATGAGAATCCACAAGGACTTGGCCGGCCCGAACTATCATAGCACTCTTCGCTAAATGTCACAACATAACAACCGATATCATCCCTATAAGACTGAGTTGGTGCAGGATTTATTTTATTTGTAACTGTCCATGCCAATTCTGCAATCTCTCCATCCGTTGTTGTATACCAAATCTCGTTTGCGGCAGGCTTGGCAACAGGCACAATCTCACCACTATCGGGAGTGCCACCCGTAAAGTCCTCGGCATCGTTAATCTCGTATGAGATGCTCTTAATCTTGCCCTGCTCAAGGTCAAAGGCGGGCAACTCAAAGACCTTCTCACCCTCCTCAAAGACAAACGTAACGGTCAACTCCTTATCCTCGAAACTCATAGATGGCATAGCAACGTAGAACTCCTCAACATCTGTTGTAACTGCGTAGTTGATATCAGTAAGGGTAATCTCCTTAACGCCATTTGATGTCACAAGAGCCTTTGCCTCAGCACTATTAAGGTTGATAGTCACCTCACCCGCAATATTGTTACTTGCGGAAGTAATCTTGATTGAGTTTAGAGTAAACTCATCAGGCACAATCTTCGATACTTTGAAGCGCAACAATGAGCCAGCATTTCTGAACGAGAAGTTATTTGTTGCTGACTGAGTAGCCATAAGAGCATAACCCAAACTGCCGTTTGCTCCGTTATAGGTCTGCGTAGCCTGCAATTTGGTAGTAACAACACCTGCTGTAAGTGTTGCATCAGCATCGTAGGGATACAAAGCGTAGTTCGTGGTAATCTTTATATCGTTGTTGCCCGTAAACGATACATAACCAAAAGTGGCAGTGCGACCATCGTCTGACAACTCCTTAACCTGATACTTACGGTTGTGAGAAGTCTTGGTAAAGATTGTTAGCAAGTCATCCTCGCACCAAACAACGGCATTACCGTCAAGCTCGGTACGAGTATCAGCAAATGATGCTGTAAAATCGTCGCTTGCCTCGATTGTAGGCTCTACGAAACTCTCCTTTTGGCATGATGCGAAAAGGGTTGCCAGCATGGTGGCTAAAAATAGAATCTTCTTCATAGTGTTTGTTGTTATTGATTGTTAGTATTATCCAAGAATAATTACATCGTCGTCCTCCTCGTATTCGGGAAGTTGCCCTCCGCTACCTCCAAAACCTTGCTCTACTTCAATTTCAAGCACATCAAATTCGGGAGTGAGGTAGTCTCTCTGCTTGTGTTTTGTCATACGCTATTATATTTTTAGTTAATTATCTTTGCTCAAAACCATACGCTCCTCTATGGTGGGGTAAATAAAAACAGAAAGTGTGGAGCTGACTTCCGTTTATCTGCAAGAAGGCTCTGACAAAACCCGAAACGAATAAACGATACA